>NZ_JBMPOP010000006.1:0-365249 GCF_049340325.1 Undibacterium sp. Di24W
CTATCGTTGACGCATTGGTTGACAGCTTCCAAGCTGCTAACACAACAACACACATTGAGCGTTTGACTATCCGTGCAATCGACAACGTCAACGTTGCAGCAGCAACGGTTGGTGTATCGATCGATGCAGGCGCATTGACAGCAGCTTCCGCTTTGGACGTGACATTGGGCCGTGGTGGTAACTTCTTGCAATTAGGCGCTGGTGGCGACCGCGTTGTCTTGTTGGGTAACTATGTTGCTGGTACATACAACACATCTGAAAACGGTGTAGCGTTGAACACACAATCTACTGCAACAGCAGTAGCTCGTGTAGTAACAGACACGATCAACTTGGGCGCAGGTAACGATACATTGGTCACTTACGGTGCGATCAACTTGGCAGGCGCAACATTGTCTGGCATCGAAAACATCACAGCAAACTCTGCTGTAGTTATCACTGCTTCACAATACGCAGCCTTGGTAGCAGCTCGTGCCGCATTGAATCTGTCTGGTCCGATGCTGACATTCTCTGGCGTGGGCCCACATCAATTGACGATTGTTGATGATATCGCTGGTGCGAATAACATCGATCTGTCCTTTATCACAGTGACCGGTGGTACTTTGGTCTTCGACGTAACGTCGTCCTCCAATGCAACGGGTGGTGGTGTAAACAACACGACGACATCGAACGCAGTGGGTACATCCGGCGGTGCTACTGCGACTGCAGGTATTATTGGTACTACACCATCTAATGGTGGTGGCCAGGCATTGGCGGCTATCACTTTGACGGCTGGCGGCGTATTCAACAGCACAGCAGGCGTGAACGATAACTTTACTGGCAATGCAGCAGCGCTTGTCGGTACCACAGTCAATGGTAATGCGGGCGACAATGATACGATCACCTTCACAGGTGGTGGTAGTATCGTTATCGGTGGCGGCAATACCATTACCAACATCAAGACAGTCACAATAGACAATACATCATCTGATGTCTACTTCAACGTGGCAACGGCTGGTGTTACTACCGTGAATGGTGGTACTGGTAACGATCGTGTGTACCTTGCGAATTCTGGCAACTCTATGTTGGCTGGAAATGTCAACTTAGGTACAGGTAACAATAACTTGACCATGGAAGGTAAAACTTACAGTGGTACATTCAGTGCAGGCTCTGGTACTAGTGACGTCTTGAGCTTAGTTGCTTCTTCAAACATTTCCGGTGCAAATATCAGTGGATTTGAAAGCTTGGTAGTTGCATCCAATGCAGGGATCACTTTGAATGCAGCACAATACGCCGCGTTCACAAGCATTACTGCTACAGGTACGAATGCATTTACCTTTGCTACTGCCGGTACTATCGCGGGTAACGCGACTGTGGAAAATTATGTTTTGGCTAACGGCGCAAATACGTTTACTGCGGCGGCTGGTTTGATCTCTGTCACAGGCGGTACGGGCGATGATGTCATTAATGTCGGTGATGCGATTATCACTGCGACAGTGGCTGCGAATGGTATCAATGGTGGCGCTGGTAATGATATTTTGAATGTAGGCGCAGTTACAGCAGCTTTAGATATGTCTGCAAAAGTTACAGGTGTCGAGACGGTCAATGTCACTGGTGGTACCAATGCAGCATGGACTGTCACTAACGAAAACGGTGCTGGTGTGACTTTGAATTTCACTAAGTCTGCTGCTACTGCGATCAATAATGTAACTTTGGGCTCAGGTGGTCAGACATTGAACGTGTTGGGTAGCGGTACTGGTGCTGCAACAATCACTGGCGGTAGTGGTGCAGACACGATCAACTTGTCTGCAACACAAACAGGTGCTGATACGATCATGACTGGTTCTGTGATCTCTGCAATCGATACCATCGGTAACTTCAAAGTAGCGGGTGCTGACGTATTCAAAACAGGTACAGCAGCAACTACATTGAACTCTTTGGTAATCGCTTCAGCTGACACAGCAACATTGGCAGCAGCAATCGCAACAGCAGCAACAGCAGCTGGCGCGACATTGGCAGCAAATACTCAGGCTTACATCATCACAGTAAGCGCTGGTACAGCAGCTGGTACTTATGCTTTCCAAAACATCGGTGGCACAGTAGGTGCAGTTGATGCAACTGACTTTATCGTTAAAATCGTTGGCGCGGGTTCTATCGTTGCTGGTGACTTCATCGCTTAATTCAGTATGCTTAGTAGTCGGTTGTAAAGTAAAAACATGGGTGGCGCAAGCGACCCATGTAACTCAAACAGCAGGGAGAAAATAGCCTCTCTGTTGTGCGAAACAAAAGACTCACGTCTGCAAAGAGATGGGTTTTTTTATGAATGAAACCAACGACAACGTCGAGGTAGGGTGTGCCCTGCGGATCAATTGTCGGTCAAGGCTGGCCATCAAGAGAAATCCAAACGCGGCGTGCTCTGGCACTGTGCCATCATTTTTGTGATGTGCGTCACAAAAAAGAGGAGGGTATCATGTTATCCTTACCCATTAATGATGTAGGTGGCTTCTAAAAGTGCGAACTGTTAGGTGGAGCGCCAATCTCAGTCCGTAATTAAGTTACCAGGAGTTTTAAATGGCTATTTTGAATGTAGATAATGAGACCATCAATTTGGCGTCGGTGCCTGGTGCTGCAGATCTGCTTGTTGACCACTCTATGTTTGCTGCCATTGATGCTCCGGCAAACGCAGTATCAGCTGGGGTAGAGGTATTGCACGCAGGTGCAACAGTCAATACCTTGAATCATTCTATCGATAGCGGTGTAGAAAAGCTTGAGACGATTCAAACGCCAGCGACTATTGTCTCATCGTCGTCGAATATTACCGCGCAGGCATACTTACACACGCTGGTGGCAGGTACTGCGGCAGGCGTCTATGCATTTCAAAATATTGACGGCACTCTGACTGCCGTAGACTCTACCGATTTTATTGTCATGGTGACTGGTACCGGCGCAATTGTTGCCAGTGATTTTGTTATGTAGTTGCTTGACATGAGCTGTGAGCAAAGAAATTGCCCTTATCTTATTCTTAAAACCCACCGCTATTAGAGGTGGGTTTTTTTATGTGTGGGACTTAATAAGGCAGCGGCATTTCAGCAAGCTTATCGGCGGATTTAGTGGTGGCGATGTTGCTTGAGTCGAATGCTAGCTTTGACCTTATCGTGGCAGCCGACGTGTTTGTATATACTGGGCAATTATCTGCTATCGTTGAACAAGCCAGCCGTCTTTTGAGCGGAGGAGGCTTATTCGCTTTTTCAACCGAGCTGGCGTACGAGAGTGAGTCCGAAAGCGTGTTGCAAAATGGCTATTGCTTGCGTGCCAGTGGTCGATATGCGCATCACCCCTTGTATTTGCAGTAATTGGCATCCATCTATTGCTTCGTCTGCATACAACAGTTGCCGCGCACCATCAGAATGGAAAATCATCAGGCTATTGATGGATATTTAACTATATGGCGTAAGTAGTTTGATGCTACGAAATGCATTTCTATTGCGTTGGGTGGTATCAGAAAATCGACTACCGGCGACGCTGCTGCTACAATGTCAGGCTTGATTTATTCGAATTGCGTACTTGTGTAGTTGACCGGTCGCGCGATATATACACTTATTTGTCATTTTCTTTTTTGCGATGGCACACAACCCATTTGAATTTAGTAGGTGGGTTTTTCAGTTAATGGAGCTTTTATATGTTTCAAAATATTCAGACTTTAGACAAGACTTTGCATAGCGCTTTGCGCTTGGATCCTGCGGCGGATTTCTCCTTCGCAAGTGGATTGACAACCGCCCCATTAGCTGCCGCTGAATTGCCAGATGCCGCTCTGTTTTATCCAATTTTATTTACACCTAGCGGCACGATCAATCCAATCGCGGTCTTGGGGTTAAGAGAGCGAAATGTTTTTTTGAACGAGAAAAATCAATGGCTCGATGCTTACGTGCCAGTGCATGTGCGTCGCTATCCTTTTATTCTGGGTCGTGTCGGTGATACGGACGACTATCTGTTAGCGGCTGATTTGTCTGCGCCTCAATTTAACGAGACTAAGGGCGAATTAGTGTTTGTTGATGAGCAAATCAATCCACACTTTAAACCTGTGCTTGAGCTGTTAAATGCGTATGAAAAAAATATGCGCGAAATGCGTGTGGTTTTGGCTGAGTTGGAAACAACTGGCGTGTTGATTTCTAAAGAATTGAGTTTCCGCGAAGATCACCAAGTGCATGTTATCGGTGGCTTTCGCACAGTAGATCGCGAAAAAGTGATGGCATTGGATGATGCTACTCTGGCACGTTGGGTACGCAATGGTTTGATGGCTTTGTTGGAAATCCACTGGGCCTCTTTCCGTCATATTCCTAAAGTCGCTTTGGCTTCTTCTCGTCCGGATCAAGTGCAGTAGTAGCGCTAGTTTCAACAGGTAGTGAGTAAGATAAAAATGGGGCTGTATCGCTCCATTTTTATTATGGTAATTTACTTTTATAGCTAAATTCTTTTTATTCTGCGATCTTAGGTGAGCACTTTGAAATTACTTCATGTCGGCTGCGGCCCACAAAATAAAGCTGGTACGACACCGTTCTTTCAATCGGATGATTGGCAAGAAATTCGTTTTGATATTGATGCTTCGGTTAATCCCGATATTCAAGGTACTTTGACTGACATGAGCGCGGTGGAAAGTGGTTCAGTCGACGCGGTTTATTCTTCGCATAATATTGAGCATTTATATCCACATGAAGTGCCCTATGCTTTGGCGGAAATTCTTCGAGTATTGAAAGACGATGGTATTTTTGTTGTGACTTGTCCTGATTTACAATCAGTATGCAAACTGGTCGCAGAAGATAAGTTGCTTGAGCCTGCCTATATTTCTCCTGCTGGGCCGATTGCGCCTATCGATATTTTGTATGGACACCGCCCTCCTATGGCGCGTGGTAATTTGTATATGGCGCATCGTTGCGGCTTCACTCAGAAAGTCTTGATGAATACACTTGCTGGTGCTGGTTTTAAGACAGTGGTAGCAGCGTCACGACCATCGGCGTTTGATCTATGGGCAGTCGGTAGTAAGAGTGAAAGGCCGGTTCCTGAAGTTGAAGCTTTATTACGTGCGCAGTTGAAATAGTATTGCATCACAAATAGACCGCGTCTCCTATGCATAAGAAAAAAGCCACTGTAGTCAAGCGTTCGTCGATTAACGCAGCACTTGGGCAAGGCGACAAGCTTGTCGTATTGTTGCAGCAGGCGCTCTCCTTGCATAAGAACGGGCAATTGGCAGACGCTGAAACACTCTATCTAGAAATACTAAAGATCAATCCCCGGTACTTTGATGCCTTGCAGTTTCTCGGCATGATTCAGCGTGCTAAAGGTGAGCTGCAGCAAGCACTCGATTCACTTTCTTGTGCCGCGCAAATCAATCCGAATAATTTAACGGTGCATGCTTCTCTTGGAAATGTTTTGTTGGATTTAGGACGGCATGTAGATGCGATTGCCAGCTACGATCGTTTTTTGGCGATGACCCCAGATTTTGCTGAAGTCCTAAACAATAAAGCCAATGCGCTGAGCGCCTTAGGTCGAGAAACCGAAGCAATGTCTTACTATGAAAAGGCATTACAAAAGCAGCCTGATTTTGCTGATGTGTATTTTAATCGCGGCAATTTGCACATGGACATGAGTCGATTTGCGCATGCCTTAAATGATTATGAGCATGTATTGCGGATGAATTCAGGACACTACCAAGCGTGGAATAATCGTGGTAATGCTCTATTCAAGTTGGGAAGATTGTCCGAAGCCATGCAAAGCTATCAGCAAGGTCTGACAATCGCGCCAGACAATGCCGAGTTGCTGGGCTGTATCGCGAATGCCTATAAAATGAGTGGACAATTAAATGAATCAGCGCAGCTTTATAGCAAAGTGTTGACACTTAATACCCAAGGTTTTCCTAGGCAAAATGCAGCTTTACAACTGGCGATTTTGCACTACGTGCATGGTGATGCAGCACAAGTAGCACCTTTGATGGAAGTTGCAAAAGAAATGTTGATCCAGCCGCATGGTAAAGATCATGGTTCTTTGATTTACTGCCTCTTTATGTTGAAAATACAGCAGTGGTGGCAGGCATTTCGACTACAGGCAAAGCTTCCCAATCCACAAGGTTTACTTTACGTAATAGGCGAAAGTCATATGCTTTCGGTTCACAATTTAGTGGTGCCGTATCGGGGACAAAATTTGCAATGCAAAGGTTTTTGGGTCGAAGGTTGCACGCAGTGGCGAGTCGGTCATACTGAATCAAATCATTATCAGCAGTTATTTACTAACTATTTGCAATCATTGCCCGTCGCATCCACGGTTTTGATGACGATTGGTGAAATTGACTGCCGGATTGATGGCGGTATTTTAAAGGCGCACAAAAAATCTCCAGAAACTGGATTGGCGCAAAGAATCCATATTACGATTTCGGCTTATCTTGAGCACATTTCTAAAGTGGCGCGCGTTAGGACGTTGAACATACTAGTTGCTGGGGTGCCAGCTTATTACATCGACGCAAGTGCTCACAGCGAGCAAGCGCTGCGCGACTTTGGTGATTTTTTGGCGTTGTTTAATGCCATCTTGAAGCAACATGCCATTGATATGGGAATGGCCTTCCTCGATGTTTTTGCGCTGACCGATAGTGGTGCAGGAAAATCCAATGAGCTGTGGCACATTGATCAGCATCACTTGCGTCCTGACGCCATGCTTGTCGCATTCGAGCGTCATTTAATGCTTCCGCAATAATTGCCAGATTCTAAATTGCACTGACACCGTCAGCTTTTTATTTACACTTTATTTTGATATTTTCTTTATGAAAATCCTGTTCATACATCAAAACTTCCCTGGTCAGTTTATTCATCTTGCACCTGCACTTGCTGCTAACACGCAAAATGATGTTCGTGCTTTGACAATGCAGCAAACCATACCCGCAGTGTGGAATGGCGTTAAATTGTTTCCCTACCAGATTACTCGTGGTACTTGTGCTGATATGCATCCTTGGCTAGCTGATACGGAGCCTAAAGCGATACGCGGGGAAGCGGCAATGCGGTCGGCTCTGCTATTGCGAGCTCAGGGCTTTACTCCTGATGTGATTATTGCGCATCCAGGTTGGGGCGAAAGTCTATTTCTTAAACAAGTATGGCCAGAAGCTAAGCTCGGAATCTATGCAGAATTTTTCTATCACTCACGCGGTGCCGATGTTGGCTTTGATCCCGAGTTCCCGTTAAATGCGATTGATAATGCGTGCAAAATCCAGTTGAAGAACATCAATAATCTTTTGCATATGCAGCTGGCGGATGCTGCTATTTCACCGACGCACTGGCAGGCTAGCACTTTTCCTAGTCAATGGCGGGAACGAATTAGTGTGATCCACGATGGTATCCATACCGATAAGTTGGTACCTAATCCCGGGATCGCTGTAAAGTTAAGTAATGGTTTGACTTTGACGCGTAAGGATGAAGTTATCACCTTCGTGAATCGGAATTTGGAACCGTATCGTGGCTACCATACTTTCATGCGGGCTTTGCCTGAAGTTTTAAAAAGTCGACCCCAGGCGCGCATATTAATTGTGGGTGGGGATGATGTGAGCTATGGAGCACGACCGGCTCAGGGCAATTGGAAGCAAATATTTTTGCAAGAAGTTTTACCTCAAATCGCAGCAAGTGATCTCGAACGTATTATGTTTCTAGGCAATTTACCCTATGAGCAATTCATACCTTTGTTACAGTTATCACGGGTTCACGTGTATTTGACTTATCCGTTCGTCTTGTCATGGAGTTTATTGGAGGCCATGAGCGTTGGTTGTGCCATTGTGGCGAGCGATACGCAACCTTTACATGAAGCGATTCGACACAATGAAACTGGACGTTTGGTGAACTTCTTTGATTCGCAGAAACTAGCACAAGAGATTTGTAATTTGTTATCGGATGAGACAGAGCGCCTACGTTTGGGCTCAAATGCACGTCGCTTTGCGCAAGAAAATTATGATTTGCAAAACATCTGTTTGCCAGCTCAGTTGGCTTGGGTGCAAAGATTATTGGCAATATAAAAAGTATTGGCTAGGAACTGTTGTTAACAGGTTGTTTTACTTCAGATAAGTTGAAAAGCGCTTGTAAACATCCGTAAACTTAGGCTAAACTAAGTACTCAAAGCCAAGTATAGCCAGTAAGACTTAACGCTTCGTGGATAAAACCACGAAGCGTTTATTTTTTGAGCTAAACTTCCCGAACTCTAAGACATATCTTTTAATTTTTTGATGTGCGTGGCTTAAACTAAGAAGTATGCGGTAAATCTGTTGTAGTTCCCCCGATTGCTTTGTTTGGTGCTCCTTTACAATTGCTTGAAGTCCAACGTGGATGATACAGACAGGGGGCGGCTATGCTTGACTTAAACTCTTTTGACACGATGCTTGGGCAATTGCGCGAAAGTAGCCAGTTGCATTCTGGTTCGGTTCTTGAAACTTTGGCTCAGCGTCAAAAAAGTGCCAGCGCGTTCATCCAAGCGATGACCAATGCAAATGAGGCGGCCAGCAATGTATCTAATAAGTTAAGTAGTATGCTTGTCGATAATAAGACCAACCAGGCAACTGATACTTTAGCTGAAATGAGTCAAAGCTTAGCCAGGCCCGCACCAAGCAACAGCAATGTAGCAACCCAGCAGATTCAGCAAACGGTGGTATTGAGTGCACCTCCATCGGCCTCTGGTACCGTTAATCTAGCCGAAAAAAATGCTTTGCTAGTGAATAATATTGTGCAGTCTAGGGCAATCTCGCCAGAGCAGCAGAATGTGATCGACTCAACTTTGCGTTCAAATTTCACGTATACAACGCAAAAAGACCCAGTTAACAATACTTTGTGGGAATTGGAAGATGGCTTGCGCCGGGCAGTCGATTGCTATGACGCCGCAGTGGTCAATGCGAAAGGTGGGATGAGCAACGGCGTGGCGACAAAAGACGGTCGTCCAATGTACGTAAGCCGAGATCTTGAAATACAGATGGCGAGCGATAAAGTCCAGCTTGCCCGACAAAACTTCGAAACCCATAAAGCATTCTTGAACGACCCGGTCGCTCGTAACAAAGCAGAAATGGCATTTCAAGTTACCCGAGGTTATCCGTCTATAGGCGGTCCAGAATTATCCGCGCAAGATCAGCTTATAGTAAAAGAAGAGCGCATGCGACGTGGTCTCGGCGTCTAGTTGCTTTAACCTGAGCTGCCTAGGATCACTTTTATCTGAGCCCAAACAGACAGAAATAGGCACTAAGTATCGTACGAACTTTGAGTGTGTATGCGCCGTGCCCAACGGCGATTGAGTCTTGTAGATCGTTATCCCTTCCTGGGTATTGGCGCAAATGGTGCACTTTACCGCCGCCTCAACTGATGCTTCATTTCTATCTGTTAGCGATAGGCCTTAATCCTAAAATTCATTCCAGCTATTCCACAATAAGCCCGGACATTCAAAGCATTGTCTTTCTTTTACTTTTGTGGGTATTTATCCTGTTTTTGTAATTTTTTAAATTTAAATCGCAGGTCACTCTTGACGATAGCGCAAAAAAAGTATTTTCTTTTTTTTCGATTTTTATGTTAATCTTACGAAATTGTGATGTACGTCACATTTTTAGATGTTCTTGTTGGTGATAATCCGGCCTGCTCTAACAAAGCGCAGAATTTTATTGCCCCGCCCGCAGACCTTGCAAAGTAATAAGTAAGACCTAGAGTCTAATATGCAAAGCATGTCTTCTCTCGGGGCATTCGGCACCTTTAGTGTAAAGAAATAGAATGATATCCAAATTAAAACTTCCTCAGAATGAAATCTCTCAGGTCTTGCAGACTTTTAAGAGCACTTTCAGAACCGTTGGCGTCTTTAGCGCCATTATCAATTTATTGATGCTTGCACCTTCTTTGTACATGCTGCAGGTGTATGACCGCGTTCTGCAAAGTCAAAATGAAATGACTTTGTTGTGGATTACATTGCTGACGCTTGGCGCATTCGCTTTCATGAGTATCTTGGAGTTCATTCGTAGTTTCGTCGTTATTCGTCTTGGCGCAAAGTTGGACATGCAAATGAATAAGCGTGTGTACACCGCTGCTTTTGAAGAAAACTTGAAGCGTGGTGGCGGTAATGCGGGACAAGCACTGCAAGATTTGACGCAAATTCGTCAATTCTTAACCGGTAATGGCTTGTTCGCATTCTTTGACGCACCTTGGTTTCCAATCTATTTGGCGATCATCTTTATGTTCGACACTTATCTCGGACTGTTTGCATTGCTTGCCGTGATAGTGATGGTTATTTTGGCTTATGTAAATGAAGTTGTGTCGAAAAAACCTCTGGCTGAAGCGAATACGATGGCGATTGCATCAAGCAATCTTGCGACCAATAACTTACGTAATGCTGAAGTCATTGAAGCAATGGGCATGTTGCAAAATTTGATGGGGCGTTGGTTCCAGCTGCAAGGCCGTTTCCTACATTTACAAAGTGAAGCCAGTGAAAAGTCCGGTATTGTTACCGCGATCAGTAAGTTTGTGCGCGTGTCGGTTCAGTCCCTGGTTTTGGGTTTGGGCGCATTATTGGTTATTAAAGGCGAAATGACGCCAGGTATGATGATTGCTGGTTCTATTTTGTTGGGTAAGGCGACTGGCCCTATCGATCAATTAATTGGCGTGTGGAAGCAGTGGAGTACCGTAAAAGGTGCATATAACCGTTTGAATGAACTGTTGGCGAACAACCCAGCGCGTACACCTGGTATGGATTTGCCAAAGCCACAAGGTCATGTTTCCGTTGAAGGTGTTACTGCGGCTCCCCCAGGTTCCCCAGTTGCGGTTATTAAAGGTTTGACCTTTGCTTTGCAACCAGGTGATGTGTTAGGTGTAATCGGTCCTTCAGGCTCAGGTAAGTCGACTTTGGCACGATTGTTAGTGGGTGTCTGGCCAGCAGCGGTTGGTAAAGTGCGACTCGACGGTGCGGATATTTTTCAATGGAATAAAGACCAATTAGGTCCAAATATTGGTTATTTGCCGCAAGATATAGAATTGTTTGGCGGCACGATTGCTGAAAATATCGCTCGTTTTAGCGAAGTTGATTCCGAAAAAGTCATCATGGCTGCAAAACGTGCGGGCGTGCATGAAATGATCTTGCATTTCCCTAAGGGCTATGACACGCGTATTGGTGATGCTGGTGCGGGCCTATCTGGCGGCCAGAAGCAACGCATCGGTTTGGCACGTGCGATGTACGACGATCCTTCTGTATTGATTTTAGATGAGCCAAACTCGAATCTGGATGACGTCGGCGAGCAAGCATTGGTGGTGGCAGTGAATGACTTACGTCAACGCGGCAAAACCATTATTTTGATTACGCATCGTACGACGATCTTGGGCGCCACCACCAAATTATTGTTACTGCGTGATGGCGTGGCACAAGCTTTTGGCCCGCGTGATCAAGTGCTGGCAGCCCTAGCGCAAGCAAATCAACAGGTTCAACAGCAGTTACAGGCGCAGCAAGCAGCGCAACAAGCGCAAGCCGGTGCAGCGACTGCTGCTTCCGAGCCACCTGCTGATACGCAGGCTCGTATCGAGGCAGCGGCCAATAGTGCTAATGCGCAAGTTGAAGAATAGGAATTGAGATGACTAATTTAATTAAGACTACGGGTAAGGCAACTGATGTGACTTCAAGCGAGGTCACGATCATTGATGTAAATACCGATGCCAGCAGCTATGTACGTCTGGGCTGGATGATTGTGTTGTTTGGTATTGTTGGGTTCCTGATCTGGGCGACATTTGCGCCCCTTGATAAGGGCGTACCTATGAGCGGAACAGTCTCTGTGGCGTCTAGTCGCAAAGCCGTGCAACACCTAACTGGCGGTACGATTGATGAGATTTTGGTAAAAGAAGGCGATGTTGTGAAAGCAGGTCAAATTCTGTTGAAGATGAACAGTGTGATGGTAAAGTCAAATTCTGATATCGCACGTGTTCAGTGGTTTACCGCGCAGGCAGCAGAGGCTCGCTTGTTGGCAGAGCGCGATGGCGCAGCGAGTATTGCGTTCCCGAAAGCTTTGATGCAGCAGCAAAGTGATCCGCATGCTGCGAACAGTATTTTGTTGCAACAACAATTGTTCATGGCGCGCAGAACATCAGTGCAGAGCGAACTCGCGGCGGTTGATGAAAATATTGCTGGCTTGAAAATGCAATTGCATGGATTGGAAGAGTCTATGGTAAGCAAGAAGCAACAACAAGGTTTTTTGAAAGAACAGTTAGACAGCATTCGTGAGCTTTCAAAAGACGGTTATGTCGCCCGCAATCGTTTATTGGATCTGGAGCGCAATTACGCACAATTGACAGGCGCTATTTCGGAAGACCTCGGAAATATGGGACGTACATCACGTCAAGTTGCCGAATTGACTCTGCGCAAAACGCAGCGTCAGCAAGAGTATCAAAAAGAAATTCGCACTCAGTTATCCGAAGTTCAAAAAGAGCGTGAATCCTTGCAAAGTCGGGTTGGTGCGCTCGATTTTGAATTGAATAATGTCAATGTAAAAGCTCCTGTTGATGGCACTATCATCGGTTTGAACGTCTTTACGCAAGGTGGTGTGGTTCCAGGTGGCTTTAAATTGATGGAAATTGTACCTAAGAATGATGCATTGGTTGTCGATGCGATGCTGGCTGTGAATTTGATTGACAAAGTGAAAGTGGGCCTTCCGGTTGAGTTCATTTTCTCAGCATTTAATACCAACACGACACCGCATATCCCTGGTGTGGTTACGCAAATTTCGGCAGATCGCTCAATAGATGAGCACACGGGTCACCCGTATTACAAAGTTAAAGCGGTAGTAACCGCTGAAGGCATGAAAAAACTCGGTAAGTTAGAGATTCGTCCAGGTATGCCAGTAGACATTTCTATCAAAACGGGCGAACGTACGATGATGAACTACTTGTTGAAACCTATTTTGGACCGTGGTCATACTGCAATGAGAGAAGAGTAATATGAATAAATTATTCCGCTTAACTGCTATATCAAGTGTCTGCATGTTACTGGTAGCACCTGCCTCTAATGCATTTGGGATCGGTTTGTTGGAGGCTTATCAGGCCGCCTTAAAAAACGATCCTAATCATAAAGTCGCCAAGGCCGAATTGATTGCCGGCAAAGAGTACGAGACCATTGGCCGGTCAGGGCTTTTGCCTTCACTGCAGTATAGTTATTCGACCAGTAAGAATAAAGGTGAAAGCATCAGCCCAAATTTTATCGGGCAACTGACGACTTCGAATCAGGACTACACCAGTGAAAGCAAGGGCGTTACATTGCGGCAGACCTTGTTTAATTTGGACGCGTATGCTCGCTTCCAGCAAGGTGTCGCACAGACGAATTTGAGCGATGCGCAATTTGATATGCGCAACAGCGATTTATTCATTCGCCTTTTAAGTGCTTATTCCGATGCAAAATTTGCAGAAGATCAGATTGGTTTATACTCCGCGCAACGCGACACCTTAGCGGAACAACGGCGCGTGAACGATCGCTTGTTCGCTAAAGGTGAAGGCACTAAGACAGACATGTTGGAAACTCAGGCGAGGTTGGATATTGCCGAGGCAATGCTGTTGGAAGCGAATGATGCTCTGCAAACCGCGCGCAATACCTTGAGCGGCATCATTGGTATGGATGCGACACAATTGGATGGGCTAAATTCAGAGTTTAAAGCGATACCGATGGTAGGTGATTTTCAAGAATGGAAGACGACAGCGGAAAAGAGTAATCCTGAATTATCTGCTGCGCGCTATTCTCTAGAAATTGCCGAAAAAGAGATCGATAAAAGTCGCGCCGGACATGCACCAAGAATAGATCTTAATGCTAGTTACAATCATGGTCTGTCCGAAACCTTTTCGACTCGCAATCAAGATTTGAATATGCGTACGATAGGTGTACAGTTGGTGATCCCTATCTACTCAGGTGGTTATGTGAATGCTGTTTCCAAGCAAGCCGTGGCGCGTCGGGAGCGGGCTCGAGCCGAGTTGGAAGCAACCTCTAGCAAAGTGATGATTGAATTGCGTAAACAGTTTAACGCGGTGAATAGTGGCGCAATCAAAATCGACGGTTTGCAGCGAGCGGTGAATTCCGCCACTTTGCTGGTTGAGGCGACAGGGCAGAGTGTCAAAGGTGGGATTCGTATCAATGCTGATCTGCTAAATGCGCAGCAGCAATTGATTACGGCAAAACGCGATTTGGCATCTGCTCGCTATAACTACTTGCTGAGTTTTTTGAAATTGCGCGTTGCCGCAGGCACCATTAATATTGATGATTTACGTACGGTTGCCGGATATTTTTCCGTTAATTAGTATAGTCTGGTATTCAAGCAAAAAAAGCGTGAGGATTTTCATCCTCACGCTTTTTTTATATCTGCGTAGACCTTAGTTAGCCCGCTAACTTCTTTTTCAGTAGCTCGTTCACCTGCGCTGGATTACCTTTGCCTTTGGTCGCTTTCATCGCCTGACCAACAAGCGCATTAAACGCCTTCTCTTTACCAGCACGATATTCATCGACTGATTGCTGATTGGCAGCCATCACTTCATCGATAATTTTTTCAAGCGCGCCAACGTCGGAGATTTGCTTGAGACCTTTTGCGTCGATGACTTTGTCGGCTAAATCCACATCAGCACTCGGCGTCTGCCACATCGCGGCAAACACTTCTTTGGCGATCTTGTTGGAGATCGTACCGTCGGTGATGCGTTGCAATAACAAAGCGAGTTGCGCCGCATTGACTGGGATGCTGTTGATGTCCATGCCTTCGCGATTTAATGTCGAAGAGACGTCGCCCATCAACCAGTTAGCGATTTGCTTTGCCTGTGCAGCTTTATCGCCCTCTGGAGAGGCAGCAATCGCAGCTTCAAAATAAGCCGCCATCGCTTTCGATTGCGTGACGATCATCGCGTCGTAATCCGATAAACCGAATTGTGCGATAAAGCGCTCACGCATTGCCGTTGGTAATTCTGGCATGGTGCTGCGTACTTGTTCTACCCATTCGCGGCTGATGCGTAATGGTGGCAAATCCGGGTCAGGGAAATAGCGATAATCTTGTGAATCTTCTTTACTACGCATAGAGCGCGTTTCTTTGCGATCAGGATCGTACAGACGAGTTTCTTGCACCACGGTGCCACCGTCTTCGATGAGTTCGATTTGACGACGCACTTCGATGTTGATTGCTTCTTCGAGGAAACGGAAAGAGTTCAAGTTTTTGATTTCGCAGCGTGTGCCGAATTCTTTTTGTCCGACCGGACGCACTGAGACATTGGCATCGCAACGGAAGGAACCTTCTTGCATATTGCCATCGCAAATATCCAGCCACATGACTAAGGAATGCAAAGCTTTGGCAT
Organism: Undibacterium sp. Di24W; assembly: GCF_049340325.1. Classification (NCBI taxonomy): domain Bacteria; kingdom Pseudomonadati; phylum Pseudomonadota; class Betaproteobacteria; order Burkholderiales; family Oxalobacteraceae; genus Undibacterium; species Undibacterium sp. Di24W. The sequence continues at coordinate 15,324 of NZ_JBMPOP010000006.1, forward strand.
ACGCGACTGCTTCCGCAGCGCTGCGCATCACCGGTTCTGTAACGATTTCCAAGAGCGGAGTACCAGCGCGATTAAGATCGATACCGGTCATGCCTTGATAGTCTTCGTGCAGGGATTTGCCGGCATCTTCTTCCAGATGGGCGCGTGTGAGTTCGATAACTTTGACTTCAGACTTGCCATCTTTCTCGACCACGCAAGTAACCGTACCACCTTGCACTACAGGGATTTCGAATTGGCTGATTTGGTAGCCTTTAGGCAGATCTGGATAGAAATAGTTTTTGCGAGCGAAGATGGATTCTGGTGCGATGGTGGCGCCAACCGCTAAGCCAAATTGTATGGCTTTTTCTACTGCGCCTTTATTCATCACAGGCAAGACGCCTGGCAAAGCCAGATCAACTGGACTTGCTTGTGTGTTCGGCTCCGCGCCAAATTGTATGGACGAACCGCTGAAAATTTTGGAGTTGGTTTTGAGCTGTGCGTGTGTCTCAAAACCGATAACGACTTCCCATTGCATAATGCATTCCTTTGCTTCAAATTTTTGCCAGGCAGTTAGTCTGCACTGAGTTTCTTCCCTCCCCTTTAAGGAGAGGGTTAGGGCGGGGATAGGGATAGATTGCTCTATTGCTCCGGCGTCTTCGTATGCCAATCTGTCGCTTGCTGAAATTGATGCGCAACATTGAGCAATTTTGCTTCCGCAAAATAATTACCAATAATCTGCAGACCAACCGGACGCTTGCTATTCTTTTCACCTTGGCCAAAACCACAAGGAATCGACATGCCAGGCAAGCCTGCTAAGCTAGTCGATAAAGTGAAAATATCAGCTAAGTAGTTCGCCACTGGATCATCCGATTTGTCGCCAAGATCCCATGCAACAGTCGGTGCAACCGGCCCCATAATCACATCGCATTGCTCAAACGCAGCCTGAAAATCTTGCGCGATTAAGCGACGGATTTTTTGCGCTTGTAAGTAATAAGCATCGTAATAACCATGCGATAAAACATAGGCGCCGGTCAAAATGCGGCGCTTGACTTCATCGCCAAAACCTTCGGTGCGGGTCTTGCGATACATGTCGTTTAGGTCTTTGTATTCAGCAGCACGGTGTCCGTAACGTACGCCATCAAAACGACTCAGATTAGAGGACGCTTCGGCCGGTGCGATGATGTAATAGACGGGGATCGATAACTCTGTTTTTGGCAGAGAAATATCAACTAAGATCGCGCCCAATTTTTCGTATTCGGCTAAGGCTGCGCGGACTGCTTGTTCTACATCTTTGGCGAGGCCTTCGCCGAAAAATTCACGCGGCACACCGATGCGCAAACCTTTGATTTCTTGATTTAAATTGCATGAAAAATCTTCTTTGTCGCGCTGTACGCTGGTCGAATCTTTTTCATCAAAACCAGTCATTGCATTGAGTAGCCAACTGCAATCTTCAGCAGTCTGTGCAATCGGTCCACCTTGATCGAGCGAGGACGCGAAGGCGATCATGCCGAAACGTGAGACACTGCCGTAAGTGGGTTTGATACCTGTTACGCCGCAGAACGCGGCTGGTTGGCGAATCGAGCCGCCAGTGTCAGTGCCGGTGGCCGCAGGCGCTAGACGTGCAGCAATTGCCGCTGCAGAACCACCTGATGAGCCACCAGGAACGGCGCTGAGATCCCAAGGGTTTTTGACTGGACCAAAATAAGAATTTTCATTGCCTGAACCCATGGCAAATTCATCGCAATTGAGTTTGCCTAAAGTGACGGTGCCCGCTTGATTGAATAATTCAACCACGGTCGCATTAAATGGACTGACATAGTTTTCTAACATGCGAGAGCCAGCGGTGGAGCGCCAATCACGCGTCACAAAAATATCTTTATGGGCGATAGGAATACCGGTCAATGCGGTCGTATCGCCTTGTGCTAATCGCTGATCTGCGATGGCGGCTTGTGCCAATGTCAAAGTGCGATCAACATGCGTGAATGCATTCAGATTGCTGGCCTCAATGCGGCTCAAATAATGCGTCGCTAATTCAGTAGCGGAGACTTGCTTACTTTGCAGTAAAGCGGAGAGTTGTTTCAATGAGTGCGTATGCATGGATTTTCTCAGCGTATTCTTGGTGTCGTTGCGTCATGCCGGCTTGGTTCTTTCTCGAACGGCGGTCATGCTTAAAATTGCTAGTGTTAGCTGGTGATTTGGCGCTCTACTCTATGACTTTTGGTACCAGATAGAGGCCATCTTGGGTCGCCGGTGCGACTTGTTGATATTCTTCACGATGATTGCTTTCGGTGACCTTATCTTCACGCAAGCGCAGGCAGATTTCTGGCATAACGGTTGCAATCGGGTGACTCAAAGGCGCCACGCCTGTCGTGTCGACTGCTTTCAATTGCTCTGCAATTGAGAAAAAGCCATTGAGTTTTTCCAGTGTGCTGCTCGCTTCAGCGTCGGATAATTCAAGTCGTGCCAGATTGGCAATACGTTTTACATCGTTTAATTCTAATGACATGGTCTATAGCGCCAAGCGGCGCGCCAAAAATGTGTTAATGATAATGAAACTGCCGGATTTAGCTTATTAGAATCGTCGCGTATTTTTCCTTGAATCTGCCGCAAAAAAATGCCGGAAAATAGCTTGAATTCAATTTAATGGATTACCTATGATTTCTAGGATTATAAGGTAGAATGTCGGGTTAATACTCTTAAAATCGCCGAAGATGCACAGTTTGAGCGCTTAATTTGTGATTTGAGTAGTTGGATCTGAAATCCGTTTAATGCAGAAGCAGGTAGCTAATTTTGCTTAATTTCGGTCTTTGGTGATTATTTTTCTTTAAAGTGCACGCTATTTTGTTTGTAACGCATTTTGGAGAAACTGTGATTTTGGTGTGGCGCAACGGCTGCTCAATTATCGTGGAAATCATTGTGGAAAGTATTGCAGAAACGATGTCGCAAAATTGTTCTTTACGTTTTTTAAAGCGATGCAGATTCCAACTCAGAGTGAAAAAATTTTTGCGCAGATGATTTGCGCCTTTTAAAGACATCGTGACAACACAGCACACACAGGAATTTACATGTTTGGTTTTTTTCGTAGTTATCTCTCTAATGATTTGGCAATTGACTTAGGTACAGCCAATACCTTGATTTATGTGCGCGGTCAGGGCATCGTTCTCGACGAGCCATCCGTGGTAGCGATACGCCAAGAAGGCGGTCCTAACGGCAAAAAGACCATACAAGCAGTCGGTAAAGAAGCCAAGCAAATGTTGGGTAAAGTGCCAGGTAATATCGAGGCAATTCGCCCTATGAAGGACGGCGTTATCGCAGACTTTACTGTGACTGAGCAAATGCTCAAGCAATTCATCCGTATGGTGCACGACACTAAGTTCTTCAAACCTTCTCCTCGCATCATTATTTGTGTCCCTTGTGGCTCTACCCAAGTTGAGCGCCGTGCGATTCGTGAATCCGCTTTAGGTGCTGGTGCATCACAAGTGTATTTGATCGAAGAGCCTATGGCAGCTGCAATCGGTGCTGGTTTGCCAGTGTCAGATGCGACTGGTTCTATGGTGGTCGATATTGGTGGCGGCACGACTGAGGTGGGCGTGATTTCGCTAGGTGGTATGGTCTACAAAGGCTCTGTTCGCGTCGGCGGTGACAAGTTTGACGAAGCGATTGTGAATTACATTCGTCGTAACTACGGCATGCTGATCGGTGAGCAAACTGCCGAAGCGATTAAGAAGACGATAGGTTCGGCTTTCCCGGGTTCCGAGATCAAAGAAATGGAAGTCAAAGGACGCAATCTGTCCGAAGGTATTCCACGTTCTTTCACTATCTCTAGTAATGAGATTTTGGAAGCGTTGACTGATCCGCTGAACAATATTGTGTCTGCGGTTAAAAATGCTTTGGAGCAGACGCCACCAGAACTCGGTGCTGACATCGCTGAAAAAGGCATGATGTTGACCGGCGGCGGTGCTTTATTGCGTGATCTGGATCGTCTATTGATGGAAGAGACTGGCCTGCCAGTTCTGGTTGCTGAAGAGCCATTGACTTGCGTCGTACGCGGCTCGGGCATGGCATTAGAGCGTATGGATAAATTAGGTTCTTTGTTTTCTTACGAATAGATTATGAATAGTCGTACCTGTTTGCTGTAGTGGCAATCTGGTTTCAAAATACTATCAAGGAAAACGATGGCGATTAAGATCTGGCGAATGTGAATGCCAGATCTTTTTTTAAGTTTTTTCTACTACTCATCTTTATTTGCTAATGGCTTCGCATCTGGCGTCACACTATGCAACATAGTCCACCACCACTATTCAAACAAGGCGCATCCGCCCGAGTGAAAGTGATTTTCTTTGCCATTTTCTCCATTGCCTTGCTACTGATTGATTCTCGTATCAATTCCTTGGTGAGAGTGCGCCAAGTTGTTGGGACGGCGCTTTATCCCTTGCAGATGTTGGTTTTGATGCCACGTGATGCTGCGCGCAATGTAGGCGATTATTTTGCTTCCACCAGCACTTTGCAAAAAGAGCTGACGGCGCTCAAGCTACAACAAATCACGAACACTCAGACCATACAAAAAACACTATTGCTCCAAACGGAGAATGATCATTTACGACAATTGATCGATTTAAAGGCGCGCACGCCTAGCGCTTCCGTTCTGGCAGAGATTTTGTACGATGCACGTGATCTCTATAACCGTAAAATTATATTGAACAAAGGCTCGCAACATGGCGTTGCATTGAGCCAGCCTGTGATCGATGAACGTGGTGTGGTCGGACAGGTGACACGGGTATTTCCTTTGACTGCTGAGGTCACTTTATTGACCGATAAAAATCAGGCGATTCCAGTCCAGGTGCAGCGTAACGGTTTACGTAGCGTGATTAATGGGCGAGGCCGATCTGCATTTTTAGATATGCGCGTCACGAGTAATGCGGATGTGCAATTGGGCGATATTTTGGTGACATCGGGTATTGATGGTATTTACCCGGCTGGTTTACAAGTCGCCAAGGTGGCGCAGTTCGAAAACAAGGCAACTTCCACTTTTGAAATTGTACTTTGTGCACCGCTGGCGGGTATAGATTTGCATAAACAGTTATTAATCCTGTTAGTCGAGACCGATAAATTGCCGCCACCCGAATTGGAAGAAGTCCGCGCGAAAAAAGAAAAAATCAATCGTAAAGTCACGCGCGATGCGACAAAAGATAGCCCTAAAGATGGGACGGTGGATGTGAGCAAAGATAATTCACTGGTGCCGCCCAAACCGGTTGAGGCTGCACCTGTCAGTGTTCCTGCCACGTCAGTGAAAGAGGTAAGGTAATGAATCATCCTCAATACATACTATTGCCCGCAAATTCTTTTTTCATCGTACTAAGTTTGCTTGCTGCGTTCATGCTGAATCTTTTCCCTTGGGGGAATGTGGTGGGTGTGCCAGACTTTGTGGCCTTAGTGTTGGTGTTTTGGAGTATCCATCAACCACGCAAAGTAGGTATCGGTGTCGCATTCGTGATGGGTGTTTTAATGGACGTGCACGATGCAGTCTATTTGGGTGAAAATGCGCTAGCATTTACCTTATTGTCGTATTTCGCCATCTCTATCCATCGTCGCGTTTTGTGGTTTCCGCCTTTGGTTCAAAGTTTTCAGGTGTTCCCACTTTTTCTGGGTGTGCAACTCATACAACTTGCCGTGCGTTTATTACTGTCTACAGATGCGCATTTCCCCGGATGGTTATTCTTCCTCGGATGCATCTTGACTACTGCATTGTGGCCAGTCGCAACTTGGCTATTGCTGGCGCCGCAACGTCGTGCGGTTGATAAAGATGACACGCGTCCGATCTGAATTTGCTTCAGGTTGTCGTTGGGATTCCAACGAAGGTCTAAATTTTATGTTCCAACTTAGAGGTCGTACATTAAGTCGATCCTTAAGCAATATGTCAGCAATAACTAAAGTACAGATAAAGCGATAGCAGAAACATGAATGAACTTAAGAATACTGAGCGCGAGCTGTACCTGTTTCGAGTTCGCTTAGTTGCGCTTGGGGCCTTTGCCTTCCTGTGTTTCAGTATCTTGATTGGCCGTTTTGTCTGGCTGCAAATTATTAAGCATGATACCTATGCGACGAAAGCGGATGAGAACCGCATCTCTTTAGTCTCTATCGTACCGAATCGCGGCTTGATCCTTGATCGCAATGGCGTGATTCTGGCGCGAAATTACTCCGCGTATACTTTAGAAATTACTCCATCAAAGATCACGCAAGATCTTGATAGCTTGATTGATGAGCTTTCCAACTTAGTCGATATTCAGCCTAAGCATCGCAAGCGTTTGCGTAAGTTGATCGAAGAATCTAAAAGTTTTGAAAGCCTGCCTATCCGCACCCGATTGTCCGACGAAGAAGTGGCACGATTTACGGCGCAGCGTTTCCGCTTCCCCGGCGTCGATGTGCAAGCGCGCTTGTTTCGGCAGTATCCACTAGGCGATGTCGCCTCACATGTGATTGGCTATATTGGACGCATCAATAAACGTGATGCCGAATTACTCGATGACAGTGACGATGCAGCTAACTACAAAGGTACGCTGTACATAGGTAAAGAAGGTCTGGAGAAAAGCTACGAAAAGCTATTGCATGGTAAGACAGGATTTGAAGAGGTGGAAGTTTCTGCGGGTGGGCGTCCCGTGCGTACTTTATCGCGTAATTCACCTATCTCCGGCAAGAACCTGATCTTATCTATCGACATCGAATTGCAAAAAGTGATAGAAGAGGCGTTTGGTACGAGGCGTGGTGCGATGGTTGCGATTGAACCAGCCACGGGTGACGTATTGGCCTTCGTTTCTATGCCGACTTACGATCCAAATCTATTCGTGGAAGGTATTGATCAGCAAAGTTGGAATGAGTTAAATACCTCAGAAGATATTCCGCTTTTGAATCGCCCCTTAACCGGCGCTTATTCGCCAGGGTCCACGTATAAACCCTTTATGGCTTTGGCCGCTTTGGAATTAGGTAAGCGTACGATGACGCAAGGGATCTCTGATCCTGGCTTCTTTGCCTTCGGGAATAAAATATTCCGTGACGATAAAGTTGGTGGCCATGGCTTCGTTGATATGTATCGTGCCGTTGCTTTGTCATGTGACACCTATTTTTATCAGCTGGCGAATGATATGGGCGTGGACATGATGCACGATTTCATGAAACAGTTTGGCATGGGGCAAATTACGGGCATCGATTTGGAACATGAACGTAAAGGCTTATTGCCTTCGACCGCATGGAAGCGCGAAGCATTTAAAAAAACCGTGAATCAGCGTTGGATACCCGGTGATACGATTTCCCTCGGGATTGGGCAGGGACAAAATACTTTTACGCCTTTGCAGATGGCACATGCTACCGCCAATCTGGTGAATAACGGTGTGGTGATGAAACCCCATTTAGTGAAAATGGTTGAAGACCCGCAGACCCGTGCTCGAACTTTAACTGTGCCAAAAGAAAGTTATCGTATTCCGCTCAAACAAGAGAACATTGATTTCATTAAGAATGCGATGGCCGGTGTAGTAAGAGAAGGAACTGGTGCGCGGGCGTTTGCCGGTGCCGGCTATCAGTCGGGTGGAAAAACGGGAACTGCGCAGGTGGTCTCTATGAAGAAGAATGAAAAACACGGCACAAAAAACGCGATTTTACGGCACCGTGATCACTCATGGTATATCGCTTTTGCACCCTTGGATAATCCGAAAATCGCGATTGCGATTATTGTAGAAAATGGCGGTTATGGATCTGAAGCGGCAGCGCCGATAGTTCGTCGTGCGTTTGACTATTACTTGCTCGGCAAACGACCTGCGGACAAAACGCCTGTGCCTATGCCAGCACCTACCGCCGATGATATGCAAGTTGCAGATGACGAAGCTGGGCATGACCATGACGATGCGACGGCGGTTGCACCAGGCCTGAAGCCAGAAGCACAGGCGACTGACAAGCCTGAGCAGAAAAAGCCGACGGTAGGACAAGCAAATCCGCAAGCACCAGTGCCAGCACCTGCGCCACAAGCACAGAAAAACAATGCGATCATCGTCGATAGAAAAGACCCCGTAAAACTGCCGCCAAGTACGACGCCAGCCACCGACAAGAAACCCGTGGAGGTGAAAAAATAATATGGATAATAAAGCCGTTTATTGGCAGCGCATTCGTGCCTATTTCACTGTGTTTGACGGGCCCCTGTCTATCCTGATTTTTCTGATTGTGGCGACCGGCATTGTGACTATGTATTCCGCGGGCATGGATTTCCCAGGACGACTGGAAAATCATATGCGTAATATTGTGATTGCTTTCTTTGTGATGTGGTTCGTGGCGAATATTCCGCCTCAAACCTTGATGCGATTCGCAATCCCTTTGTACACGTTTGGCGTCGCTTTGCTCGTTGCCGTAGCGATGTTTGGTATGATCAAAAAAGGTGCGCGTCGTTGGCTCAATGTGGGGGTGGTGATTCAACCTTCAGAGATTTTGAAAATCGCTGTGCCTTTGATGCTGGCTTGGTATTTCCAGAAACGAGAAGGCTCTTTGCGTTGGCGTGATTTTTTGATTGCGACGGTGATTCTTGGTATTCCTACAGCGCTTATCGCAAAACAGCCTGATTTGGGCACGACCTTATTGGTGGGTACCATAGGATTTTCGGTTATTTTCTTTGCGGGGTTATCTTGGCGCTTGTTAATTGGACTGATTTTGGCCACGGCGATTTTGATTCCTACCGTGATTTGGCCGCGCCTGCACGATTATCAACGTGATCGTGTGATGGTGATGCTCGATCCTAGTAAAGACGCTTTGGGTAAAGGTTTTCATATTATTCAATCGACCATCGCTGTGGGGTCGGGCGGTGTGACGGGTAAAGGCTGGACCAAAGGCACTCAATCGCATTTGGAGTTTATTCCTGAACACACGACGGATTTTATCTCTGCTGTGTACTTGGAAGAGTTTGGCTTTATCGGTAGCTTATTTTTGGTTTTCTTGTATTTTCTATTGATACTGCGAGGGCTGATGATCGCAGCGAATGCACCGACCATGTTTTCACGACTGATGGCAGGTGCGGTTACTACCGCTTTCTTTATCTATTCTTTTGTGAATATGGGTATGGTGATAGGCATCTTGCCAGTAGTCGGTGTACCGCTGCCGTTCATGAGTTTCGGCGGTACTGCGATGATGACGTTGGGTATGGGCCTAGGCATTTTGATGAGTGTGCAACATAACCGTAAATTGATGAAGTCTTGATGAATTGGAAGCTTGTGACCCTAACAAAAACTTCTCATGCTAGTAAAGGCTATTTGCTGCTATTGCCGTTGTTATTGTTATTGAGTGCCTGTGGCAGTGCGCCGAAAACTAGTACCAACAAATCGGACGCAATGAAAAGCGGCACGCAGCCCCCCGTGCACGCAAACGTACCTGTTAAGACGGTCAGCACCGCCCCTGCATTACCCAAGGCAAATTCTGGTCGCGGCGGCTACTATCAGGATGATGGTCCGGGAGACGCCATTCCGCCTGATTTGGAATCGACCGTCGATCCCATTCCCGTCGTAGAGGCATATTCGCGCACAGGTAACAAGCCATACAAAGTATTCGGAAAAACCTATACCCCTATTGTTGACGCGACGACACCGTTTAAGCAACGTGGCATTGCTAGTTGGTATGGTAAAAAATTCCACGGCAAACGTACGTCATCGGGTGAGCCATACGATATGTATCAGATCACCGCGGCGCATCCAATTTTGCCTATACCTTCCTACGCACGTGTGACTAACTTAAGCAATGGTAAGCAAGTTATCGTTAGAATTAATGACCGTGGTCCGTTTCACTCTAGCCGTATTATGGATCTGTCCTATACCGCTGCTTTAAAGCTAGGCTATTTGGGTAAGGGCAGTAGCGAGGTGGAGCTTGAACGCCTGCTACCTGAAGATATTGCTAAGATGGCCGAAAATCGGACGAATCAAATTGCAGTAGTGCCAGTGCGTGAGCCGGTTAGTACGATATCGAATAATGCGCCCGTGGTAGCGGCGAAAGCAGAAATCGAAAGACCCGCCTTAGAAAATCTGATTGCAGCACAAGAACGCAAAATGCAGACTGAAGTAGCCGCCACTGAAATGGCTGGTAGTAGGGCCGCGACATCGGTGGCAGCGAATGCTAACCGCGCTGAAAACACGGGTTCCACATTCTATTTGCAATTTGCCGCGTTTGCGATTCGAGCCAATGCGGAAGCTAGTATGGCGCAATTGAAACAGCTATTGCGTGACCAAGCCGCAGCACGCGATTTACCGTTTGAAATCGTGCAACAAGGTAGTTTATATCGTTTGCAAAGTGGTCCATTTACGACGCGTGATGCAGCAAATCAAATTGCGCAGCAATTGGCTTTGGGTGGCGCTAAGCCTATCGTCATAAGCCGCTAGGCGTATCAATCGACGCGACTATTTTGAATCGACGTCCTGTTGATTTTTCATTTCTAGTGCGATCTGGTACAAGGCGTTTTTCTTTTGCCCGGTAATTTGCGCCGCCAATGCCGCAGCTTGTTTCACCGAAAGTTCTTCTAACAAGATAGTCAGTACGCGTTTTTCTTCGAGATCGTCGCCATCGGCATCGGCAGTGGCGCCTTCCACCAGCACCACAAATTCGCCTTTTTCTCTATGCGCGTCTTGCGCCAGCCAGCTAGCGGCGTCGCCTAAAGTACAGCGATGCACTTCTTCAAATAATTTGGTTAATTCGCGTGCAAACACCACTCTGCGTTGTTCACCAAAGGCCTTGCATAGTGCCGCTGTACTTTCCAAAATACGATGCGGCGCTTCATAGAAAATCATACTTGCTGGGATAGCTGTGAGGTTTTGTAATACGACATCTCTCTGTCCCGCCTTGCTAGGCAGGAAACCAACAAAGTAAAACTGATCATTGATCAGACCGCTGACCGATAGGGCACTGATTGCAGCGGATGCGCCAGGCAAAGGAATCACACGTAAGCCCGCTGCTCGTACAGCATCGACAATAATCGCGCCCGGATCAGACACGGCCGGCGTACCGGCGTCGGAGACCAAGGCAATTCTTTCTCCTGCTTGCAGCCGCGCAATAATTTTTTCTGCCACCTCGTGTTCATTATGCTGATGTGCTGCGATTAAACTCTTATGCAAGCCATAGCGCGTCATCAGTTGTGCCGTATTGCGCGTATCTTCACAAGCCACGGCATCCGCAATCGCCAGCACATGCAAGGCTCGTAGGGAGATGTCGGCACTATTGCCGATAGGCGTTGCCACTACATATAAACTGGCGGTAGGATAGCTTTGCTGAGCGACGGCTTCCAACAGAGCAGTAGGGTGAATGGCAATGAGATTTTCAGTTTGCATGATGCGAGTTTTGTTGAGTGTAGCTATTGCGTGGCCTTTAGTGATGCCGCAGATATTTTATTGGGATTGTACGCTATGACCGAATCAAATTGGCTGACAAAGAATTTATCGAAACTGGGGCGGCCTCGTACCAGCAAGCAAGCGACCGGTGACGAGGGTGAGGATCAGGCGCTGCAATATCTGTTGGCCGAAGGTTTGCACTTGGTACAGCGCAATTTTCTTTGCAAGGGAGGGGAAATCGATTTGATAATGCGCGACCGTCAACATTTGGTCTTTGTCGAAGTACGTAAGCGTAGTAGTGCTCAATTTGGTGGCGCTCTGGCCAGTGTTACACCAAGCAAGCAAAAAAGGTTGATACATGCTGCCCAAGTCTATTTGCAATCTATAAAGCCCCAGCCAGCTTGCCGCTTTGACCTGGTTGCTATTGAGGCGGAGCAATTACTTTGGTTGAAAGATGTCATTTAGTTCATAAAGCCAGAGTGTGGTAGATAATAGAAAATATTACCTGTCTTCGGTTCGCGTACTTTCTCCTTGCTCAAGTTATAATCGCCGCACTATGAAAAATCCACGCATTCTTTCGCACTTTCAGGAAAGTGCAGAACTTAAAATGATTTCAGCCGAATTGCTTGCCGATCCCATCGAGCAAGCGATAGAACTGATGTTCACCGCCTTGTCGAATGGCAACAAGATTCTGGCTTGTGGCAATGGTGGTTCGGCTGCGGACTGTCAGCATTTTGCAGCCGAATTGGTTGGACGTTTTGAGCGTGAGCGATTACCGCTGCCCGCGCTGGCACTGACCACCGATACGTCCATCATGACGGCCATCGCCAATGACTATAGTTTTCAAGAGGTGTTTGCCAAGCAAGTGCAAGCCTTTGGTCAGGCTGGCGATATCTTGTTGGCGATCACGACCTCCGGAAATTCTGTGAGTGTATTGAATGCCGTCAATGCAGCCTTAGAGCGTGATATGCGTGTCATCGCTTTAACAGGCAAAGGCGGTGGTGAGATGCGCTCTTGCCTCACCGATGCCGATGTCCATATTTGTGTGCCACATGACCGCACGGCAAGAATTCAAGAAGTACATTTATTAACCATACACTGTATGTGTGACGGCATTGATGCCGCCTTGTTTGGAGGTGATACAGATGAATAAATCTGTTTGGAGTCCGTTGGTAAAACGTTTAATGCGCCCGCTCTTGGTGTTGAGTTTGTCTAGTGCTGCTCTAGTGAGCTTGCAAGGCTGCGTTGCAGTCGTCGTGGGTGGTGCCGTAATGGGCACTTTGGCTGCCACTGACAGACGCACACTCGGTGCGCAAACTGAAGACAAAGCCATTGTTTTGAAAGGTGAATCGGCTGTCAAACGTGCTTTGGGAGATGCGGCCCATGTGAATGTGAATAGCTTTAATCGCCGAGCTTTATTGACAGGCGAAGTGGCGGATGAAGCAGCAAAAGCGAGCGCCGAACGCGAACTCAAAGCTGTGCAAGGCGTAGTAGGTGTTCAAAATGAGATCGTCATTGCAGGCTTGTCGAATTTTTCTTCTCGTTCATCTGATGCCGTGATTACAACTAAAGTGAAAGCTTCATTCGTTGATACTAAAGGTTTATATGGTAGTGCGTTCAAGGTTGTGACAGAAGCCAGTACTGTGTTTTTGATGGGGCGTGTCACGCCCCGTGAAGGTGATCTGGCAGCTCGTGTGGCGGCAGGCGTGAATGGCGTCCGCAAGGTGGTCAAAGTGTTTGAATACATTACCGAAGATGAATTGAAATCTATGTTGGCGACACCAAGTAAAGTGGATCTGAACGAAGATAACAAGTAAGGAATTCTTCAGTTGAAATGAATAATTTGGGGTATTTATTTAGGGGCCACATCGAACGATGTAGCCCTATTTTTTAGGAGAAGCAAAATGGGATTCATTATTTTTTTAGTCGTGGTTGCTGCCCTCGTTTTTTGGGCGATCAGTACTTACAATAATTTAGTCAGCTTCCGTAATCGCTTTAAAAATGGCTTCGCGCAAATCGATGTGCAATTAAAACGCCGTTACGACTTGATCCCCAATTTGGTGGAAGTCGCAAAAGGCTATATGAAGCACGAACGTGAAACGCTGGAAGCAGTGATCGCGGCACGCAATCAAGCTGTGACCGCGAACGCACAGGTTGCAGTGGATCCAGCCAACGCCGCAGCAGTACATCAGTTGTCGAATGCCGAAGGTGCACTGGCATCGTCTTTGGGGAAAATGTTCGCCTTGTCGGAAGCTTATCCTGACCTCAAAGCCAACGAAAACATGCTGCAGTTGACGGAAGAGTTGACCAGCACAGAAAACAAAATCTCATTTGCGCGTCAAGCCTATAACGACAGCGTTATGCAATACAACACCGCCTGCGAACAATTTCCCGGCAATATTTTTGCGGGTATGTTCGGCTTTAAAACGGGCGAGTTATTGCAAGCGACCGAAGCGCCTGAAGAGCGTAAAGCCGTCAAGGTCTCGTTTTAAATCAGATGGACTTCGTACGTTGACCTCGCACGCTAACCAAGGCCTATGAATTTTTTCGAACATCAAGCCCAGGCGCATAAAGAGAGTAAGAAATTATTATTCTTATTTGCGCTGGCGGTTATCGCGATCGTTCTGGCAGTGAATTTTATGCTTGCGCTGCTTTGGATTTGGATGAAGGGGCAGCCACTAGCTAGTGTGCATCTATATCCGCGCTTCTTCTTTCTGACCAACACGGGCGTAGTCTTACTGTTTATCGGCGGCGGTACGCTGTTTGAAATGTCACGTTTGAAAGATGGTGGCGATGCGGTTGCGCGCATGGCGGGTGGACGTTTGGTCTCGCCAGACTCGCGTGAATTGCAAGAACGTCGCTTGCTCAATATTGTGGAAGAAATGGCGCTCGCATCGGGTATCGCGTGCCCTCGTGTGTACGTGATGGATGATGAAGACGCGATCAATGCTTTCGCAGCGGGCTATCATCAAAATGAAGCAGTTGTGGCGGTGACTCGCGGCACTTTGGCACGACTTAGTCGCGATGAATTACAAGGCGTGATCGCGCATGAATTTAGCCATATCTTGAATGGCGATATGCGTATGAACGTCAAGTTGATTGGTGTCCTGTTCGGGATACAAATGCTGGCGAGTTTTGGTCAAACTTTGCTCGACATTGGCGCACGCATGGGCGGCTCGCGCAGTCGCGATGAGAAGGGGCCGCCTTTACAGCTCATTTTTATTGTATTTGGTGTCGCCCTATTTGTGATCGGCTACATCGGTGTTTTCTTTGGCCGTTTGATTAAATCCGCAGTGTCCCGACAACGTGAATTCTTGGCTGATGCGAGCGCTGTGCAATTCACACGTAATCCCGATGGTATCGGTGGCGCACTGCGCAAGATTGGTGGGCTAACACGCGACAATAAATGTGGCTCACGAATTAATCACCACAACGCGGAGCAGTTATCACACATGTTTTTGGGAGCGGCGCGACCCAATTTATTGTCAGGATTATTTGCAACGCATCCGCCGATAGAAACACGTTTGCAAAGGCTGTATGGGCGTAAGGTCGGGTATTTGGATGCTAGTGAAATAGCAGAAGAAGTGGTCGCCGGTTCAGATGCTGTTGCTATGGGTTTTGCAGGTGGCAGCAACAGCACTAATTTCAATACAAGTCCAACGGGTTTGCCATCCCCATTGCAAATTTCACCGATTGGTTTTCATCCAGAATTTGGTTATCGTGCAGCCGCTGAGCCGGCCGAGAATTTACCAGTCGCGCCACTTGCCGTTCAAATTCCTGCTGAGATTGTGCAAGCAGCGCGTAATCCTGACGCTGCTTGTGCCTTGGTGTACGCCTTGCTACTTGACCGTAAAGATATCGCTGCGTATCAAACGCAAATTAGTATTTTGCGGCAATCGCTTGCCCAGCAGTGTGCATTGGCAACGCTCTTGCACGAAGCGGTAGAAACCATGTCGGCGAGTATGCGTCTACCTGTGCTCGATTTGGCGATGCCTGCATTAAAATTTTTGAATCCTGTACAGCGCCAACAATTATTAGGCATAGCAGCGCGACTGATCGCGGCCGACCAAATCGTGACACAAGCCGAATTTGTTTTGCAAACCGTTTTGCAGCGCAGGCTCAGCCCACATGCTGGGCGTGAAGTCGGCGTGAAATATAGTCATTTGGCGCAATTGAAGGCGGAAACAGGTTTGCTGGTATCGTTGATGGCGACTACAGAATTTACCGCAGAGAGTGCGCAGCAGGCGTATATGCGATCGGTAAATAGCATGCCGGACTTAGGTTTGACGGTAGCGCAGTTCGTTGCGCGTGAGGCTTTAGATTTCTTTGAGGTGAAACAGGCTTTGGATAAATTTCAGCAGCTCGCGCCCCTGGCAAAGCCGTTTGTTATCCGCTTGATGCTCAAAGCGGGCGCAGAGAAATTGAGTAGTGATGGTGCTGATTTATTGCGCTGCGTTTGCGCTGCACTTGATGCGCCAGTGCCTGAAGTCGTGAGTGCCAGTTATGCAGTCATACCGGCACCATGATACTTCCTTGATCAATCAAGTATGATCAGCTAAGCACGCCCCACAATAGCAGCAGTCGCCATTAACTCTTCTATCAAAGCGAGCGACATTTTGCCTGACATACGATGAGGATTTAGTTCAGGTAGCGCGGAATATTTCAACAAAATAGACGGATTGATTTTGCCGAGATTCGCTTGTCCCATAGTCCAGCCGGCATAGCGACGTTGGCTGATTTCTTCATAGTCCAATAAGATCACATCGGTATGGCGCGGGTCGCGCAAAATATGGCTATACAGGGCATTAATCGCTTCACGGCCACCTTCTAAAACTTGCATGAATACTTGATCGCTATGGCAGAGAATGCCAGTAATCCCATGCTGCGGATTATGATCGCGCGATTGTTGCATGATGTTTTGTACGGTATCACTCAGATTGCCATCGACGGCGCGACTGGCGTATAAAAGACGAACTAACATGTTGCTTTCCCTATCACAGTTGGTGTTCTTAGGACTTACGCAAAACAGACGCTAGCGTCGTTGTAGCCGCCTCGCCCCTGTCTTCGCAGTGGCAGGTCAAGCAATTGTACTGTCTTCGGCGACACTCCTAGCTAGCGCAATTTTGCGTAAGTCCTAGCTCTAACTCTCGTTACTTCTTAATCAGCGACAAAAATTCGCGGCGCAAATTGGGGTCTTTCAAGAACGAACCATGCATCACGCTATTGATCATTTTCGAATCCATATCTTTCACACCACGCCAATGCATACAAAAGTGGTCGGCTTCCATGACTACCGCTAAACCATCTGGCTGCATTTTTTCTTGCAAGGTGTCGGCGAGTTGCACTACGGCTTCTTCCTGAATTTGAGGACGACTCATAATCCAGTCAGCGATACGGGCGTATTTTGATAGGCCGATCAGGTTCGAATGTTCGTTCGGCATTACGCCTATCCAGACCTTACCAATGATAGGGCATAGATGATGTGAGCATGCCGAGCGTACGGTAATTGGACCGATAATCATCAATTCATTCAGATGCGACGCATTCGGAAACTCCGTCACTGGGGGCATCGGTAGATAGCGACCTTTGAAAATTTCGTTCAGATACATTTTGGCGACGCGCCGTCCAGTATCTAGAGTATTGTGGTCGCTGGCGGTGTCTATGACTAAGCTTTGTAACACCTCGCGCAGTTTGCCTTCAACTTCGGCTAACAATTGGTCGAGTTCCCCTGGCTCAATGAAATCAGCAATATTGTCGTTGGCGTGATAGCGTACTTTCGCCTTGACGATGCGTTCGCGTATGCGTTGTGAGACAGGGATAGTCGGTACAGCATGGAATTTGGAATCAGTTGGCATTGTTTGTCCAGTCGGCGCGAGCGCCAAAAAAGCAAAAACTCGAGCAAGAGGTCGTGCAAAAATTATGCAAAAAATGATGCGATAAGTTGTTATGGTAACTGAATCGGGGCGCTTGTGTTTTTTGTCAGTGTGCTTTTAACGGTTCAAGTAAATTTGACAACGTTAGTTCAGAGGTGAAAACTTAAGGCTTATCTTGATCCGATGACTTACCCTCTGCCATTTGCTTCATGGCCATTCTGATGGTGCGCATTTGTGTGCCAAAATTAGTGCAAGAACGGCACATACCCAGATGAATCTTCAATTGGGTGCGTTCTGCCAGACTTAGCTTTCTATCTAAGTCTTCTGAAAGTTTCTGATGCGCCTGCTTACAGGTATAGAAAAAAAGCATAAGTGCATTCGGTTATTTAAGAGGTTGTTTGGGCAAACCAGTTCAATTCCAGGCATTCGCGCAAACGCAAGCGTGCACGATAGAGTAGAACCCAGAGATTAGACGTACTGAGACCCAAATCCTTACAAATTTCTTCAGTTGATAATTCCAGCCATTCACGCATCATAAAAACACGGGCAGTTTGCGCCGGTAATTTCTCCAGACAGATTTCTAAAGTTTTGAAAAAGTCTTGCTGTTGCAGGCTTGCTTCTGGCGCACCCCAAGCACTAGCAGGCTCTATCGTGTGTCCGTTAGCATTAAATAAATGATCAACAATATCGTCATCCGATTGATCTTCGCCAGCAAAATCAGCGAATTGCGCTTCACGATTTCCCGCTCTCAGAAAATCGATAATTTTAAATTTCAAAATACCAATCACATAGGTGCGCAGGCTGGATTTGCCGCTGAAATTATCTGGTTTTTCCAGCACGGCTAATAAGGTTTCTTGCACTGCATCTTCCGCGTGCACCGCATTTCTCAGTTGCAGCAGGGCGAAGCGCTGCAAGGCTGGGCGCATGACTTCTAATTGTTGATGTAATTCCGCGATGTGGGACATGAATAAAAATACCTGATGGATTTTAACGAGCAGCGCTTTTGCCTGTAAAATTCAGGCTAAGACCTCGATACTTCATAGGATACCCCTAATATGAGCATTACGACAAACATCCCTCACGAAACATCTGACCGCTTAGCGGGAGTAGAACCAGAAATTAAAGCAGAAATTTTAGCAGAGGCTTTGCCGTATATTCGTAAATTCCACGGGAAAACCATTGTTGTAAAATACGGCGGCAACGCGATGACAGAAGAGCGCCTAAAACACGGCTTCGCCCGCGATGTCATTTTACTCAAATTAGTCGGCATGAACCCGGTCGTGGTTCACGGCGGCGGCCCTCAAATTGACAACGCTTTGAAAAAAGTCGGCAAGCAAGGTACTTTCGTTCAAGGTATGCGTATCACAGACGAAGAAACCATGGAAGTGGTCGAATGGGTCTTGGGCGGTGAAGTACAACAAGACATCGTCATGCTGATCAATCACTACGGCGGCCAAGCGGTCGGTTTAACCGGCAAAGACGGCGGCTTAATCCGCGCCCGAAAAATGAAAATGCCAGACCGCGAAAACCCAGGCGAATTTCTAGACATCGGTTTCGTTGGCGAAATCGACGCAATCAATCCAGCGGTCGTAAAAGCCCTGCAAGACGACGCTTTTATCCCAATTATTTCCCCTATCGGTTTCGGCGAAGACGGCCAAGCCTACAACATCAACGCCGACCTAGTAGCTGGCAAAATCGCCGAAATCCTAAAAGCCGAAAAGCTGATCATGATGACCAACATACCTGGCGTCTTAGACAAGCAAGGCAATTTGGTTACAGACTTATCCGCCAGAGAAATCGACGAAATGTTCGCAGACGGCACAATTTCAGGCGGCATGTTGCCAAAGATTTCTTCTGCTTTGGACGCAGCAAAATCGGGTGTGAACACGGTGCACATCATCGACGGCCGCATTCCGCATTCTCTGTTGTTAGAAATTCTGACCGAACAAGCTTTTGGTACGATGATTCGTTCCCACTAGCATAAATTTCATTCTGGGGCGCATTGCGTTGTTGCTTGTCCTCGCAATACTTTAGTATTGCTCCGGGAAGCGCCTAGCACTGCATCCCCATAATGAAATTTCTGGCTAGTGGTCTATCCCGTTAGGCAAAGACTATTTTTCTAAATCCGAGTTAAATTTCAATGATCGTTGGCCCCTTTCAAATCGCAGAGAAGTTTCATATCACCGATAGAGGAACCGTCGTTGTAGTTTCGCAGATAACGAATCTTCCAGTTGGCAAATTGCTCAAAGCAAGAATCGCCAGTCCAAATGGTACTCACTTAATCGCAGATGCACATAAAGAATGGTTGTTGCAACGGTCTTCTCAGCCTCTAGAAAATGAAGCTTATTTGCTTCGTGGAATCGAGAAGGAGCAAATCATCGACGGGAGCTCAATTGAGATTACTGCAATTTAATGGGTTGCTCGACACGAGCAGGCAACAATATGCCGCATTGATGCTATTGATGCCCGTCGAGGAGATTGAACGTTGTATCGGCGATTTTATCGCATGTGACACTGCCAATTGTGCAGGACAGAAAATCGAAAAAGAAAGCCTTGCTGTCTGAGCCGAAGGCGAGTTTCAAGGCTTTCCCATTTTTTGTTCTGCACAATTGGGAACACGAAGTGCAGTGGCACCTGCGCCGCCTTCTTTTGCTTACTTTTCTTGGCGAAGCAAGAAAAGTGAGTGGCTGTCGGGCCACCCCCGACCACAGGACGATCAGATTAGAAAAGTCAGTAATTTGATTTACGATTATTAAGTGACTTCGACAACGTAGCTAAGTAAGTCAAATATGAATCTAAAACAAACCATCTGGCTATTCGACCTAGACAACACCCTACACAACGCTAGCGCAGCAGTCTTCCCCAGCATAGCCAACAACATGACCCGCTATATGACCCAAGTCTTAGCAGAGTCCAACCATCCATCCGACCCAGAAACAGTCAACCAACTAAGAATCAGCTACCTAAAACGTTACGGTGCCACGCTAAAAGGCATGGTCATTCACCACGGCGTAAATGAAAAAGACTTCCTGCATGAAGCGCATAAATTCGATTACCTACCAGACTTGCTCAGAAGAGAACGAGGTTTGTCGAAAATACTCGCTCGACTACCAGGCAAAAAAATTCTATTCACCAATGCCCCGCGAGAGTATTCACAACAAGCTATCCGACACTTCAATTTACACAGACATTTTGTCGCGCATATCTCAATAGAAAACATGCGCGTCCATGGCAAATCCCATCCTAAACCCAGTAAGCCTTACTTGCGCAAGCTTTTAGCTCAACACGGATGGCAAGCAAGTCAATGTATCTTGGTAGAAGATAGTGTAGCAAATATCATCGCGGCCAAACAAATTGGCATCCGTACTGTAATGGTCACAGGGCATGGTCAACACGTGCAACAGAAAAGTATTTCTGCCAGCGCTGATATCACAGTAAAATCTGTATTCGAATTGCCGCGACGTTTACGTCAGTTGCACATCTCTTAGTCGTCACCCAATACTTTCAAGCCATGTCTATCACGAAACCCGGCGAGCGTAAGCTCCAGATATTACAAGCCTTAGCGGGTATGTTGGAAAACCCTAAAGGCGAGAAAATCACTACTGCAGCCTTGGCTGCAAAGATTGATGTGTCAGAAGCGACTTTGTATCGACACTTCGCCAGCAAGGCACAGATGTTTGAAGGCCTGATTGAGTTTATTGAAAGTTCGGTATTTGGCTTGATTAATCAAATTAGCCTACAACACAAAGGTGGCATAGAGCAAGCGCACAGTATTAGTCTGATGCTACTCAGTTTTGCAGAGCGTAATCCTGGGATGACACGGGTGTTGATTGGCGATGCGTTGATGAATGAAGATGAACGATTGCAAGCACGCATGAATCAATTCATGGATAGAGTTGAGTTAGCCTACAAACAGGCCTTACGCCAGGCTGGCATGCAAGGTCAGGTGGCGGAGGCTGAAATTGCTATGCGCGCCAATTTATTGACCAACTTTGTCCTTGGTCGTTGGCAGCGATTTGCTAAAACTGGATTCAAGGCTAGTCCAACCGAACTGGCCAGTGCACAATTGGCCTTGCTCTTATAAATCTGCCGTCAGACGTTCTAGCTTGCCGCGGGTCAAATTGAATGCGTCCCGATAAAAAGGCTCAAGCTCGGTCGCCTTAAGTTTAATCTTTAGCCTTACTCTTTCGCCATACTCAAGCTCCAGAATGTTGGCGAGATAGCTCTCACACAATCGACGTAAAGGGGCTTCGTCGGCAAATTCAAAAACTAACTGAATTTCGCTTAAGACCTCAATAGCAATTAACTCTGCATTTTTAAATGCATCTGATATGGCCTGACCATAAGCTCGTGTTAAACCTCCAGCGCCTAATTTTGTACCACCCCAGTATCTAATCACGACGGCCAGCACATTAAAGAGTTCTTTATGAACTAAGACGTTGTACATAGGTTTGGCCGCAGTGCCGGAGGGTTCGCCGTCGTCGTCTAGACCAGAATCGCCTTCGCAGAGTAGCGCCCAGCAAACGTGGACTGCATTCGGATGTTGGGCGCGGATTTGATTTAGCAATGCTTTCGCTTCACTGCGCGAATAAACTGGATAAAGTTGTCCAAGAAAACGACTCTTTTTTATTTCTATCTCGGCATGGACTGCCGATTTAAGTTGATGCATAAGCTATGCTTTATCAGCGAATTCGAGCGCGATTATTGAATGACAAAGGTTTCAAAAAAAACGTCGTTGACACCGTGATCGCTTTTAGCTTCGAGAACTTGATTGATCTTTGTTTTTAATTCATCAATCAACACTTTTTTACCTTCAGTGCTTTGTAACTCCGCAGAATCTTTGCTACTTAGCGTCATGATCACAACGTGACGCACCATAGGCATATACACTTTGATTTTGTCGGCAACTTCGCCGGCCGCAAGCTGCAAAGTAACGGCAGTTTGTAAATACCGATCAAAGCTGGCGAGATTGACCACGAACGGCTCCAGACGTGCGGTCGGCGTACCAGAGCCGGCCGACGCGCTAGCTTTTTCATTTGCGTGTGCCATGCCTGCGCTGAACGCCAAGCTCAGGAGCGCGCTGAATACGAATACGAAAGTAGATAAAGTCTTGCGCATGACGAACTCCTGAGTTTGATGGTACTGGATTGAGAGTAAAAAATTAAACAGTTAAACGGTTAAAGGTTTGTAGCGAATACGCTTTGGTTTAGCACCTTCCTCACCCAAACGTTTTTTCTTATCGGCTTCATATTCCTGATAGTTACCGTCGAAGAAACTTACTTGTGAATCGCCTTCAAAAGCTAGAATATGCGTCGCAATGCGATCCAAGAACCAGCGATCATGCGAGATTACCATGACGCTGCCTGCGAATTCCAACAAGGCATCTTCCAATGCGCGCAAAGTTTCTACGTCCAAATCATTTGATGGTTCATCGAGCAGTAAGACATTGCCGCCTTGTAGTAAAGTTTTTGCCAGATGCAAACGACCGCGTTCACCACCCGATAAATTGCCGACGATTTTTTGTTGATCGCCGCCTTTAAAATTGAAGCGACCAAGGTAAGCGCGTGAAGGCATTTCGAAACGACCGACTGTCAAAATGTCTGCACCGTTCGCGACATCTTCAAACACGGTTTTGGTATTGCCGAGATCTTCGCGTGATTGATCGACCAGTGAGATTTTTGCAGTTTGACCGAGTGCCACTTCGCCACTATCGGGTTGTTCTATGCCTTTGATCATTTTGAACAAGGTGGACTTACCCGCGCCGTTCGGTCCGATGATACCGACGATTGCGCCTGGCGGAATCTTGAAGCTGAGATTGTCAATTAAGAGGCGATCGCCAAATGATTTACTGACGTTTTTGAATTCGATCACTTCATTACCTAAACGCTCTGCCACGGGAATGAAAATTTCCTGGGTTTCATTGCGTTTCTGGTATTCGTGCTCACTCATTTCATTGAAGCGTGCCAGACGTGCTTTGCTCTTCGCTTGACGTGCCTTAGGATTTTGGCGTGACCATTCCAATTCTTTTTGCAAGGCGCGTTGACGTGCAGATTCAGTGGCTTCTTCTTGCTTCAAGCGGGCTTGTTTTTGATCTAGCCAAGACGAGTAATTACCTTTCCATGGAATACCAGCACCGCGATCCAGTTCCAAAATCCATTCGGCAGCATTGTCCAAGAAATAGCGATCATGCGTAATCGCGACGACGGTACCAGGGAAACGCAATAAGAATTGCTCAAGCCAATCGACTGATTCCGCATCCAAATGGTTGGTTGGTTCGTCAAGCAAAAGCATATCTGGCTTCGACAAAAGCAAACGGCAAAGAGCAACACGGCGTTTTTCACCACCGGACAAGACTGCTATCTTTGCATCCCAAGGAGGTAAGCGCAAAGCGTCGGCGGCCATTTCTAATTGCAGCTCGACGTTGTCACCGGCAGAGGTGGAGATGATCGCTTCTAAGCGGGCTTGTTCATTTGCCAGTGCGTCAAAGTCAGCGTTCTCTTCGGCATATGCTGCATACACTAATTCGAGTTTCGCCTTGGCTTCAAATACCTCACCAAGTGCGCCTTCAACCGCTTCGCGCACCGTTTGTTCTGGATCAAGTTGTGGTTCTTGCGGTAAATATCCGATGTTTAAATTCGGCATAGGCACGGCTTCACCCTGAATATCTTTATCGATACCCGCCATGATTTTCAATAAGGAAGACTTACCTGAACCATTTAGACCCAATACGCCAATCTTGGCACCAGGGAAAAAGGAGAGGGAGATATCTTTCAAAATTTGACGCTTAGGTGGGACGATCTTGCCGACCCGGTTCATGGTGTAGACGTAATTTGCCATTATTGGGATTCTTTTAGAGGGAAAATGCGAAGTCGTTAGGATACCTCATGCGCTTGGCAACAGGCAGCCAGATTTGGAAAAAAGCTGAGAAAAAAGCTGAGAAGAAGCTTGAGAGATTAGATTGCAATTCACTTTGGCACAGCGGTTGTTAAGATCATTGATGATTCGCTTTCATTCGATTATTGATAAGTCTAGCTAGTTTTCACACGAAATTTCCACAAAATATAGTTAAAAATTTATGTCTGAGTGGTGGTGCAACAATCTGCAAAAATTGAGGCGTGTCAATAGCGTAAAGCCTTGCTATCGATCAGCAGTTAAAGTTAAGATGATTATATGAAATAAAGAGATAGTTAATTTTAAAGCAAATTAATGGTATAGTTCGTAATTGTATTTTTATTAAAGCTAAGCCCTTGCCCCGGATTTATGCATGTTGGCGTGTTGATAATTGCGTTGATTTCTTGTTGCCAAAATGATGGTGTGAGCAGTGTGAAATGAGAATTTTCAGCTGTATTTTTATAGTAATCTGTTCATAGAAAGCAGTTCCTTAGATCGTCTTTATGGAATCAATAATTAAACATTTGATGGAAATTACTGGTCATCGTGACCATGATTTGCTCAATATCTCCGTAATTTCAGCGCTCAGCGAACTTACGAATGCTTCGCGTGCCAGAGTTTTAGATATGGTTCATGTCGGCGGGCGTGCTTTCGTTAAAGCACAGATTACGATTGCTGAAGGAAAATTAGAGGCTAGTGAAGAGCATCTAGAACACTTAATTCCTGAAATACCAATTGAGCAGCTTCCAAAATTAGTCGCAGGCTTGGCGCAGCACAGTAGTGTCATTGAAGATATTGATGACAAGGGCAACCGAACTATCTGGCTGCCAATTTGGATGAATGACAAAGTCAACGTTTGCCTTGAGATTTATAATCCAGCTGCCTATACCGAAAACACCAAAGAAGTCATGAGTGGTATTTTGGTCGTGTACCGCAATTTTCAAAATTTATTGGATTACAGCGAGCGCGATTCACTCACAGGATTGCTTAATCGTAAAACTTTCGATGATAACTTTTCAAAGATCATACGAACTGGTCTGCAAAAGCAGTTGCACGACAATGCTACCCAAGTCGAAGTCGAACGGCGTGATAGTAACAGCGAAAAACAACATTGGCTGGCGGTTTTGGATATCGATCATTTTAAACGGGTCAATGACCAATTTGGACATTTGTACGGTGATGAAGTTTTGATCTTGGTCGCCAATTTGATGAGATCCTCATTCCGACCTAGCGATAAGTTATTCCGTTTTGGTGGCGAAGAATTCGTTATTTTATTGCGTTCGACTAACAAAGAAGATGCGCATATGATTTTTGAGCGCTTCCGTGAGAACGTCGCGCGTTATCCTTTCCCTCAAGTCGGAACAGTCACTATTAGTATTGGGTTTGCCCACATCGATCCTTTCGAGCCTGCGGTAGGTACTATAGGACGCGCAGATCAGGCGCTGTATTATGCAAAAAGTAATGGGCGCAATCGGGTCTGTCAATACGAAGATCTGGTACAGTCAGGTGCACTGCATATAGAGCATTCGCAAGACAGCGTAGAATTTTTCTAAACGCTCCCGCATCCTAAAGTGCTGACATAGAAATTTCTCAAGACGCACTGTGACTACCTATGGAATTACGTCAACTACGCTACTTCGTCGCCATCGTTGATCATGGGTCACTCTCCCGTGCGGCGCGGGTTCTGCATATCGTACAGCCGGCATTGACCCAACAAATTCAACAGCTTGAAGAGGAACTGGGAACCAGTCTCTTGCATCGTTCCGCCCAAGGCATGCAAGCGACCGATGCCGGTCGAATATTCTATGAACATGCCTTAGCGATTCTGAAGCAAGTGGCAGATGCCAAATCGGCTGTCAATCAAACCACCGACAAACCTAGTGGCACAGTCGCACTAGGCATTCCACAAAGCGCATCTGGCGCTTTAGCATTCCCGTTGTTGACCGCAGTTAGAGCTGCTTTTCCCGATATCGTATTTCAACTCACAGAAGAATTGACCGGCAATTTGACGGAACAGTTGGCATCGGGGCGCTTGAATTTGGCGGTCTTGTTTGATGATGGACAATTGGGTAAATTCACCACCAAACCCTTGGTGGAAGAAGAGATGATGTACATCACCCGTACCGATTCTCAATTTGCTTGCAAACGTAAATCCATCACGCTTAAAAAAGCGTTACAAGTTCCCTTGATTCTGCCCAGTATACAGCACGGCGTGCGACCAAGAATCGAACAAGTTGTGCGTGACCATGGATTAAGAACCGAACACGTGATCGACATTACTTCGATTGCGATTTTAAAATCTGCCCTTCTTGCCGATATGGGAGCGACTATTTTACCGATGTCACCATTGCTTGCCGAAATCGAGCGAGGTGAAATGCGCGCCAGCCCAATTAACGACGTCACGCTATCGCGCAAAGTGGTATTGTGTTCGTCGAAGAATATTCCCTTAACCAATGCTGCGATGGCAGTGGAAAAATTGGTGCTTGATCTTAGCCGTGATCTCAGCCTCAGCGGCAAATGGCGGGGCACTAAAAATTTAGTTTAATGAAAACTTCAGACCAGCTAAGTGTAGACAAAAAAAGTGCGTTCGGGGGCACGGTTCTATTTTGGGCATTGATGGTGGCAGTTGCAGTTCAAGATTACCAGCGTGCTGGCGGGAAACATCTTTGGGAGCCAGTGCTTTGGGAAAGCTCTTCTGCCTTGGTTGGCACGATTATTTTTTATCTTCAATGGCCACTGCTAACTAACAAATCTTTGCTGCAAACACCACGCCGCTGGTTTTTTCGTCTGCTAACCTATCTTCCTCTCGTTTGTATTAGTTTTGTTTGCGTCACTTTTTCTATACGCCATGGCTTGTACGCGTTGATAGGCGACACCTATTCGCATGACCCTTGGTTAGAAGTGATTGTTTACGAATCGATCAAGTTATCAATATTTTTCGGCTTATTCTATGTCGTAGTTTTTGGTGTGCAATCGTATATGTTCTTGGTAGAAGAGAAAGCGAACGCAGAACGCGCTACGCGACTTTTGCAGCAGGCACATATACAAAGATTGAGCCAACAAATTCAACCACATTTTTTATTCAATGCGTTAAATACGATTTCTTCATTGATGTACTCTGATCTAAAGGCGGCCGACACGGCAATCACGCGCCTGGCTGAACTATTACGCCATACTTTAGATTTGGGTGAGCAAACAGAAACTACTTTCGCGCGCGAGTTAGAATTGCTGCGTGCCTTTGCCGAATTGATGCAATTACGTTTTGTCGATAGAGTCAGCATAGAGTGGCAAATTGACCCACGCAGTTTGACATGCAAAGTACCAACGATGTGTTTGCAGGTGCTGTTAGAAAATACATTTAAACACACAGTAGAAAAACGTTCGGCGAAGACACATATTGTTATACGAACTAGCTCGAATGAAAATATTCTCAGTTTGATTGTTGAAGACAATATGGGGAACCTGGGGCAGAATCCGTCTGGTATCGGTTTGAACAATCTGCGTCAACGACTTACTGTGATGTATGGTGGGCATGCCAGTTTTCAGATCACGCAAAGCCTTCCTGCTGGCGTACGATCTGAAATTCGTATTGCGCTTCAAGACAGCGCTAATTCGGCGTTGATCGCATGACGCACGACCTACGTATTTTGATTGTGGATGATGAGCGTCCAGCGCGTGATAAATTACGCCGCCTGATCACCGAACATGCAAAAGTCGAACACATTGCAGAAGCAAGAGACGGCCTAGAAGCCTTAAAGCTTTTGGCGCAAGCATCATTCGATGTCGTTTTTTTAGATATGCACATGCCAGAAATGAACGGGCTGAGCGTGGCGCAACAATTATCTGAACCTGCGCCGCTCATCGTATTTGTCACGGCATACGATCAATTTGCCTTGCAAGCTTTTGATGCGAACGCGATCGATTATTTGCTTAAGCCTTACGATGAGGAGCGCTTCTTACGCGCCTTATACAAGATTAACAAGTCTTTGGCTGCTCAAAACGCGAAAGCAAACACTTTGAGTGAAGCCGCACCTATGATTATTCAAGAGCGAGGGCGTGTGATAGTGCTGCCTGTTCCAGATATTCATTGGGTGGAAGCAGCGGATAATTATGTTTTGCTGCACGCGTCTGAAAATTCCCATATGTTGCGTCAAACATTGCTCATGACCTTGCAACGCTTGGGCCATGCATATGCTCGCTGTCATCGGAGTTACTTGGTTCGCCGCGATCAGATTGTCGGTTTTGAAAATCGCTTTGGCGGTAAAGGCGATGGCGATTTTAAATTGCGAAGTGGTGCGCTTGTCCCTTGCAGTCGTCAATATCGTGAACAGATATTGCTAAGTTTAGGATAGTGGTACCTAATATTTGTTAAATCATACATAGCGCCTGTGCTGGGTGTTTAAATGGACTCTTTTTCTAAAGAATTATTTCTTCTCATGACGTATCATTTTTTCCTATAGCCCTATTTTTATTCCGTATTTTTCAAACGAACACGTTCGCACTACACTGTGAACACAGCAGATTTCAAAGGAAGTCGAGAAAGCGCTGCAGCGAATGGGAGTGGTCTCCATCCCAGAATTTCGAAAGCTTTCTTTGATGTCTCCGATTCAGATTTGCCTGATACCAAGTTGAAACTAAGTAGAAGTATTAAAACCTGATTCTCAATCGCCAGTCGCTCGAGTCGCGGCGCGGATAATTAGGTTTTAAGAAACTTTTTCCAAAAAAACGCCGGAATTGCCGGGCTTTTTCTTGGGTATCAGGCCTGAATTGAATTAAAATGGCTGCCATCTCAGCCGATGCAACTAGAACTTATGGCGATTACCTTCCCATAAGCTCAGAACAGACTTGTGTCTTACCGGACGCAGCCCAAGTTCTTTGCACACAAAAATCACAAATTTTTTGGAGCTCTACATGTCATCCGACACAGCAATGAAATCTGCTGGTCTGGTGGAAGCGTCTTCGCTTTCGTCCGCCTCAGCATCTGAAACAAATTCAGCAACATCCTCCGTCGTCACCAATTCAGCGCCGCATTTGGCTCCCGTCACGCTCGACGACAAATACACATCCAACACTGGCACGATTTTCCTATCAGGCATTCAGGCATTAGTGCGCTTGCCGATGATACAAAGACAGCGTGATCTCGCCGCTGGCCTGAATACGGCTGGTTTCATCTCAGGATATCGCGGTTCACCGCTCGGAGGTTTGGATGAAACTTTGTGGAAAACCAAAAAACTCTTAGAACAACATCATGTGAAGTTCGTGCCAGGCGTGAATGAAGACCTCGCCGCCACTGCGGTATGGGGCACGCAAACCGTCGACCTGATCGGCCCCGCTAAATACGATGGCGTGTTCGGTTTGTGGTACGGTAAAGGCCCAGGCGTAGATCGCAGTGCCGACGTCTTCAAACACATGAACCATGCTGGTACCTCGAAACACGGTGGCGTGATCTTGGTGGCGGGTGATGACCATGGTGCATACTCATCGACGCTGCCACATCAGTCAGACCACATCTTTTCCGCCTGCATGATTCCTATGCTGTATCCAGCCAATGTGCAGGAATACTTAGACTTGGGTTTGCATGCCTGGGCGATGTCGCGCTTCTCTGGTTGTGCGGTGGGCTTCAAAGCCTTGGCAGATACCGTTGAATCGACTTCCTCTGTCGATGCCGATCCATTCCGATTGAAAATCACGATCCCAGAAGATTTCGTGATGCCAGAAGGTGGTCTCAATACTCGCCTGTCGCTCGATACGCTGGGCATACAAGCGCGGAAGCAAGAAGCCTTGATGCAAGACTATAAAATCTATGCAGCCTTGGCCTATGCGCGTGCGAATAAACTTAATCATGTGACGATTGATAGCCCACATGCCAAGCTCGGTATTGTCGCTTCAGGCAAGTCTTATCTCGACGTCTTAGAAGCGTTTGAGAATCTCGGCATCGACGAACAAATGGCGGGCGATATCGGTATCCGTTTGTACAAAGTATCGATGCCTTGGCCATTGGAACCGGATGGCGTACGTGAATTTGCGCAAGGCTTGGATGAGATCTTGGTGGTCGAAGAAAAACGTCAAATGGTCGAGTACCAACTCAAAGAGCAACTCTACAACTGGCGCGACGATGTGCGTCCACGTGTGATCGGTAAGTTCGACGAAAAAGGTGAATGGGTTGCACCACGCGGCGAATGGCTGTTGACGTCGAAAGCTGATTTCTCCGTCTCGCAAATCGCACGCGTGATCTCCGCGCGTATCGCACGCTTCCACACTAGCGATTTGATCAAAGCACGTTTGGCTTTCCTCGAAGCCAAAGACGAAGTGTTGAATAAACAGGTCAACACGCCTGCACGTCCTGCTTACTATTGCTCAGGTTGCCCACATAATACGTCGACTAAAGTGCCGGAAGGTAGTTTGGCTTTAGCGGGTATCGGATGCCACGTGATGGCGACAGCGATTTATCCTGAGTTCAATAAATTGACTACCCACATGGGCGGCGAAGGCGCGCCATGGATAGGTCAATCGGCCTTCTCGACTTTGCCACACGTGTTCCAAAATCTCGGTGACGGTACTTACTTCCATTCGGGCTATTTGGCAATCCGCGCAGCAGTAGCCGCGAAGGTGAATATCACCTACAAGATTTTGTATAACGATGCAGTCGCGATGACAGGCGGTCAGCCTGTCGACGGCACGATTAGTGTGCAAATGATGGCGCAACAAATGGCAGCTGAAGGCGTGAAACGTATCGCCTTGGTGACCGAAGATTTAACACGTTACACAGATCGTAGCGGCTTACCCGCGATCATCACTTTGCACGACCGCAAAGACATGGATGCGGTACAACGTGAGCTGCGTGAAATCGAAGGTGCGAGTGTTTTAATTTACGATCAAACCTGCGCAGCCGAAAAACGTCGCCGTCGTAAAAAAGGTCAATTCCCTGACCCTAACCAGCGCATGTTTATCAACGAAGCGGTGTGCGAAGGTTGTGGTGATTGCGGCGTGCAATCGAACTGCACTTCCATCATGCCAGTGGAGACAGAATTTGGTCGCAAGCGTGCGATCGATCAGTCTTCCTGCAACAAAGATTATTCCTGCGTCAAAGGATTCTGCCCAAGTTTCGTCACGGTAGAAGGCGGCAAGTTAGTGAAGTCAAAAACGGGCGTAGCGAAAACAGATGATTTCGGCGATTTGCCTCTGCCAGTTCTGCCTAGTTGCGATACTTCCTACAATATTTTGTTGAATGGTATCGGTGGCACTGGTGTGATTACAGTGGGTGCTTTGCTCGGCATGGCAGCGCATCTCGAAGGCAAGGTTGCTTCGGTATTGGATATGACAGGCATGTCGCAGAAGAACGGTTCGGTGACATCGCATATTCGTATCGTCGAAAAGGTCAGTAAGCTACGCGCGCAACGTATTCCAACAGGTGAAGCTGATTTGATTTTGGGCTGCGATATTTTGACGGCAGGCCAACATGATGCGATCTCCAAAATGCGCGCAGGTCGTACACGTGCTGTGATCAATACGCATGAGCAACCGACTGGGCCATTCGCCAAAAATCCGGATTGGCAATTTCCATTAGAGTCGACTGAACGTTTGATCTCTGATTCGGTTGGCGGTAATGTCGATTTCGTCAACGCGACGAAACTCGCGACTGCTTTGATGGGCGATTCCATAGCCACCAATTTGTTCATCCTAGGTTTTGCCTTCCAAAAAGGCGCGATTCCTTTATCTGAGGCAGCATTGTTGCGCGCCATTGAATTGAACGGCGTGGCGATCGACGCTAATAAAAAAGCCTTCTTGTGGGGTCGTAGAGCCGCAGTCGATCTGGCGCGCGTAGAAAAAATCGCGATCCCAGGTCAACCTGTCGTAATCCAGATGCCGCAAAGCTTAGACAGCATCATCAAACGTCGCGTCGCTTTTCTGACCGAATACCAAGATGCCGCTTACGCTGCACAATACGAAGAACTCGTTAGCGAAGTGCGCGCAGCCGAAGAAAAAATCGGCGGGATTAAGTTAGCGACGGCCGTAGCAAAGTACGCCTACAAATTGATGGCTTACAAAGACGAATACGAAGTCGCTCGTTTGTACACCAACGGCGAATTCACTGAAAAATTGAAACAACAATTTGAAGGTGATTTCTCAATCAAATTCAATTTGGCACCACCTTTGTTTTCCAAAAAAGATGGTCAAGGCCATTTGATCAAAGCGCAATATGGCTCATGGATGTGGCAAGCGTTTAAGTTACTTGCGAAACTGAAGGGTTTGCGTGGCACGAAGTTGGACGTCTTTGGTTACACCGAAGAACGTCAAAAAGAACGCGCTTTGATTACTGATTATCGCGATACGATCTTGTCCTTGCTGACTAAACTCAACACTGATAATGTCGATCAAATCGTTGCGATTGCTAGTTTGCCAGAGAAAATCCGTGGCTTTGGTCATGTGAAGGAAAAGGCAATGCAAGCTTATCGTGTTGAAAAAGCGGCATTGATGAACGCGCCTAGTAAACAGCAAGCAGCTTGATTTTCCAGTCCCCTCTCCCGCAAGCGGGAGAGGGCTAGGGTGAGGGTGGTTCAGGACTTGTAGAGTTGAAGTAGATAAGTTAGTGGTTGCTACAGTCTTCCATTCCTTTTATCTGCATCTGAACGTCCGTCAAAGCATGCTTTTACTCCCTAACCCTTCTCCCGCTCGCGGGAGAAGGGAGTTAAAACCAACACAAAACCACAATTAATAAGTGACGTGAACGTAAACGTAAATCGAAACGTCATATAATCGAAACCATCGAAAAAAGACGCCCAAACCATGCCACAAGCATCTAAGGAATAAAAATGACTGATCTATCCATCGCCGAGAAGTTAACCGAATACAAACCTACCAACAAAGTCCGCTTCGTGACTGCAGCATCCCTGTTCGACGGCCACGACGCCTCGATCAATATCATGCGTCGCATCTTGATGGCAAATGGTGCAGAAGTGATCCACTTGGGACATAACCGTTCAGTAGAAGAAATCGTCACCGCGGCATTGCAAGAAGACGCACAAGGTATCGCGATTTCCAGCTATCAAGGTGGGCACGTCGAGTATTTCAAATACATGATCGACCTGCTCAAGCAACGTGGCGGTGAACATATCAAAGTATTCGGTGGCGGTGGCGGTGTGATCGTGCCAGAAGAAATCGCGGATTTGCATGCTTATGGCGTGACACGCATTTTCAGTCCGGAAGATGGTCAACGCATGGGCTTGGTCGGTATGATTTTATCCATGATCAAAGCATGCGACATCGATCTTTCACCATTCGCTCCAGCAAGCTTAGATGTGTTGCAACAAGGTGAACTTGCCGATAAACATCGTCCTCTCGCACAACTGATTACCGCATTAGAAAACGATAAAGTGGACGCAGCTTTGCGCGCGACCATTATCGAATCAGCTAAGGCAATCAAGACACCCACCTTCGGTATCACAGGCACTGGCGGTGCAGGTAAATCTTCCTTAACTGATGAATTGATTCGTCGCATTCGCCTAGATCAAGATGATGAGTTGAATATCGCTTTGATTTCCATCGACCCATCACGTCGTAAATCCGGCGGCGCTTTGCTCGGTGACCGTATTCGTATGAATGCGATCAACCCATGGAAAGGCAAAGTCAAAGTTTTCATGCGTTCTTTGGCAACACGTGAAGCGGGTTCTGAAATTTCTCAGGCTTTGCCAGACGTCATCGCTGCTTGCAAAGTGACAGGTTTTGATTTGGTCATTGTCGAAACTTCCGGTATCGGCCAAGGCGATGCAGCGATTGTGCCGCATGTGGATTTGTCCATGTACGTGATGACGCCAGAATTCGGTGCAGCGTCTCAATTAGAAAAAATCGACATGCTCGATTTCGCGGATTTTGTTGCGATTAATAAGTTCGATCGCAAAGGTGCACAAGACGCGCAACGCGATGTGGCGAAACAATACCAACGCAATCGCGAAATGTGGACCAAAAAGCCAGACGAAATGCCAGTGTACGGCACGCAAGCTTCGCGTTTTAATGATGATGGCGTGACCGCTTTGTATCAAGGCATCTTGCCTGAATTGGTTGCGCGTGGTTTGAAAGCGAAACCAAGCAAACTCGCGCCAGTAAGCAGTAAAACTTCCAGCGCGCAAAACGTCATCGTGCCACCAGCCCGTAGTCGCTACTTGGCAGAAATCGCAGATAGCGTCCGTGCTTATCACAAGCATACTTACAAACAAGTTGGCATCGCACGTGAACGTCAACAGCTGCAAGCAACTAAGCAGATGTTGACCGTCGCTGGTAAAACCGCAGACTCATTTGATAGCATAAATGACTTAATTACAGAACGCGACAACAACCTCACCGCAGAATCCAAAAAACTCGTCACCATGTGGCCTGACATGCAGAAGGCGTATGCAGGTGATGAATACGTAGTAAAAATTCGCGACAAAGAAATTCGCACGCAACTCATCAGCAGCACTTTGTCAGGCACAAAGATCCGTAAAGTCGCATTGCCACGCTTTGAAGACCACGGCGAAATCTTGCGCTGGTTGATGTTAGAAAGCGTCCCAGGTTCTTTCCCATTCACGGCAGGTGTGTTTGCCTTCAAGCGTGAAGGTGAAGACCCAACGCGTATGTTCGCTGGTGAAGGTGATCCATACCGCACGAATCGCCGCTTCAAACTCGTTTCCCAAGGCATGGATGCGAAGCGTCTCTCGACCGCGTTTGACTCCGTCACTTTGTACGGCGCAGACCCAGCGATCCGTCCAGACATCTACGGCAAAATTGGTAACTCTGGAGTCTCCGTCGCAACCTTGGAAGACATGAAAGTCTTGTACGATGGTTTCGATCTCTGCGATCCAGCGACCTCAGTCTCGATGACGATTAACGGCCCAGCGCCAACGATCTTGGCCTTCTTCATGAACACCGCGATTGATCAGCAAATGGATAAATTCCGTGCTGATAATAAGCGCGAGCCGACCGCCGACGAAGCAGCAAAAATCCGCGCATGGGTCTTGATGAATGTGCGTGGTACCGTGCAAGCCGATATTCTGAAAGAAGATCAAGGTCAAAATACCTGCATCTTCTCGACTGAGTTCTCACTCAAAGTCATGGGCGATATTCAAGAGTATTTCGTCCATCACCAAGTGCGTAATTTCTACTCTGTGTCGATCTCTGGCTACCATATTGCTGAAGCGGGTGCGAACCCAATTTCTCAATTGGCATTCACTTTGTCGAACGGTTTCACTTTCGTTGAAGCCTACCTCGCACGCGGTATGCACATCGATGATTTTGCCGCGAACCTGTCCTTCTTCTTCAGTAACGGCATGGACCCAGAGTACACGGTCTTGGGTCGCGTTGCACGTCGCATTTGGGCAGTGTCCATGCGCGATAAATACGGCGCTAACGATCGCAGCCAGAAGCTGAAATACCATATCCAAACTTCAGGCCGTAGCTTGCACGCGCAAGAAATCGACTTCAACGATATCCGCACCACGCTACAAGCCTTGATCGCGATCTACGACAACTGTAATAGCTTGCACACCAATGCGTACGACGAAGCGATCACCACACCAACCGACGAATCCGTACGTCGTGCTCTCGCAATTCAGTTGATCATCAACCGCGAATGGGGCTTAGCAAAAAACGAAAATCCTATCCAAGGTAGCTTCATCATCGAAGAATTGACTGACTTGGTCGAAGAAGCGGTGATGCAAGAATTCGAGCGCATAGCAGAACGCGGCGGTGTCTTGGGCGCGATGGAAACCGGCTACCAACGCGGCAAGATCCAAGAAGAATCCATGCACTACGAACACCTGAAACACGACGGCACTTTACCTATCATCGGCGTCAATACCTTCCGCAACCCGAAAGGAGGCGAAGCACCACAGAAGATAGAATTAGCGCGCTCCACCGACGAAGAGAAGCAATCGCAGTTAACGCGCTTGGCCGACTTCCATACACGCCATGCGGACGTCGCACCACAAGCACTCGCAGCATTGCAGCAAGCGGCGATTAACAACGAAAACGTGTTTGCGAAGTTGATGGAGGCGGCGCGGGTTTGTTCTTTGGGGCAGATTACGACTGCGTTGTTTGAAGTGGGTGGGCAGTACCGTAGGAATATGTAGTTTTTGGCACACCAATAAATCCAATTGGCGGGCGCATTACTGCGTTGCACTTACTCGCAATATCGACATATTGCTCCGTCGCGCGCCTTGTACTGCATCCCGCGAATTGAATTTCTTGGCATGCCAAGATTTTGGGTGTCTCATGTAGGGCGGGTGCAACCCGCGCTGTAAATCAATCATAACGATTTATCGTTCAAAAATTCTTTCAAGCATCAAATCACCATCGCGACATTATTAAAACTCTGACGGCGCGGGTTGCACCCTCGCCCTACAGGATCGGCAATTCCTTAAATTGAATACCCTAGTATGCTAATATCGCGATGAAACTAAAGTGCACGCATTTTTCTCTAACCAAACGAATTGATTGAAATTGTTAGATCATGGAAAACCGTATCATCGTTTTTGTTATCTCTTCGCTGGTCGCGATCATAGTTTCGAGTGTCTTAATTGGTTCGACATTTGTTGCTTTGGATTCTGTTCAGCAACAGGAACGATTCACAGAGGTGTGGGTTGGCGGTGATGGCTTAGGAGTTAATTTGAAGATAGAGTTTTTCGGTAAAAAATATCGTACTACTTGGGACGGGTGTTTAGGGGAATATGGCAGGGCAGAAGGTGAGTTTGTCAAAACTGAGGATCATATTCGTTTCAATCCGAAAACTGAAGCGGGTATGATGAAAGATCGTTTTCGTGCTATGCGAGTAGTGCGGAAAGAAGGTCAAGAATATTTAATCGATGTAGATGACGAGAATGCATTGGATTACCTTGAAATCTCGGGACTGAAGAAGCTGAACGAATCGGAAAGAGTTAGGTAAACAATTTGTAGGGCGGGTGCAACCCGCGCTGTAAACTGACACTAACGATTTATCGTTCAAATATTCTTTCACGTTTCAATTCACCATTACGGCATATTGAAAATTCTGGCGGCGCGGGTTGCACCCGCCCTCCGGGGTTCGTCGTTGTTTTCGACTCGATTGCTTCGTGATACGCTTGCTGTTTTCAATCGATTGTACACTTATCTATGTCCCGCTATCGCCGCGCTAACATCAAAGGAGCCACGTATTTCTTTACGGTGGTGACCGAGCGTCGGCAACCTATATTGACGAATGCGGATATACGAGATGCTCTGCGTGCCGCAATCGTGAAGGTGCGGGCATCAAATCCTTTTGAGATTGATGCATGGGTTTTACTCCCTGATCATTTGCATTGCATTTGGACTCTGCCGGAAGGCGATGCGGATTTCTCGACGCGTTGGCGTTTGATCAAACGCGAAGTCACGGTGGCGGTTGGTGCGAACTATTTTCGTGAAGAATTTCAAACCGAACGACGTGCACAAAAACAGCAAGGCACCATCTGGCAACAGCGATTCTGGGAGCATATCATCCGCGACGATGATGACTTTGCGGCGCATATGGATTATTTGCATTTCAATCCCGTCAAACATGGATTGGCGAAGACCGTGAATGAATGGCCTTGGTCTTCGTTTCATCGTTTGGTCAATGACGGTGTTTATCCTTCGAATTGGGGTGGTGAAGGCTCTGATGCCATTGTCCTCAAACACGATGAGAATTAATAAATTGTAGGGCGGGTGCAACCCGCGCTGTAAATCAATCATAACGATTTATCGTTCAAATATTTGTTCAAGAATCAAATCACCATTGCGGCATTCTGAAAATTCTGGCGGCGCGGGTTGCACCCGCCCTACAAATTTGGCCTACGCTCACCGAAAAGCCTCATTCAGAAACGGAATCACCCGCGCACTATAAGCATCCGCAGCATCCCGATAAGCAAAGGTATGATCAACACCCGGCAAGATCATCAGCTCCGTTTTTGCCGCATCACCGAATGCCCGTTGTAAGCGTTCGCCGAAATGCGGTGGCGTATAAATATCAGCGTCGCCGTGTATCAGTAACACCGAGGGATTACCTTTGACCAATGCAGCTTGGCGCTCTGGCCTGAGGTTTCTTTCTAAGGATGGCCAGACCACTTGCGACATGCGGATTGCCGCGTTGGCGACTGGGTAGTGTTTCCAAAAATCGGGAAGAGTAGGGAAGGCGGCTTCTAACACCGCTGCTTGGTAAGGGCTACCTTCTCGTGCTAATGAGCACAGACCCCAAGCTGCGCCGAATGATGCGCCTATGAGCCCGACTGGTAAGTGTGGGTGACGTCGCTGCGCCCAGATGCCTGCCGCGAGTATGTCGGCGGGATAGTCGAAGGATTTGCCTTGGCTCTCGCCGAAGCCGTTTGCATCAAACACCAGCACGTTAAAACCCGCTTGGCGAAATAGATCTGCGTGACCATAGCGCAACCAAAATCCTTTTGCTGCTTTGCCCATGGGATGGGCAAGTACGAGGGTGGCTTTTGCGTTGCCCGCAACGCCTGTTTCGCTTTCCGCTGCACCCCACAAACCTTGTAGCTGCGCACCGTTGCCACTTTGAAAGTTGACGCGTTCCCATTTTGATTGCTCACTATTATTTGGCCAAACCCATGGCACTTCAAAACGCCCGAAGAAGGGTTTGCGTAAAATTTTGTGCGGCAAGCTCATAGGGTTTCCTTCATCGGCGGGTTGGGCGCATCGTGGTCGGTACTCGACCTAGGATGGATTTTTCGATGATAGCTTACCCAGGAACTTGCTTCAAAGTGCAAGGGCTCTAATCCAAGAATGCACATTGAAAAATTCTGGCGGCGTGGGTTGCGCCCAGCTCACAGTCTACCAATTAATCGCTTATCACTTTTTGTACGCATTTAGCTCAAGGTTTCGAGTCCATAAGCTAAATACTGACATCCCAATGATGCAAGCTAAATGTTATTGGCAGCGCGCGGTGATCAGCCGTGTGATCTGACTAATTCTCGCGGAATACTTACACAAAATTCTCAGCATCACAGGAAATCAAATTTTTGCTCATAGAGGAATAGTTGATTATTCGCGACGCTGATTTGTGTTGATGCCGTTGTTTCTGGAATGCGTTTCCAGTCTACGCCATCTTGGCTGCGGAAGATGCCATCATAGCTCACTGCTAGCCAAATGCCTTTGAAACTGGCGATAGAGAAAATTCTGGGATTAATGGTTTGTAGTGCCGATTTGTTCCATAGTATGCCGTCTTTACTTAATCTTAGCTGATCGTAGCCGAGCAATAAGAATTGCGAATTTTGGAATTGACCATCATAAACATAACCGGTGAGGTCGAGCGAGATCGGTGACCATTGGCGACCATCGCGCGAATAAAATGCGAGATGACAATTTTGCGTGAATATGAAGACACAGTTGACATTGAGATTTGTTTGACCCGTGGTTGTACGGACATTTGTATAGTTTTCAACCGCGACGTATCCAGTGTCGGAACCGACGACTAAGGATGCGTTCAGATTCTTTATACGGCTGTCCGATCCTAAAATAACGGACTGTACCCAAGTAATCCCATCGTCGCTGCTAAAGTCACCACCTTTGATTGGGAGTCCTGTGGTGAAAATGCGATTCCCTTGAATGCTGAGATGACTGGTACCTGTATCCCAGGCGAGTGTGAAGGGCAATTCACTTTCATCTAATTCAAGATCGCAACGTGTTGTCCAATTTATTCCATCGCTACTGGTGATGATGTAAAAGGACTTGCTGGTTCCATTGGTGGCCTCGGCGTAAGCGATATAGCGCGACGCTTTAAAGACTATCTTGCGAATGTTTAGCGGTAAATCTAACTGTCGCCATTGCTTTCCATTCTTGCTTGCAATGAGTTTACCATTGGCGATCGCCCAAAACTGGTCATTCATAAAGCTCAGTTGCTCTGCTTTGATTGGTGTGCCAGACGCGCGCAGTTGCAATCGTTGAATCCAGTTGGTTCCGTCATTGCTCAGCCGGCTTATCGACGAGTTGAGATAAACGCCATTGCCATACACGACGTAACCAAGACCCAACTTGGATTCAAGGTTCAATGTGGCGGTTAGATCGGTGATGCCAGCATTCGCGTCTGACAGCTCGCTTTCAATCGCGGTGTAAGTCTTTCCGTTGGTCGAGCAGGTTTTTGCAGGCGAAACGGCGATGCCACCCGATGAGGCAGCGGTATTTGCTGGTGCTGATCCACCACCTCCGCATGCGCTAAGAAGAATAAGTGCCGACAGGAGCGAGAGCAAGCAGTAAAATTTTTTCATGAACTAAAATGAAGATAAAAAAGAAAAATGTTCTTGCCAGATAATAGTCTTTGGATCTAGCCTGGTCAACCAAGCAATCAGCTCGCTTGTGTCGATTTTTAGTGCAAATTATCCGTCTTGAGTTTATGGCTCCGATATTTTCTCTTGGATTAAATTTTCATCGCGACATCTTGAGAACTCTGGCAATGCGGATTTCCGTGCGCTACGTTTTTTTAAAGATGCTTTCAATTCCGTCTAAGTATTTCCTATCTATCGACATTGGTGAAAAATAGGGATTCGATTTCACATTTTGTTAAAATGAATTGGTATATTAGATAATTTCTCATACAATGCCCCTACGCATTCGGCTCAAAAATCCTTTGGATAAGGTGCAAGCACTTTAGCGTCTGTCGAAATTTTTTATAATCTACTTGAACCCACTCATGAAAATTATAGCCTCACTTTTTTTAGCAAGTCTCGTTGCGTTACCTGTTCACGCCAGCGCCCAGTCGTCTGGATTTAGTCTTAAGAAGATCATTAAGGACAGTGTCAAAGAAGGGCAGCAGAGCGGGTCTAAGCCTGAGCAAACTGCGGGAGCTCCTACCACCACATCAGCAACGACGCCGACCACGCAAGGTAGCGTGGGATCAACTCCGGTTAAAGAAGGCGTTGTGCAACTTGATGGGCAGCCTATTCCGGGCTCTCCGGGTTTACTGTTGGATTCGAATTCTTTTGTGAAGTTTGCAGCAGGTATTCGCAAGCCAGAAATTGGTGGTATCAGTTTAGGGATGAATGTGAATGATGCTATGCCCCTCATCAAAAAGCTTAATCCAGCCTATCGCATAGAAACTCTGAAAATCATGGTAAATAATTATCGAGGTGTGACTGCAAAAGCTGGCCCTCCAAATGCGATACCTACGGATCAGTTTACGGTGTATTTTAACGAGGCAGGTAACATTTGGCTGGTTAATCGCCACATCGAGCTGCCGAAAGATCAACCGCTTTTATTGGACACATACAAAAAGGCCTTATTTGAGAAATACGATGCCTCAAATACGCTGATCTCTGAACGTAATCGTGCCAATTACCCAGATTTTGCTTGGTCTTTTGGTATGAATGGACAGCAATATGCATCGCATAATCTGGATTCCAAATCGGCACCTTGTGCCTCACTACCGTACACATTGTATGTACCGATTACGGATTCTGTAACCATCCCAAATAATTTCCGCAACACCTGTGCGTTAGCGCTGACAGTTAGTGCGCATATGCAATCGAAAACTGATTTGATTCAAAGCTACACCATGCTGATGTATTCGCCTGCCTTGATTCGTGATGTGAACACGATGAACTCGCTGCAGGCCGAATACCTAAAGCAAAAACGTGAGGCAGAAGAGAAGGCGCGGGCGAATAAACCGCAGTTTTAGTTCCGTAAGACGGATGTAATCGATTGTGCTGCGCGGGCTGCATACGCCCTAAAAATTTCAGATCTTCTTTGCGCTCTATACATGCCTGCGAGCTCATAAAACAGAAATGGTGAGCTCAACATCGCTCACCATTTTTACTTGAACAGGGCCTTAAGTTTTCACACTACTCGCGACCTTCGGTTCAACTACTGGCTCAGCGATTTTGTTAGCACCAGCCAAATTCTGGCTCACCAAATTGGCCAACAAGACATTCACTAAAGAACCAGAACCTTCTGCGCCATTGCCGCCTGCGATGATCTGTGGCACCAAAGGAATCTTGGCTTCTGCTAAAGCTCTGCCGACTTCGATCAACGCATAATTACTTTGTCCCACTGCTGTGGTTTTGCGTTGGATGACTTCCGCTTCGGCAGTACCAACGGCTAAGGTGTTTTCAGCTTTTGCTTTACCCACCACGCTAAACACTTGCGCATCGGCTTCGGCGTTGACGATTTTAGAACGTGCATCGCCTTCTGCGTTTAACACGCGAGCATCTTTGTCACCCTCGGCTTTTTTCACCATCGCACTGGCAGCGAATTGCGAAATCTCGACTTCGCGTTCGGCGGCTACCACTTTGGATTGCGTGTCGGCGATCGCTTGGGCTTGCGCCAATTCCTTGCGTGCTACCTGCGCCAATTGCTGCGTTTTGAAAGTCACTTGTTCCTGCTCGGCGATCTTTCTGTCAGTCAGTGTCTTCATCAGGGCATCTGGTGGCGAGATATCACCGATGAGCGTATCAACCGCGACGACATTGTATTCGCGCAGGGCTTCAGCGATGCGGTTCTTGGCATCAGATTGACGTTGCGCGCGACCTTTTAAAAAGTCGATCACATCTGAACCTTGCGCTGTATTGCGGAAGTAATTGCCTATGGTCGGTTCCAATACTTGCGTGACCAGATTCGCCACATTACCAAAGCGCGCGATGACTTTTGGCGCATCGGTACGCGGGATGTGAATGATCTGCGACACGTCCAGATTAAAGG
The DNA here is from genome assembly GCF_049340325.1 of Undibacterium sp. Di24W. Taxonomy (NCBI): domain Bacteria; kingdom Pseudomonadati; phylum Pseudomonadota; class Betaproteobacteria; order Burkholderiales; family Oxalobacteraceae; genus Undibacterium; species Undibacterium sp. Di24W. The sequence continues at coordinate 58,078 of NZ_JBMPOP010000006.1, forward strand.
TGAAACCGTCCGAGCTACGCACTGTAATCGTCGACAAATTTTTATCCAAGTTATGCGCTTCAGTTTTACCCGTCGCCCAGTTTAAGACCACGTTGGCAGTTGGTACGCATTCGACTTTATGGGTGTATGGATTGATAGGATATTTGCCTGGATCGAGCGGCTCTACCCACACACCTTTCTGGCTTTTTCTAACCAGATTGCCGTGCTTAAAACTGTCGCCAGTGACGTCTTCTCCTTCGCCACCAACATAGGCGATGACGACACCAGCATTGGCAATAGGTACTTTAGTCATCTCGACGATCTCTACCGTCGCGAACATAGGATTGATAAAGTAACGACCGGCCAAAATGACTTGTTCTTGCAAGCCTTTATAGCCACCCGCATCGATAAACGCTTGTCCATGCTGGTACATATTGTGATTCGCGATTTCTTTACCCGCGATTTCACCAGTGTTAAGTGGTGCGCCTTCCTTGGTCGTGACAACACCTACCATATTGTCTGGAACGTCGATGACATTCACCGCTTTCACGCTGAACAGTCGCGGATTGATACGGTACTGACCATTTGGTACGACCGAGATTTGCGGGCCACGTTCACCGCCGCCGTTTAAGAAGGCCTGTGCATCCTGAAACATATTCGATTCAACATGACGCGCCAGCACGCGACCGTTCGGAATTGGCGAGCCGCCATGAGCTTCGACGATACCGATCTGATTTTTCTCGATAGACGTGACTGGTTCTTTGCTCACGCGGAATAGCAAAGTATTGATACGATACGAGCCCTCAGGTACTACTAAACCTTGCGGGCCACGTTGGCCACCACCGGATAAAAAGGCGCGGGCGTCCTGATACATATCGCAATCGACATGCTTACCGATGATGTCGCCGTCGTTCAAGGGACTACCATCACGTGATTCCACCATGCCGATGAAATTCTCAGGGATGATCGTTAATTCTGCATTCACAACTGTGTATTGCCACGGCCATAAAGCGTAGTGTACGCCAGACGCCAGGGTATCGACTTGGTCGCCCGCTTCGCCGTTTAAGGCCACGATTTTTCCTGGTGGCAGATCTTTGTGATCGCCCCATAGAACAAATTTCTTAGTTACCAGACCGATCATATTGTCGGGGATGATAATGACACCAAAAAACCAAAGTACACGCCGCCATGCAAGTACGAGTAACACCAACACCACTACCCATGTGTAGGACCAAGGCAATGCACCCACATTCTCAAAACCATTCATTTTATACTCCCTCAATTGGATGTTAACGAGACCGCCATCAGCCGTATCGAAATCAACAGAGATATTCTTTATGTCGTTTGTTGACCCTGCTGCAGCGACTAATGCAACGGTTCGTGTGAGCAGTATAGTAATTGAATGTTTTTCAACAATGGCAAATTTTTGAATTTTTAACCAGCCGGTTTTTGTTGATTAATTGCTTGATCAGGTATGCAGAATTGTGTGATCGAAAAAACTTTCGAGCTGGATCGGTGAAAGTTGATGCATGAATTCTTAAGCGTTTGCGCGCCGTCGAAACCAACCAGTTAGTGACATTCTGTCCCGCGTCGCTGGTAAGACCTCATGTAGCATCTCGGCCGATAGAAATACCACCATGCGGCAAGCTATTGGTGAAATGTCTTGCGTCGGACAATCTAGCGGATACAGGCGCAGAGCGCCGCCCTCGTCGGTTTGCCAGTGATCGTTCAGATAAATCACGATAGAAATAGTGCGGGCATCATCATTGTGAAAACGATCCACATGTTTGCTATACGACGCTCCGGGTGGGTAGAATGAAAAATGGCTCTCGTAGTTATCCAATCCTAAATACAAAGTTTGATTTAGTAAGACTCGTATCTGTTCCATCATCCCTAAATAGGCGTCACATGCAATCGATTGCCCGGCATGCAGCCAGGCGATTTGGTCGCTGCGTATTCTCGCTTGTAGAGTCGTTTGAGTACCTTGACCGACACGCGCGAGTGTCAAGACATTCATCTCACGTAAAGCGATGCACTCTGCCGCTAAGAGTGCATTGAGTTCTTTCGATAAAAAAAGATTGTGTTGTGACCAGCCATGTTGGACTAAGTTGTCGCACAGGGTGGTAAGCGCCGGACTGGAAAGAACGGGGGGACGTCCCCGATACAAGGTGAGTGAAATAAACTGCCTCTTTTAGGATTGAGATAATCGTGCATGTGCATCGTTTGACCCAAAAAAGAGGGGAGTTTTTTGTTCATAGTGGCTACAAAAAGTTTGACTCGGCTATTCACCCAGTAGCGCTAAAGTGTCCTGCCATTGTGCCATCCAAGGCATCAGAAATTCATGTTCCATGAATACGCGCTTCAGACGCGACATAGGTACCCGGTAATTGTCATTCAAACCTAGAGCTAACGTCACAGGATTCCATAACCATTTATTCTTTGCCGCTTTAGCACTGCTTTTAATGCGCGCACCTTCGTCGCCGAAAATTGCTTCGCCATTCATTAAAGCCACTTCGAAATTGATCTTCACCAAGCTAGCAAATGCGAGTATGGCCTGTTCTTTGATGATGCCTTTGTTCGACTCCACTATGATTGGCTTTTGCTCCTTGGCAGGCAGCGCGTCTTTCTTTATTTGTTCCAACAGACGGTTCAAATCTTTACGAAGAAAACGCAAATCGTCTAAGGGCGCGCGTATGCCGGGGGATGGTAACTGGATCGCGATCTTATCGGCATCTTTGGTCATGGTAATCAGCACGTCTGCGCTACCTGCGGCTAATCTTTGTGTGTCACCTTGAAAAAATATAGGCGCTGCATAACCGCCATTGGCATCACCGAATAATTCTGGAAACTGATCGTTATAGTCCAACCAAACATAGGGCGTAATACCGTATTCGATTAAGCTCGCTAAGCGCCATGCATTGCCAGTTTGCTCCTGTAGCCAAGTGCAGGCTTCTGCCAGCGTCGCGCGGTAGGCTAAGTCGGGATGGTTCATGGAAAGCTCTTAGAAGAAGTGAGAAGAAATACCTTGATTGGACATCCTCTTTGTCCTGCGGTATGAGAAGACGATTATAGGCTAGTGCAGAACGTTTGGATATGCTTATCGACGCTTAGGGCTGACATAACCGTCAAGCTCAAGTCAAGTTGCGTCAAAGTGTAAAGTTTCTAGAGAAAAAAAACAGTCAGAAGGCATAACAATAAAGCTATGCAGATATAAATTGCATTATGATGTCATTTGATTTCTTGCTAGCTGGGCACATCACAGTGCTATTGCTTCAATCAAACTTAGAAAAAACACAGAAGGATACACATGAAAAATTGGATTTACGCCGTATTGATGGCCACAGTCACCGCAGCCGCATTATCTAGTCCTGTGTACGCAGAAGATGCAGCATTAAAAGCGGCGGTGGCAGCACCTACCCGGAACAAAGATAATGCGACCCGTGATGCGGCGCGTCACCCTTATGAAACTTTGAGTTTCTTTGGAATTAAACCGACCATGACGGTCGTAGAATTAGTGCCTGAAGGTGGCTGGTACACCGAAATTTTGGCACCGTATTTGCGTGCGAATGGGTCTTTGATTGGTGCCGGTGATCCTTTGACGGAAGATCAAGAAGGTTTCTATACGCGTCTATTTAAGAAGCTGCTGGACTCGAATCCTGCGGTCTACGATAAAGTAAAGATGGGTGTGTTTCAACCATCAAAGAAGAAATTTGATTTTGCCAAAGATGGCAGTATCGATATGGTCTTGACTTTCCGCAATGTACACAATTGGGTGAATAAAGGCGATGAAGACGTACGTGCTGCTTTCAAGGCGGTTTTTGCCAGTCTGAAATCGGGTGGCGTATTTGGTGTGGTTGATCATCGTTTGCCGGCGGGTATGCGTCAGGCGCCGGATGCACGCGGTGGTTATGTACATGAATCTTATGTCATTCGTTTGGCGGAAGAAGCGGGTTTTAAATTGGCCGCCAAATCAGAAGTTAATGCTAACCCTAAAGATTTGGCGGATTATCACAATGGCGTCTGGTCTTTGCCGCCATCATTCGCAAATGGCGAGCACAATCGCGCTCGCTATGCGGCGATAGGCGAAAGTGATCGCATGACCTTGAAGTTCGTAAAACCTTAATCACCAATCAACCGACATCTTTATTTCACATAAAAAATGATCAAACAAAATTTATTAATTTCGCTGTTTGCTGTGTTGGCAGCCAGTGCAACTTTGACCAATGTCACTCAAGCGCAAACCACAGTCAAAGGTATGGAAACCGTCGGCGTAAAAATCGGTGACACACAAGCTGAGATGGAACTGGCATTAAAAAATGAAGGTTACTATTTTTGGCGTAAGAGTAACTTTAAGGCCGAAGCAGGTTTACCTGAGCGTATAGCCACCGCCCACTACAAGAAAGATGGTAGAAATTTAGAGCCTGATTTCTTAATGGTGGCATTTAGTTCGGTGACGTCTAAAGTCGTTGCGCTTAGTCGCAGTGAACGTTATAACGTGGAAGTTCTGGTTCCTGACCTAGTGAAAAATATGTCGGCGAAATATGGCACACCCGCCGCCGTGCGCGGTACTACCGAGGCCTCATGGGTAGAGAAACGTATTGGTAAAGACGCTACACCTTTGACGCAGTGCGAAGCGGCAGCGGGTTTGCAAATCAATTATGCTGCGACGATAGACAACTACGCCAACTGTAAACGTGCAGTGCGCTTGGCAATGAGTCCAGGATCAAAACCGCAAATCGTCTGGAGAATGACGCTTAATCTGGTCGATTTCGAGACCATGTATGATGAAGCTGTGCAATTAAGAAATGCTTTGAAAGACAAAGTCGATATCAAGCCTTAATGAATTAATTCGGCATTTTGAATTGTTGTGACCTTATGAAAATCCTGGGAACTTCCCGCTTGAGTTTGCGCCAAATGTCGGTCGATGATGCCGAGTTTATGTTGGCCTTACTCAACGATCCTTCTTGGTTGCGTTTTATCGGGGATCGTGGCGTTCGCACACTCGAGGATGCGCGCGATTATATTCTGCAGGGGGCGATGGCCAACTATGCGCGATTCGGCTATGGTTTCTATGTGGTCGAATTGAAGGACGCAGGAATCGCGATTGGCATGTGCGGCTTGGCAAAGCGCGATTACCTTGAGCACGCCGATCTCGGCTTTGCCTTTTTGCCCGCTTATTGGGGGCAAGGATATGCGTTTGAAGCTGCCGCCGCGACCCTACACTATGCGAAGCAGCAATTGCATTTGCCTCGCATTTTGGCAACGACTCGCCTAGACAATTTATCCTCTTCCAAATTGCTGGAAAAGTTAGGCATGCGTTTGGATAAGATCATCATGCATCCAGACGGAGACCGGGAATTGAAGTTGTATGAGATTGATTTGACCTCGTGAGCTATTTGTACGCGATCGCTAATTGGCTTACCTATGCACCGAGCTCGGCACGCAAAAAGCACACAACTTAGCGGCAACTAAGCGGCAACTAAGCGCGCATCAAACCGCTATACAAAGTTAAGATGGCGGCAGCGATCAATAAGACGCCGATACCTTTTGCCAATATCGCGTTGGTGCGTGGTTTGTTTGCCAAAACATGCTGTGCCTGTACTGCCATGATCGCGACAGTACCGTACACGATGAGTTGCGTACCTGCCGTAATGAGTGACAAGACGCTGGTTTGTATCCATATCGAATCGCCATCACGTCGTATGAATTGTGGAAAGATAGCGAGCATGAAGATGTAGGCTTTGGGATTGAGCATACAAGTTGCAACGGCTCCCATAAAACTCTTTTGCAAATTCGCGGTACCATGTCTTGCATCAAGGCTGGCCAAGGCATTGACTTGAATTAAGCCCCAGCCTAACCAGGCAACATAGGCAGCTCCGGCGATGAGCATGGTATGGTAAGCCCAGGGAATCAAAGTAAGGACGGCGCTGACGCCTGTCGCCCCTATGATCATATGGAAAATGCCGCCTACCATCGTGCCAGCCACTGCCGCGAAGCCAGCACGATAACCACCTTTCATGCTACTACCCATCACGTAAGCCATATCCATCCCGGGTAAAATAATGACGCCGGAGATGACTAAAAAATACAGCCACAGATTGCTCGTTCCGCTCATGTAATTTCCTTTCGTTCAGTCTAGAGTTTGAGCGGTCTATGTTAGAGTGCCATGCAGCAGAGCACCATGCGAAGTTGAAGGTTTTAGATTTAGAACTCCGACATAATCGAAAGTCTTTTGAGAGGTTTGCTTTGAAGTTTGAAATTGACAGCTATGACCGGAAAATTCTTGCGCTTTTGCAAAGCGATGCACGCTTGAGTTTTTCTGAAATTGGGCGACGCATACATCTGACTTCACCAGCGGTCGCAGAGCGCGTCAGGCGCCTGGAGGAAGCACAAATACTGCAAGGCTTTACTTCACGCTTGAATTTACGCGCCCTTGGTTATAGTTTTGAAGCGCTAATTCATATCACCGTTGATTCGCATGCGGCGCTTGATCAATGGACGCAACAACATCCTGAGGTTCTGGGTTTGTATGCAACTACCGGAGAGCAATGTGCGATGATGCGGGTGGCGGTAGTGGCACCAGAACATCTTCAGAGTCTGATCCTATCGTTAGGGAAAATCGGGAAGACACAAACCTCGATTGTGCTTTCAACGCAATGTGCCGACCGTGAGATAGTGCCAGCGGATCAAATTACATGGTAGTGATTCTGTTATCTTAATTACCTGCTGAGAATGGCGTACCACTATAAAGTAAAATAGGTACTAACCAGATCGTAATCAATCGAATATCCTGACGATCCATAAAGATTCTTGCCTGAATTAGTTGAGTACTTTGATCAGTTTTGTTAGTTCGCCGGTTTTGAATCCTCGTTTAATGGCAGCATCAATTTGTTGCATCTCTTTTTCAAATTGACCTTTGGCGCTGGCAAAATGAATGGTGTCATAAAACATGGGTGTTTTGGACACGTAAAACGTTTTGCCTAATAATTCTGGGTCGCGCAAGTCGGGAATATAAGTTTGGTGTAGATACGTCAAGAATTGTTCCTGTTTATCAAATTGAACTAATCCCCACAGCAATACATCGGAGCGTTTCGCGATGAGTTTTCTGAAGCGTGCGGACGCTTGCGCTGAGTCTTCATCGATCTTGAATATTTTATTTTTCGCTAGTTCAAACTCCATACCATGACTGACACCTCGTTCGATACTGACTGTTTTGTTCTTTAAATCCGCTACCGAGTTTAATGGAATTTGTGGTTCACCATACGCGATCGCCCAGATACGTGAACTCAATACGGTTTCGGAATAGCGATAACGGGTAAGACGCTCGGGAGATTTGGAAAAACCCCAGATGATGCCTTTGCCATCCAGTGTCATTTGCTTTGCACGATTCCAGGGCACGGAGACAGCCATTAAGCGCATGTCCGTGTTTTCTGCTAAATAGTGCAGAACATTGCGCAAGCCCACGCCGACTGGCTGCAGTCGGCCTTTGGCGTCTAATTGTTCTTGCACATACACGGTGATGATAGGGGTTGCTGTTGTCTTATTTTCTTCCGTACTTACAGTATCTGCAATCAAGGCATAGACGTCTTTCATCATGCTGCAAGAGCAGATTAGACAAAGTGCAGTAAGAAAACGTTTCATATATCATTCCCTAGCTAGCGCAAGAAGATATTATCCTAAGTTGAACACCACTGAAAGCAGATTTTATTTGTGTTTTCAAGGCTTATCCTGGCAAAGCAGCGGCCTCTCATTGTTGTTATTTTAGACACTTAAGTGAAGTCTTATCTGGATAGATTAGGCATCCTTAGCCATTCAGATGTGGCGTTAAGCTTGCGGTAAGCTCTTCCTCGCCTCTTTGTATGCGTTTGGTATTATGATGATAAGCAGCGTAGAGTAGGGATATAGCGAGTGCAGGTGCTTTGAGCTAAGTCAGGATTTTGACTAATTCGATTTACTTTATAAGTCAGTTCACTCTAGAAACTTGGCACCTGTTTATTGGGCGCGCAAAACGTTCGACGCTCTCGGTGGCTAAATTTTTCTTATAACTCTTTTTGATCTTGATAGTAAAATTCGATAAACAGCTAATGTTCGCTAGGAGTTCAATTTGTTTGGTCCTGATCCTCTCAACCCACATCCTATGCCGGGTTTTCCACAAGTTTGCTTTATAAAAAACAAGATTCAAAATCCCGCAATTATTGTGGGTGACTACACCTATTATGATGATCCCGATGGCGCGGAAAACTTTGAACGCAATGTGCTTTATCATTTTCCTTTTATCGGCGATAAACTCGTGATCGGAAAGTTTTGTGCAATTGCACGCGGTGTCCGGTTCATTATGAATGGTGCTAATCATCCTATGTCTGGCTTCTCTACTTATCCCTTTTACATATTTGGTGGTGGCTGGGAGGCGGCCGCACCTGAGGCAGGCGAGTTGCCGTTTAAGGGGGATACCTTGATCGGCAATGATGTTTGGATAGGTTACGATAGTCTCATTATGCCGGGTGTGAAAATCGGCGATGGCGCTATCATTTCTTCGCGCTCCGTGGTGACGCGTGATGTCGCAGCTTACACTGTCGTTGGTGGTAATCCGGCGCAGCCTATTAAACAAAGATTCGATGCCGACGTGGTTGTCCAATTACTGAATATTGCGTGGTGGAATTGGCCTGTGCAGAAAATTAGCCAACATTTAAAGGCGATTACTGCAGGTGATATTGCAGCGCTCAAGCAGGCGGCGCTTTCTTAAATGACGTCGAGTGTTTGAAAATTTTTGTAAAGTGGGCGGCACAGTGATATTCACAGTGGAAGTATATGATGGCAATTTCTGATCTAAATGTGCTGTTAAAAAACATGAGCCCTGAGTTGAATGAGGGGCAGTATGTTTTTGTGAGCTTGCCGTTGAATTCTGATGTACCTTGGAGTCAAACCATAGCGGCTATCCGCGAGCAAGAGGGGTGGTCTATTGTATTGGAGGTTAGTCTCGCTCAGCGCTTGGGGTTTGCTTCCGACTACTTATGTTCTTGGATTACCTTGAACGTGAATTCAGACTTAGCGGCAATAGGTTTGACTGCCGCATTTTCTACTGCGCTAGGACAGGCTGGAATTAGCTGCAATGTCGTCGCAGGCAAGCAGCATGATCATATTTTTGTACCTAGTCATCAGGCGCAGCTGGCGATGGAATGTCTGTCGCAATTGCAGCGATCTTCATAGCTCAACTGCGATATTGGATCTGCTTAACTAAGTAACTCGTAGTTGTACCAACATAACACTGACACGCAGTCGTACTTAATTTGTTAAGGATAAGAAATGACTGAAACTGGTTTCAACAGTAATGCCAAAACATGTGATGAAAAATACTGTATGGATTGTGGTTCGCTGATTAAATTGAAAGCCGAGATCTGCCCAAAATGTGGTGTGCGCCAAATGGCCGCGCCCGTATCGAGTAATATTGGTGCGGTGGCACCGAATGGTAAAAGCAAAATTGCGGCAGCCTTATTCGCGATATTTCTAGGTTGGATGGGGGCGCATAAATTCTATCTGGGAAGTGTGGGGTGGGGTGTCGTCTACCTGCTCTTCTTCTGGACAGGGATTCCTGCATTCGTCAGTTTTATTGAATTTATTCTACTGTTGACCATGAGTGACGAGGCTTTCAATCAGAAGTATGGACAGCTTTGAATTGGTTCAATTTTTATTTTTAGACTTGGAAACGACTTGTTGCAACGATGACTCAGCTTAAAATTCGGCAAATGCAGGCATCAGATTTTGACAGCGTGATGTTGATACAGGCGGCATGCTATTCAGGGGATATTCCTGAATCGCGCAACTCTTTGCAGGCGAAGTTCGATGCCAGCTCCGAGACTTGTTTGATTGCCCAATGTGAAGATCAGGTTCTCGCTTACTTGTTTGCTTTGCCTTGGCTGTCGACCGCGCCGCCAAGTTTGAACGCCAGTACTTGCCACCTTCCGGTTAATCCAGATTGCTTGTATTTGCACGACTTGTCAGTCTCGCCCCATCTTCGAAACACAGGAGCTGGAGCTGCTTTGGTCAGGATGTTTTTTGAATTGCAGCAGCAAGCAGGATTACCTTCCGCTTGCCTAGTTGCCGTACAAAACTCGGCGCCATTTTGGCGTCGCTTTGGATTTGAAGTGACTCAGGGCGATGCTGTCTTGGCGGAAAAACTCGCCAGTTACGGTGCCGATGCCCGCTTTATGCAACGGCAAGCAACGCTAACTCCCGTGATGTAAACTAGTACGGTGGGGACGACCTCACTGTGGGCAAACTTCATCGGGGACGACCCCAGTTCTAAATCGATAAAGGATAGTCATGAATTGGTTAATTCTGGTGGTAGCAGGTTTGTTTGAAGTCGCGTGGGCTATAGGGTTGAAGTACACAGAAGGATTCACTCGATTCTGGCCTAGCGTGATGACCGGAATGGCGATGCTAATCAGCGTGGGATTACTCGGCATTGCAATGAAGGGGCTACCGGTAGGCACAGCCTATGCTGTTTGGGTGGGCGTCGGTGCGGTCGGCACCGCCTTGTTCGGTATAGTCTTATTCGCTGAGCCAGCGAATGCAGGGCGTCTCGTCAGTTTATTGCTCATCGTTGCCGGTATCGTCGGACTGAAGTTGAGTACACCACATTAGTGCGTCTGAAACGCTCATTTTTCCAGTACACCTCAGGGACGCAAACCATGCAATTACTCGCCATTCACCATGTTGCCATTATTTGCTCGAACTATGCGGTGTCGCGTCAATTCTATGTCGAGCAATTAGGTTTAAAAGTGTTGGCAGAGCATTTTCGTGCAGAGCGACAGTCGATGAAATGCGATCTTGCATTACCTGATGGCAGTCAGGTCGAATTGTTTTCATTTCCTAGTGCTCCACCACGCCCATCTTATCCAGAAGCGCGTGGCCTGCGTCATCTGGCTTTTGCGGTGACTGATGTGTTAGCATGGAAATCCAATTTAGAAGCTCACGGGATCGCGGTTGAACCCATTCGTATTGATGAGTTTACAGGACAAAAATTCACCTTCTTTGCTGATCCTGATGGTTTGCCGCTGGAGTTGTACGAATCAAAAAAATAGATTTATTTTTTTTCTGGTGTAGTAAGCTTAAGGCAGTTTTGTCGAACAAAATCAATGAAAGGCCAATGATGGCAAATACGCCTCCTTCTAAGCCGCTATCAGCTTTAGATCAAAATTCACGGATTACATACTGAGGGGCGATACCGTCGACGAACAATGTTCATTGTAGTTGATCTTCGTAAAATGATTGTGTCTAATGAGCAGAACAACATACTCAATACAAGCTTGACGAATAAAACACAAAGCGGCGCTAGTCAATCATAAAAATGATAGCTAAAACGCACATATCAATAGAAAATTTCTTTCGGATTTTCCATTTGGGAGCTCAACATGAACATCAAAAATCTAAAAATTGGTCAAAAGTTGGGCCTTAGCTTCGTAGCTATAATTACTTTGCTATTGGTTATTTCAATGGTGTCCTTAATGGGCGTGAATCATTTCGTTGATGATCTTAATTTGATCAACAAGGATAGGTATCCCAAAATCCAATTGGCTCACACTATCAAAGATGAGCTTAACGAAACCGCCCGAAACCTTCGCAATCTTCTATTGTTGAAGGATCCCGAGATTTTAAAGGGTGAATACGCGAATATAGAAGAGAGCAGTAAGGTCATAAGTGCGTCCCTAGACAAATTAGATACGATGATTACTTCTGAAAAAGGCCGGGAAAATTTAAAAAATTTGACTGCAGTTAGGGGAAACTTTCTTCAGGCTAGAAATAGATTCTTAGCCTTGACCAAAGAGGGCAAGAATGAAGAGGCTTTGGCCTTATTGATTAGTGAAGTACGTCCAGTTCAGTTAAAGTATTTCGAGGTATTGGATCAATTGATCGCCTATCAGCAACAACTCATGGCAGAAGCTGAAGGTGCGTCAGAAGCTTACGCAACGAGCCAACGCCGTACGATGATAGGCGTATCAGCACTGGCTATCGTGTTGTCTATGTTGTTCGCCGTTCTAATAACCCGGGCTATTACACGGCCACTACATACAGCCGTTGATTTGGCTCGCCGTGTGGCGGATGGTGATTTGACGGCAACGGTTGAGGTTGAATCCAAAGATGAAATCGGTCAATTGATGTTAGCCCTGAATCAAATGAGTGAGAGTTTGATCAATATTGTGAGCCAGGTGCGCGCTGGAACCGACACCATAGCAAGCGGTTCAAGTCAAATCGCTACTGGTAATTTAGATCTGTCGACCCGCACCGAAGAACAAGCCAGCTCATTGGAAGAAACTGCGTCTTCGATGGAAGAGTTAACCAGTACCGTAAAACAAAATGCTGACAATGCACGTCAGGCCAATAAATTGGCGAGTTCGGCTTCTGATGTCGCTGTGCGCGGTGGTGGTGTCGTTTCACAAGTCGTCACTACCATGGGCTCGATCAATGAGTCTTCAAAAAAAATCGTCGACATTATTAGCGTCATTGACGGTATCGCTTTCCAGACCAATATTTTGGCATTGAATGCCGCGGTGGAAGCGGCACGCGCTGGTGAACAAGGTCGTGGTTTCGCTGTCGTCGCTTCAGAGGTTCGCACCTTGGCGCAACGCTCCGCTGCCGCAGCGAAAGAAATCAAATTCTTGATTGATGATTCCGTTGCAAAAGTCGCCGAGGGTAGTCGTTTGGTTGCTTCCGCCGGTAGCACGATGGATGAGATCGTTACAAGCGTGCAACGTGTCAGTGACGTGATTAGTGAAATCACTGCAGCGAGCAATGAACAAACCGCGGGGATAGAGCAAATCAATACCGCTATAGTACAAATGGATGAAGGCATACAGCAAAACGCTTCTTTGGTTGAAGAAGCAGCCGCTGCCGCAGAAACTTTGCAAGATCAGGCACACAAACTAGCCGATGTTGTTAGTGTCTTTAAGCTCAAATCCAACCAGAAAGCCGCTTTAATCCATCTCCCTATTCTTGGGTAATCGGAAGTATTGCCAATCCGATTGATCCTTTGGCATTGCCTGACGCTAGCTTAGTTATATTGGCGTGTGTGTCGCTTGAAACGTCGAATTAAGTTTCGTCTCTATGCTCGGCGCTAAACTCGAAAAAAAGTCTGGTTTTGTGCAACAAATCTGAAAACCATTTTGTGTACAGCCTCTTATTGCAAAAATTAAAAGGACTCATTTTCTCTTGAATCTTGTGAGTAATTTGTCGCGCAAACTTGCTTTGTCGCGCTACTTTTTCTGATTGTTCCGCAGTTTTCCCACGATACCCGTCGGAAAAAAGTAGACCGACAAAATAAACAGCACACCCAGCCATAGCATCCATCGGTCTGGATGAAAGATTTGCGCGAGTAACGGGTAGTCGACCAAGGCTTCAGAGCCTTGCGCCATCACATTCTTGAGATAGTTCTGCGCAATGATAAAAAGCGCTGCGCCTACTACCGCGCCGTACAGCGTCCCCATGCCGCCGATTACCACGATCAATAGGATGTCTGTCATGACTTCAAATCCCAGCATGGTCTTCGGCCCCACATAGCGTAACCATAAGGCCATTAAGGCTCCTGCCAGAGCCGCCACTAAAGCGGCGAGGCAGTTGGCTAATACACGGTACAAAACCGTACGATAGCCAAGCGCTTCGGCGCGAAATTCATTTTCACGTATCGCTTGTAAGACCCGACCGAAGGGCGAATTGACGACGCGCAGTAGGAATAAGAACAAAAGCAGGCAAGCAAAAAATACGATGTAGTAAGTGATGACTTTTCCGTCTACGGTGCGACCAAAAACATCACTTTCAAATAACTGAAAACCTGGCGTCAATAGCTCAGGTACACGGAAAGTCTTACCATCTTCGCCGCCAGTGAAGTCAGACAACTGCGAGGCCAATACCGCGAAAGAGGACGCAACCGCTAAGGTAATCATAGAATAGAAAATTGCTCTGACACGCAGTGCAAACAAACCGATCAGCAATGCCAGTAGCAGTGTCAATAACAGAGCCAAGATGACGCCCACAAAAATCCAGCTCCAACTAGGATTCTGGCTCGCCAGTGCCAAACCTACGCCATAAGCACCAATGCCAAAGAACATAGTGTGAGCGAAGGAAACAATGCCGGTGTAGCCTAGCAGTAAGTCGTAAGATGCGACTAATATGATATAGACACAGATGGTCGCTGCGGTATTTAATGGACGAGCGCCACTCGTGATGAACGGCGCAGTCAGCAGCCCCAAGAAAATCAAAATTAGTAAGCTCGATAAAACGCGGCTGCGCGGTTGATCATCGGAGAGTAATTGGCGAAACAGAGGGGTGGTCATAGGTCTTGTCTTGGTTATTTATCTTGAGCGTAATCGGAAAAAATAGATGGCCTAAGCACCGCGTCGACCGACGGAATACAGACCGGCAGGTCGCCATAGCAAGATGGCCATCATCAACACAATATTCGATATCAAGGCAAATTTAGGTAGCAAAAAGCCAGCGTAATTACTGACCAGCGCCATCAGCAAGGCGCCGATAAAACAACCGCCGACAGAACCAAGTCCACCGATGATGACCACGATAAATACCATTACCATGATTTCGCTCCCCATCGTTGTCGTCAAAGTTTCTTTGTACAAGCCCCACATCACACCACCTAATCCGGCCAACGCAGATCCAGCTGCAAACACGGCGACGAAAAGGCGACGTATGCGATAGCCCAGTGCTTCGACCATTTCACCGTTTTCTACACCAGCGCGTATCAATAAACCGAGCTTGCTACGATTTAGAATAAGAAACATGGCGGCGAAAACGCTCAGGCCAACGACGACGGCGATGAGACGATATTTTTCAACGGCCGCATCGCCGATAAATATCGCACCACGCAAACTTTCAGGCAGGGGCAGGGGGATTTGTTCCGCGCCCCAGATTACCCCCAGCAATTGCTCCGCAACGATCATGCCGCCCATAGTGATTAGGATTTGTTTGAGATGCTGCCCATACACAGGCATGATGATTAGCCGCTCAAACGCCCAACCAATGATGGCAGTAACCAGCATAGCAACGAACATGGCTAAACCAAGTACGGCCAGATTCATCCCCAAGGAGTCAATTTCCAGCCAACTTTTGAGCGGAATCAGCACCATGGTTGCAGCGTAGGCACCGACTGCGACAAACGCACCATGACCAAAGTTAAGTACGTCCATCAAACCAAAGACCAGCGTTAAACCACTCGCCATAATGAAAATCATCATTCCCATCGCGAGTCCCGCGATGGTTAAGGTGAGCCAAGTCGGAAAGCTGGCAACTAAGGGCAGCATGATCAGTGCCAGAGCCGGGACTAGCAATAGAGGTGCCAGGTCACGCGGTGTTTTGGGTAAGCTATTGCTTGCTTCAATATTATTCATTTCAAGTCCTAATTCTTCTTGTCGCTAATTCCCGTGCGCAGGCCGGGGGTGTCCCGGCAGCCACATACTTTCTTTGCTTCGCCAAAGAAAGTATGCAAAGAAAGGCGACCGCGCTACGCCGCCCTTCGGGTTCCCAATTGTGCATGACAAAAAATGGGAAGTGTCTACAACTCGCTTCGCTCAGACAAAGACACTTCTTTTTCCATTTTCTGTCACGCACAATTGGCGGCGCAGGAGCGGAAATTCCGAGATATCAACCGATACTGCCATACTCGAGTCATAACAAAAGAGATAAAATCAAACGCAAATACTTCACTGATGACTCGCCAACGACAAACCCAATAACTTCTGCTGCAATTCTTCATCCTCAGCCAACTCACGCATGCTACCTGCATGAACGATACGCCCGTCATCCATCACTGAGACGGTATCGCCCAGATTGCGCACGAAACTAAAATTTTGTTCGACTAGCAAGATCGTCGTGTTGTTTGCCTTGAGTTCTTGAAAGGCGGCGATCAGACTCTGGATGATGGCGGGGGCCAGGCCTTTGGTTGGCTCATCGACTAGTAATAACTTACGTGGTTCTATGATGGCGCGAGCGATAGCCACCATTTGCTTTTGTCCACCTGAGAGATTACCCGCCGGATAGTTCCAAAATTTTTTCAAAGCAGGAAAAAAACCGAAAATCCATTCCAGTCGTGCCGTATCCATAGGGCCATTTCTTGCCGCTAAATGGAGGTTTTCTTTCACCGTTAAATCAGAAAAAATCGCCATGCTTTCGGGCACATAAGCGATACCCGTTTGAGCGATGTCTGGCGTGGTTTTGCTGGTAATGGCTTCGCCATCAAAAACGATCTTGCCGCTACTGGCATGCCATAGACCCATGATGGTTCTTAGCGTAGTAGTTTTGCCAGCACCATTGCGACCTAGCAGGACAGATAATTGGCCGCGAGGCACAATCAAATCGACACCTTGCAAGATATGGTATTCGGCAATGTGGGTATGCACGCCTTCTAAGCTGAGTAGTGCAGGAGCCGGATTATTCATGAGCGACTCCCGTACCTAGATAGGCTTCTTGAACAATGGCTGATGCCATGACTTCGACTGGATCGCCATCCGCCACGAGCGTGCCATTATGTAAGACGATGATGCGATCGGCTAAAGTGCGTACCACATCCATTTTATGCTCTACCAAGAGTATGGTTTTTTTGTTGTCGTTTTTCACTTCTTGTATCAAGTCGAGTACTACAGGCACCTCATCGATACTCATACCCGCAGTTGGCTCGTCGAACATCATCACGTCGGGTTCTAATGCCAGCAATAACGCTACTTCAAGTTTGCGCTTATCGCCATGCGATAAGTTGATGACCTTATCTTGGCGACGATCAGCTAATGCCACCCGTTGCAGATAGTGCTCGGCACGCTCGATTAGCTCTTTATGGCCAGACCACAAGGAAAAAATATTGAAACCGATGCCAGCGCGACTTTGCACCGCTAGCCGCACATTTTCTATCACTGATAAATGCGGAAATAAATTCGTGAGTTGGAAAGCCCTGCCTATGCCTGCTCGCGCGCGTTTTGCCGCGCCTAGCGCAGTGATATCTTTACCTGCTAAATGCACACTACCTGAACTAGCGCTTAACTGACCAGAGATTAAGTTGAAATAGGTAGTTTTGCCTGCACCGTTAGGGCCGACTATAACGGTTAATGTCCCGGGATAGAAATCGGCACTGACTTGATTGACCGCGACATGGCCGCCAAAGCGTATGCTCAAGTCACGGGTGCACAAAGAGGGTGCAAGCAAGGAAGGCGTAATAGCTTTTTGCATGAAAGTCTTATCGCTTATTTTTGACAGGGACAGGGATTTCACTGGCAGGAATTTCTCGTACTAGCTCTAACAAATCCCATTCATTCTTTTGATCTTTCTTGATCTTGAAGTGATACATGGATTGCAGTGCTTGATGATCTTCCTTACGGAAACTCATTTTGCCTTTGGGGGTTTCAAATTCCATACCCTCCATGGTGGTGATCAATTTTTCAGTATTAGTTGATTGTGCTTTGCTTAAAGCCGTATAGACTGCACTCGCCGCCGCAAAACCACCTGCCGTGAAAAAATCGGGTGGCGCTTTAAAGCGTTTATTATGTTCAGCGACTAACCAGTCATTCATCTTGTTTTTTGGAAAATCATAGTAGTAATAAATCGTGCCTTGTGTGCCGACATAGGACTTCCATAGCTTCATGACGGGCAAAATATTTCCACCTGGAGCCAAATTGATGCCGAAGCGCTCTGGCTTTAAGTCTGCTAATTTATTCATTGGGCTAGGACCTGCCCAAACAATTTGTAAGATGCGTGGTTCTGGTTTATTTTTTAGCGCATCAAAAATTCTTTGTGCTGGTGCTGTGAAGTCAGTACTGGTTTGTGCTGCATATTCTTCGTGCACCACTTTAGCTTTGGAACCGGCAGTCGCTAAGGCTTCTTTTGCGGCTTTCACGGCATCGCGTCCAAAGGCATAGTCTTGCGCTAAAAAGGCGATACTGCCCCCAGATTTAATGGTGCTTGCGGCGGCTAACGCATCCTGCATAGAATTGCGACTGGTGCGGAAGATATAGCGATTCCATTTGTCGCCAGTAATCGCATCTGCAACCGCCGGCTCGACAATCAAAATCTTTTTGTATTCTTCTGCGACGGGGAGCATGGCAAGCGCGGAGCCTGACGAGGTGGTGCCAACAGCGATATCCACCTTGTCATCACCATAGGCTTCCGCTAACAAGGTGCGCCCCATATCGGGCTTGCTTTGATCGTCTTTGATAATGACTTTGATCTTCTTGCCATTGATCTCCATCTTGCCGCCGGTCATATATTCCAAACCCATCATGAAGCCGGTTTCGGTTTCTTTGGCGTAGGCTTCTAAGGCGCCGGTTTTTCCTGCAATGAGCGCGATCTTGATATCTTGTGCCAAAGCAGCACTGCTATTGAGGCAACTACCTAGAAACAGGCTCAGCAGGCCAAGGCTGATAGCGGTGCGTCTGTGCTTTTGTATTTCGATTTGTGTAGATTTGGTTTGCATGGCGTCTCCTGCGATTTGGTTTTTTCTACAAATGGAGTGTTTAACTTATTCCACCTGATTTAAGAATTTTTGTATGGCTGATTTTGCTTCCGTTTCGGTGAGCATGGGGGCATGGCCTATTCCTGGCACTTCTACATATTGCAAATGGGGCGCAACGCTTAGCATATAGCTGGCCTGTTCTTGTTCCAATAAATCAGAAATCGCACCACGTACCAAGAGGCAAGGACGTTTCTTCGTCAGGCGGCGAAATGCCCATTTTGAGATCCAGGAGCTGGCTTTGAGTTTGCCCGTTTTTAGTGGTGTCGCGATCAGGGGATCATACTGCAATTCCAATTTCCCTACTGCGTTCTGTGCGAATGCGCGGTGCGCCCATTTGTCCCATTCTTGCTCACTATTATTGGGAAACGCGGATTGATTGATCTCACGGATGTAATTTCTGGCTTGCTCCCAGTTGGCGCAGTCGCTGCCTTCGCCAGCGTAAGAGGCAATGCGATTCAAGCCTTTTTGTGACAGTACTGGTCCCACATCATTCAAGATCGATGCGGCGATTAGATTGGATTTACGTAATGCCAGAGTCATGGTGATCAAGCCGCCCATGGAGGTTCCAATGAAAACAGCACGACGAATGCCCAGGGCTTGCGCCAGACTTATGACATCCGCTGCATACACCATAGGATGATAGTGGCTGACTTTTTTGGCATGTTGTGAGCGGCCACGTCCGCGTACATCTAGCGCTAATACTCGGCGGCCTTGTTGCGCTATCCAAGGTGCGAGCTCGTCGAAATCAGAGGAGTTGCGGGTTAAACCGTGTATGCAGATTACAGGTAATTTGGACGTAGGCGTGAGCGCAGTATAGTCGCGTGCATACAGACGCAGACCGTCCTTGCTCTCAAAATAGATTTCTTTAAAATCGCTCACGATGTTTCAGCCCTGGTGGAGTTATTGTTACGTGTTGGTGATATTAGTGAGTGTCACGATATCGCACCACGAGTTCACCTGCACTCGCTACATTTTGCTAAAATTTCTAAAAAAGGCGACCAACTCAGTTTGAGCTGGTCGCTAAAGTTTCTAAAGCACATTGTGACAATGAGGCGGCGGATGCATACCAGATCTGCCCCTCATTTAAGCTTTAGAAAAAAGTTAGCCAAGGTGACGCTGTTATTTAGAAGCGATAATCCAAAGTCAAAGTGTAAGTGCGCGGATTGCCGTAGAAAGCGGTAGTGCTGCCTTCACCTAAGGTTGGGAATAAATAACCAGCGACTTTGTAGCGAGCATCATTCAGATTCTTGCCATGGAGACCTACACGTACCGCATTATCAGAACGGGTCCATACCAAACTTGCGTCCCACAATTTATAGCTGTCTTGATCAAGGATGGGTGTTGGTGTTTCGAATTGATAAGTTTTACCACGAAATGCCAAACTGCTGCTTAAGGATAGCTTGCCTGAATGACCCATCACTGGCATAGACCAATCATAGTTCGCGCGCAGGCTGGCAGTTTGTTTCGGTGTATTTTGAAACACACGTAATGAAGCGACGTCGATGTTGCCTGCACCAATGTACTTGGTGTATTTAGCGTCGATGTAGCTCAGCATCCCAGACAAGCTAAATGCGTCCGTAACACGCGCCGTTGCTTCAATTTCTATGCCGTCGATTTTCGCTTTACCCGCATTGGTAGTTACGCCAGCGAAGCTATCGTCTTTACCGTCGCCGTTCGTATCAATCGCCACTGAGCCTGGAATTTGCACATCTTGATAGTCGCTGTGGAATACGGCGACATTCGTGAATATACTATTATTAGCGAATGCGGATTTGAGTCCAAGTTCAAACGTACTGATTTTTTCTGGCAAGAAGCCTTGTTTGGCTTTGGCTAAGCTGAGTTTTGATCCTACCAAATTCATACGTGGATCAAAACCACCACCTTTAAAGCCTTCGGTCCAGGAGGCATATACATTTTGATCTGCGCTTGCTTTCCAGCTGGCGGAAATACGCGGCGTGAATTTTTTGTCTTCACGGTTCAGATCAGATTTGCTTAAATTCGTATCGGTTCTGAATAACACAGCTGATGGATTGCCCATGCCTGGCGAGCCGGCTGTGCCGAGATAGATTTGGCGCATGATACTGGCTTCGCGCTTGTCTACTGTGTAGCGACCACCGACCGATACACTAAATTCTTTACTCAGATCGAAACTGGCATCGGCGAAGGCGGCCCATGCTTTGGTATCAATATCGCCTTCAGTGAAAGTAGACGTACCGAGCAAACGTACATCAAATTTATTGTAGGCATTGGCGTCAATGTAATACAAGCCCGCTACGCCTTGCATTGATTTGCCAGTGTAGGTCAATTGGAATTCTTGACTGAACTGTTTGTTTTTGTAGAGCGCAGGCACGTCAAAATCGACCGTGCTTAAAGAATCGAAATCGATAGGGGCAAAGGATTTGTCATGACGTGATGCTGTGACGGATTTGAACATCAAGTCCGGTTCGATTTGGTATTCGACTAAAGCGGAGACACCTGATTGCGTTACTTGTTGCTTATGCCCGAGCACTGTGTTTAGGTTAGCGCGAGTGTCGTAGACATTGCTGAGTATAGGTGCGCCTGTGATTTTGCCGACGGTCAGGCGATGACCGTGTTTTGCATTGGAATCGTCTTGGCTTGTGTCGGCTGAGATGCGAATGAACAGCGCGCTATTCGGCATGAATTCTGCGCTTAAACGTGCAGCAGAAATGTCTTTGTTGTAGTTATCTTCACCCGTAGTGAAATCCTTACCAAAACCATTGCGTTTGAATTTGGCCAAAGTGCCGCCGACACGCACGGTGTCGGAGATTGGTGTGCTGGCTGTGAACACACCATCCATCTGACCATAGCTACCGACGGATGCTTTGAGACGCATATCCGTATTGGGTCCCATCTTACGGGTGACATATTTCACTGCACCACCGATGGTATTGCGACCATACAATGTGCCTTGCGGGCCGCGCAATACTTCAATGCGCTCTACGTCGTAGATGTCGGCTACCGCGCCTTGTGGTCGTGCCAGATAAATATCATCGAGATAGATCCCTACACCAGATTCAAAGCCGGCCAGTGGATCTTGCTGACCCACGCCACGAATGAACGAGGTCAAAGTGGAATTAGTACCACGTGATGCACTCAGTGTGGTGTTGGGCAAAGTCAATGCTAAACCGGTGATATCGGCGATACCATTTTTGGCAATTTGGTCTGCACTATATGCAGTCACGGACACAGGAACGTCTTGCAAAGTTTCTTCACGACGACGTGCACTGACGACCACTTTAGCGATCTGCGTGTCGTCGGTGGCTTTTGCTGTTGTCTCGTTAGATTGTGCGTGTGCATAGCCTAAGCCACTGCCGTAAATAGCAAAAATGGCGGCCGCCGAGCGGCTGAGTAGGACGAGCTTGCGCTGTGATTTTTTTGATGTAGTCATGATAGTCTCCAGGGTTGTCGATATTTTGTATTCGATCAAACCGAAGCTTGCAAAGCGGTTGCAATGGGCGGCTTATCGAAGTGGTCTTGCGGTAGTCTTGTAAGGTGCTTTTGTTTCCGGTGGTTTGCATAAGTATCAGCAACAGCACGGATTGCAGTGTGTCTGAATTCAAAGTGCTTAGAAAGTCGAGTAACTGCCCACTCACTGTGCATAAATGCACATACGTGTCTTTTCTTTATTGAAATGTCGATTCTCAGGGCTAAATACCGAGTTTCACCAGAATTAGCTCAAAATTCGCGCCAAAATTGTGCATTGCAGCGCAAATGATGCACGTGGTAAGTGCGCAACAAACTGATCAATGCGCCAATTCGGCGCATTTTCAACTTAATGAAAAGGTAATTTCTGCTAAAAAAAGGGCATTTGCTAAACTTATGTGCTTTGATGCACAATGAAGCTGTTCCGTTCGTGAAAGCGACTGTTTGTTCAGTCCGCCAAGATGACGTGCAATCGATGAACCTGGAGTGCTATGACTACCCTGCCTGAATGGACGGATTTACGTTACTTTTTAGAATTGGCACGCTCCGGCACTTTGTCCGGAACCTCGCGCCGACTTTCAGTTGAGCATACAACGGTCGCACGTAGGATAGATCGCTTAGAAGAGCAACTTGGTGCGACCCTGTTTGATCGCAGTCGCGAAGGCTATCAACTCACAGAAATGGGGCAAGCTTTATTGCCGCATGCTGAGGCGATGGAGAGTGCAGTTACCGCGGCGCAGGACGAACTAACGGGTGCACAGATTTCGGTGCGCGGCATAGTGCGTTTAGGTGTGCCGGAAATTTTTGGCTCGCGCATCGTAGCGCCCGCCTTGGTCGAGTTATTGCAAGCGCATCAGGATCTCAGTGTCGATCTGCTGTTGTTACCGCGTTTTGCCAACCTCGCCAATCGTGAAGCCGATCTTGGTGTCATGCTCGATCCGCCCAGCACCGGGCGGTATATGGTGACTCGTCTCGCTAGTTTTCGTATGTATATTTATGGTGCGCCTTCCTATTTAGCCCAGCATCCCCCGATCAAAGAACACGCCGATTTGATCAAACATGATTTTGTCGATTATGTGCAAGATCGACTCGCGAGTAGTGGTTTGAACTACATGGGTGAACTGGGTTTTACCCCGCATCGGCGCATGTGTTGTACTAGTCTCGCAGCACAATGCGAAGCGGCTGCTTTAGGCTTAGGTTTGATTTTGGCACCACCTTACGCGGTGCCCAATGATGGTCGCTTAGTCCGTGTCTTAGAGAGTAAATTTTATGCAGAACGTTCGTTTTGTTTAGTCGCACCAACCGATTTATATCGTTTGCAGAGGGTACGGGTGGTGTGGAATCTGTTACGCGATGTCGCTGAGAAAAATCCTGCCTTATTTATTATTCCTTGAAAGCCTAATCAACTTGAGGTCTAAACGAGGAAGTAGATTTAAATTATCATCACGCTTAACAATTGATAAAATCTATTGCACTTTGTGTGTAAAATTTAGCCTATTCTTTCTTTAACAAACACTAAATGAAACAAGCATATTTTTTACCCCCAAAGCAGTCTGGTGGCATCAGTCTATTGATGACTGCTGTGCTCATGATGGGGATCGCACTCATAGGCATAAGCTGTTTATATTACCTGCGTTTTTCCCAATGGCCTATGCAAGCAAGCTTTAGTCGCTGGAGTCAATCACTAGGCATCATTGAGAAAGAAGTCAAGAAGAGCGCAGGGCTGGTGTCGAATGGCGACAATCCAGTACCATTTGGAGACGGACTACGTAAATGCAAAATTAACGGCAAAATCGTATATTCAAATGTCGACTGTCTCGATAGTAATGCCACGACTCGTGCGGTTCAATTGCAAGATAACCGAGGTTTTTCGTCACCACCCAGTCCACCAAAAGACTCGGGATTAACGGTGAATTCGGGACCGACCCTGCAAGAAAAGATGATATCTAAGGCGACAGATAAGGCGGCTAAATGACGCGGCTAAATAAGCTGGGTTCATCATAGGCTCAGTTTTTACAATTTCAATCCGGCACATTAGCTCTACCTGTTTGTAGCATTTGTTCATGCCACACAGAATCGCATCTATGTGTCTACAATGTACTTTCTTAATTCATATTAGACCGTAATTCTCATGGCACTATTTTCGTCGTCTGCGTTAAGTGCCCGATTCTTACAGGGGATGAGTTGGTGTCGTCGTCATCCATTACGAGCTAGCCTTGCATCGGCACTCTGTCTGTTGCTGTTGTTTGATCAATTTTTCCCACCGCCAATTCCTGTGGATGCGCCCGGTCTAGTGGTTGTGGCGCGGGATGGAACACCTCTGCGTGGTTGGCCTGATGCCGATGGTATGTGGCGGTTTCCGGTGACGCCTGACCAAGTTTCACCGAAATATCTGGATGCTTTGTTGACCTATGAAGATCGTTGGTTCTACTGGCATCCCGGTGTGAATCCTTTAGCCTTGGGACGCGCTGCCTGGCAGTGGTTGCGGCATGGTGAAATTATTTCGGGTGGATCAACTTTAACGATGCAGGCGGCGCGCGCGATAGAGCCAGTGCCGCATAGTTTATCGGGAAAATTACGACAAATCTTGCGGGCGATACAGTTGGAACTACGCCTTTCCAAGCGCGAGATATTGACGCTTTATCTGAATCACGCACCAATGGGCGGTATCGTCGAAGGTGTCGAGATGGCGAGTCGTAGTTATTTGGGGAAGAGCGCGACCCAATTGTCGTCGGCCGAAGCGGCATTGCTGGTGGTCTTACCTCAGGCACCTTCACGCTTACGTCCTGACCGCCATCCCGAATTAGCGCAAAAATTTCGCGATAAAGTCTTGCGACGCATGGCGCACTTGAAGCATTGGAGCACTGCGGAAGTAGAAGATGCCCTGATAGAGCGAGTCGGCGCTAATCCGCCCCGCGCAGCCTGGTTGGCACCACTGGCCGCCGAGCGCCTGCATCAGGCGGCACGGCGCGATCGCGCATCGGTTCGTGGATCTGTCAGTGCTTTGGGTAAGACTTCAATTGAAGCGACTGTCGTTCGTTCTACTCTGGATCGCGAAGTCCAAACTATGTTGGAACGTATGCTGTCGGATAAAGTTGGGCAACTACCGCGTTTCGTTTCTATGGCGGCTTTGGTGATGGACAGCAAAACGATGGAAGTATTGGGTTACGCAGGCTCGGCGGACTTCTCTGATGCGCGGCGTTTTAATCATGTGGACATGGTGCGCGGCATTCGTTCTCCCGGATCAACACTAAAACCCTTTCTATATGCAATGGCTTTGGACGACGGCATTATTCACTCGGAGAGTTTGCTGGCGGATACGCCTCAATCATTCAGTGGCTATGATCCTGGCAATTTCCAAGCAAATTTTTCTGGTCCTGTCAGTGTGTCCGAAGCTTTGCAGCGTTCTTTGAATGTGCCCGCAGTCGATATCTTAGACAGAATCGGTGCGACCCGTTTCACAGCACGTTTATCGAGCGCCGGTTTGCGTCTACGATTGCCTAAAAATGCAGAGCCGAATCTGAGCGTGATATTGGGTGGCGCGGGAACCAGTTTAGAAGAATTAGTTGGCGCTTACAGGTCGTTGGCGATGGGAGGTATGGCCGGCACGCCAAGGATTACGCCCGATGCTCCAGTGCGGGAAGCGCGCATGATGAGCGCTGGTGCCGCATTCATTATTCGAAATATTCTAGAAAGTGGCGGCCATCCTGATCAACCCTTTGTCGAAGCCGATAATAGTGGCGTCCGCTTAGCTTGGAAGACCGGCACCAGTTATGGTTTTCGTGACGCTTGGGCGGTGGGCGTCAGCGGGCGATATACCTTGGGCGTGTGGATAGGTCGACCAGATGGCACGCCGAATCCGGGCTTTTTTGGTGCTAATGTTGCTGCGCCATTACTGCATCAAATCGCATTGGCTTTGCCGCGTAGCGAACCGTTGACTCAGGTGCGGCCCAAAGATGTCGGTGTTGCTCAAATTTGCTGGCCTTTGGGCGTAGCCGCTAACAATACAGCTGCCGAGCATTGTCATCAGAAGCGAAGTGCATGGGTGCTGCGCGACACGATACCGCCGACCCTACCAGACCGACTGCGCGCGCGCAGTTTGGTGGAGACTATATGGACTGATCCGATAAGTCACTTACGCACGACGCCAGCCTGCCATCCACAAGCGACCCAACGCGAAGTGGCTCGTTGGCCCGCGTTGTTAGAAGCGTGGTTGACGCCGCAACAAAAAATGGAATTAGGATTGGTTCCATGGTCGCCTGATTGCCCCCAAATTAATAGCGTTGGTAGTATCCGTCTGATGGGTTTACAACAGGGCAGTCGCTTACGGACAGTGCCAGGCAAGAACGACATACAAGTGACCCTGGATGCGGTCGGCGGTAGTGGTCAACATTACTGGTTGCTAGATGGCAGGCAAGTTGCGTTGGGCCAGAAAAAACGCCAAACATTTATCATTAGTACTGCTGGTGCGCATAGCATCACTGTTATCGATGCGGCGGGACACGTTGCGAGCCTTAGTTTTACTGTCGATAAGAAGTAGTGAAACTCCCCTTTTTACGCTACCAGTTTATGTGCAATGATGTCTGAGGCGCGTGTTGACATGCTCACCGACCGACTGATTTTTTTACTTAATATTTCTAAGTAATGGGTCTGTGTCTTCAGCGAAAAGCCAGAAGAGTAAGGATTCATAAAGCCATGTTTGCAAGCGACGGCAATCTCAGCTTGGTGCCCACGTTGCTGTAGATTTTTTACGACTTGATCGACTTGAAATGCTGCTTCGTGCTGCGCGAAAACAAAATGTGTAGAGCCGTGACTTTGCAAGTCTAAGTAGTTGCGAATCCGTGAGCCATAAAATAGCGTTGCTGTGCGCAATTGCGATGCACGACTTGCACTTTCCATCCACCATGCACTCGCGCCTACACTGAAGCCAATAACATGCTGTAATTGGGTTTGCTCTTCAACGATAGTTCGGATTTTTTTTGCGTAAGCCGCCACACCGCCGCTTGCCAGAAAAGCCTGGTAGGCCTGTTGCTCCGTTTGGACTTGAAAGCCTTCTTCGAATGGGCTAACGATCAGGCAGGGCGTATTGAGTTGGCGACTTAAACTAGCAATGGCTGGGGTATTTCCAAAGACGTCGGTGGCGATTAAAACGGTGGTGCGCATTGCAGCTAAATTCAGCCAAGGCTGAAGTGAAAACAAAAAGAGGGCGCAGAGTAGCTGACATCAATGCAAAAGGCAAGTTGGATTTAGTATTGAACGTTCTTGGACCTAGCATTTGAGGCTGTATAATCGCGCTTTTTAGCACGTAGGTTTTGCACACAGTGTGCAAACGTCTATTCAGAGAGTAAAAATAGTATGAAATTTTCTTGGTTGTTGGTGATGGGTTTGTGTGTGTTGAGTTTGAGTGGATGCCAGCGTAGCGATGGGCCCGCTGAGCAGGAAAATTTGGCGCGCGGCTCAGCGCAGGTTCACGAATTAAAAATGATAGATGAAGTGTTGGGCGGCGGCACTGAGGCCCGAACGGGAAATGCGGTGACGGTTCATTACACTGGCTGGTTATACGATGTGCGCCTTGCTAACTTGCAAGGGAAGAAATTTGATAGCTCACTAGATCGTGGTACGCCCTTCACTTTTACCCTAGGCGCTCAACAAGTGATTAAGGGATGGGATGTTGGCGTAGCGGGGATGCGTGTAGGTGGTAAACGTCGCTTGATTATTCCTAGCGAAATGGCCTACGGTAGTGGTGGTCGTGGCCCGATTCCTGATAATGCGGCTTTGGTATTTGAGGTCTTGCTGGTTGATGTGAAATAGGGACCATATTCGTTTGTTTAGACTTTAAAGGCTGATCAGGTATGAGCTAATACTGATCAGCCTTTTTTATAAGTAAATTATTTTTTGCGTAGTTTCGCAAAATCGTCTGGTTCCCAAGCACGCATCGCCATCAACAATCCTATGCCTTCGCGTTTTTTTAAAGGTGATTGCAAACTCTCAGCATGCAGCTCTGCGAAGCGGCGTTTTAATTGACGTAACTCCGTTTGTAACTTCATGGCGGCGGCCTCCGTGAGCATGCCATGGGTAAAAATAAAATTCTCTTTGGCTTGATGAAAATGCGCATCCAAAAAGTCAGGCAAGCCTTCTTTCTTAAAGTAGGTTTTGATCGGCCCCTGTGGCAGCCAGTCAAAGTCGCGGCTGATATTGAGACGTATGCGATTGCCGGGTAGTAAACTGATCAAGCCGAGCTGATCAAGCTTCAGTAATTTTTTAAGGCAATTCATTTCGCCTAATTCATACACTTGCAGCATGTCTTGCATACTCCAGTGATTGATAGCGCACACCGCAACCAGCAATAACTGATTATCTGAGACCAATTCTTTTTCTTGCAAAGCCGTCAGCGTGCTCAATTTTTCCTGAGCCAGGCTGGCTTCCTGTGTTAATTCAGCCAGACTAAAACCCAGATAGTGACCGATCTGAATTACGCGCTCTAAACTGATCATCGTGTCGCTGCTGTCTGCGAACAAACGTTTTATACTGGCTTCTGACAATTCCAAAGCCTGTGCCAAATCGCGATAGGTTTTCCCTTGCAATTTGAGCTGGTGCTTAATGGTTTTGAGGAGTTGTGTGATTTCTGTCATGGGCGTAAAAGATCGTGTTTGTAGATGCGTTTGAGTATCTGCTTAGCCTTCATCTTAAGGCAAAAATCGTTCATGAAGTATCACTAAGTGCAACTTTTCTTTGAAAATATCACCACTTTGTCTAATTTTCTGTCCCTAGAAAGACGGTTCGTGCATGCTGCGCTTCCAGATTTCTTTTTTTGAAGATCATGATGAAGCCAGTACAAAAATTTATCCCTGCTATCTTTGTTTTGTTTTTGTTCGGGGCATTTGTGTGGCACGGTCCGATTGCGCAACTGAGTGATTATCATGCGTTTGCCGATCAGACCATTTTGGGTGTTATCCCGCACGCGATCGATGTGTTGAGTAATCTGGCCTTTGTGGGCGTTGGCCTGTTCGGTTTGTCGATCGCTTTGTCCAATTTTCCCTTAGCTGATCGAAGCATGTCGTATTGGGCGTATTGGAGCTTTTTTGTCTGGATCTTGGTTACTAGCCTTGGCTCAGCGTTTTATCACTGGGCACCTGATGATCAACGCCTATTTTGGGATCGATTGCCCATTGCTTTGGCATGTGCTTCTTTATTAGCGGCTGTGCGTGCCGATCTTGTGCCGGGTATGAGCCGGCGAACGGCTTTGCTTGAACTGAGTATCTTTCTTGGCTGTGCGATTTTTTCGGTAGGCTGGTGGCAGCAGACTGCGGACTTGCGTTGGTATTTGCTGTTGCAGATTTCGACTTTGTGCTTAATCCCTATTTGGCAGTTCGTTTATGCCGCGCCTATGCGCCAGCGCCGTTTATTCGGTGGTGCGATTATGTTGTATGTTTTGGCGAAGATCTGTGAATGCTTAGACCACACCATCTTGCTGCATTTGGGATTGATTAGTGGGCATAGCCTGAAACATATTTTGGCGGCGCTGGCCGCTGCGTGGATCGCGTGGTCTTGGCGAAAAGTGCATCGAATCACTTAGCTGGTTTTTGCGCGATTCGTCAATGACACGCCAGCTATCACCAATAGGCCGCCGACCACCATAGAAATTAAAATTGGCTCGTTCAACATCAAGGTACTCAGGCCCACGCCGAACACAGGCACCAAATTATTGAACACCGCGGTGCGTGCCGGGCCTATGGTTTTGACACCCTCGTAGTACCAGACGAATCCAATGACGGTACCGAAGATGCCGAGGAAAGCGATGGCGCTGAGCACTTGCCAACTGAGTTTGTTAGTGTCGAGTAGAGGTAGTTGGTTGACTGCTCCGATTGAGAGTAAGAGTAAGCCCCAAAGCGACGCATAGGTGGTAGCGGCTATCGGGCTTAAGCCTTTCAGCGCTTGTTTGCCCAATATGGTGTAGGCCGTCCAGGAACATACGCCACCCAACATGAAGAGTTCACCCGCGCCCATCGAACTTGAAACGTCGTGCATCACATTGACTAGGTCGCCGCGTGTGATAACAATCGCTGCGCCGACAAAGGCGATTGCAATACCCAGCCACTTTATAGAACCCAAGCGCTCTTTAAATATGGCCGCCATGCTCAGGGCTGTGACAATCGGACTGAGTGAAACAAATAAGGCGCTACGTCCAGCCGGCATGCGTTCCAGCGCCGCGAGAAAGCAAATGTTATAGAGGAAAATACCGGTAGCGCCTAAACCAAAAGTGGCGAACCACTGTTGGCGCGATAATCTCGGTAGACCACCTTCCACTTTCCATGCCAACAGGACTAAAAATACACAGGCCACAATGAAGCGTCCAGCGGCGGCAATCATGTGAGGAATCGCTTGTGAGACGATGCGACCTGCGATAAACGTTCCGCCCCAAAATAAAGCGACACATACCAATTTCAGGTAGACAGAGCGTGGTACTTTATTCATGGGCAAGGCAAACGCTTATGTAGTTAGATATCAATGGTAAATTTGGGTTTGGTTACGGTTGATGTTGATCACTTAGATTGATCAGACGCTACACACAAATCGATAGACATCGTCATCACCTAATATCCGTTTCAGTTTTCCCTCAAACCAAAGATGATGGCAATGCGCCAGTGCTTCCCCCAAAGCAAAAGTGAGCTGGTGTGCATCGAGCGGTCGTTTGAACATGATCGGTACGATATCGTTCGCTGATAGCGGCGTCGTACAAGCATCCAAGACTTCTTGCAACCGTTCCGTGTGGTGGTCACGTAATTGTTGGATGCGGATATGAATGCCGGTAAAAGGTTTACCATGTGATGGCAGCACTAAAACATCGTCAGGTAAGTCGGCATATTTTTCTAAAGAATCCAGATATTGCTTGACTGGATTCGCTTCCGGCTCTGCGGCAAAGACCGAGACATTGGTTGAAATACGTGGTAGCACCATGTCGCCTGAGATCAGGCAATTTAAGGCAGCGCAACACAAGGAGACGTGTTCGGGAGAGTGTCCAAAACCAGTAATAATTCGCCATGCGTGTTGACCAATCGTGATGCTATGCCCATCTTGCAGGCGGTGGTACGAAGTCGGTACGGTTGGCACTAGGCGCGTGTAATAGGTTTTACGCTCTTGAATTTTGTCCTGCATCTCGACAGTCACCATGCCATGTTTGCGGAAGTGCGGAAACATTGCGGAGCCATCGACACCCGGCAAACCGGCCGACATCATGCGTGCAAATGCATACTCACCGGTACTCATATAGAGTGGGGCATTCCACATAGTACATAGCCAATCTGCGCTGCCCACATGGTCAGGATGGCAGTGTGTTGCGATCACACGTACGATGGGCAAGCCTTTGAGATGTGTGGCAAATAAGATTTCCCATGCATCGCGGGTGGCATCGCTGTTGATGCCACAATCGACCACGGTCCAGCCGTGCGCAATTCCGGTGTCAGTTGCGTACTCATCTTCAAGCAACCACAAATTGATGTGATTAAGTGCAAACGGTAAGTCCATTCTGATCCACAACACACCCGGTGCAATTTCTATCGTTTGACCCGCTTCTGGTAGTTTGTCATTGAGCGGGTAATGCAATGCTTGTTCTTGATGATTCATGGCTATGTGTATGTGGCACAACAGAGTATTGCTGTTGATTTTTGGGGAGTGTTTGTAAATTGACGTTTACGTTAACTGCGTTTCAGGTAAGATTCTAAGTTCAAAACGCAATTGATGTTGGTGAAATCGCGATTTTCACGAGAATTCACTGGCTTTTTTTGAGTGTTATTAAGGCAATTTTCTTGTTACGCTTACAGAAAAAATTTTAGCAATGGCAACTTACACAATTACCGAATTAGCAAAAGAATTCGATATTACGCCCCGTGCAATTCGCTTTTACGAGGATCAGGGATTGATCAGCCCAAGCCGCGAAGGCCCAAGCGGGCGCAATCGCGTGTACTCGGCACGTGAGCGCACACACCTGAAACTAACCCTGCGGGGCAAGCGTTTGGGCTTAAGCTTGTCAGAAATTAAGCATTTGGTGACGATGTATGACTCACCTAAAGATACAGAGGTCCAGCTTAAGAGCTTCCTCGAAGTCCTGG
This sequence comes from Undibacterium sp. Di24W, assembly GCF_049340325.1. Taxonomy (NCBI): domain Bacteria; kingdom Pseudomonadati; phylum Pseudomonadota; class Betaproteobacteria; order Burkholderiales; family Oxalobacteraceae; genus Undibacterium; species Undibacterium sp. Di24W. The sequence continues at coordinate 90,112 of NZ_JBMPOP010000006.1, forward strand.
CCAAACACCGTGCTTCTCTAGAGCAACAAAGAGAAGATATTGAAGTCATGCTCGACGAGATCACCGCGCATGAAGAAGAAAGCCAGCGTTTGTTGGAAATTGTTAATAAAGCAAAAGTAAACGGATAAGAAATAGTTTGAATTGACGTTTACGTTAACGTCAATTAGAAGTATCATTTTTGACTTACGCAAAATGGGCTTTTAATTCGTTTTGCCAACTCTTTCGACATTCAGGCGGGCATATAATCTCAAGCTCACTTTCTACCGAGTTTTAGTAGAACGAGCGAGTCACAGCTGCTTGAAGTCATATCATCATTACTACCTAGATTGGGGACATTATGTTGCACTTACCAGGTTTAACGTTTGATCATGGCGAAGACATCGCCGCTTTGCGCGAAGCAGTTCAGCAATTTGCTGCTGCGGAAATCGCACCATTGGCTGCGGAGATGGATAGAACCGACCAATTTCCTATGCATCTGTGGAAAAAAATCGGTGAAATGGGTTTGCATGGCATGACGGTGTCCGAAGAATACGGCGGCGCCAATATGGGCTACTTGGCGCATATCATCGCCATGGAAGAAATTTCTCGCGCTTCCGCTTCCGTTGGTTTGTCTTACGGTGCGCATTCCAATCTGTGCGTCAATCAAATTAATCGTAATGGTAATGCTGAGCAAAAAGCAAAATATCTACCAAAACTGATTTCTGGCGATCACGTCGGTGCGCTCGCGATGTCTGAGCCGAATGCCGGTTCTGACGTCGTCAGCATGAAGTTACGCGCTGATTTGAAGGGTGATCGTTACGTTTTGAACGGCTCCAAAATGTGGATTACCAATGGTCCTGATGCGGATACCTTGGTGGTGTACGCAAAGACCGATCTGGAAGCAGGCCCACGCGGCATGACTGCTTTCATCATTGAAAAAGGTTACAAAGGTTTTAGCATTGCGCAAAAACTCGACAAGCTCGGCATGCGCGGTTCTCATACTGGCGAATTAGTATTCCAAGATTGCGAAGTGCCAGTAGAAAACGTGTTGGGCGGCGTAGGCAAAGGCGTTAACGTTTTGATGTCGGGTCTCGATTTTGAGCGCACCGTTTTATCTGGCGGCCCACTCGGCATCATGCAAGCCTGTATGGATGAAGTGGTTCCTTATATTCATGACCGCAAACAATTCGGTCAAGCCATTGGTGAATTCCAATTGATGCAAGGCAAACTCGCCGATATGTATTCCACCATGATGGCCTGCAAAGCTTACGTTTATGCAGTCGGTCAAGCCTGTGACCGTGCCAAAACACCAGAAGCCGTGCGTGCTCTACGTAAAGATGCCGCTGGAGCGATTTTGTACTCTGCAGAAAAAGCGACTTGGATGGCGGGTGAAGCAATTCAAACTTTGGGCGGTAACGGTTATATCAATGAATACCCAGTCGGTCGCTTGTGGCGCGATGCGAAGTTGTATGAGATTGGTGCCGGCACGAGTGAGATTCGCCGTATGCTCATTGGTCGCGAATTGTTCGCCGAAACTCTTTGAAATCGATATATCCGATTCTCCGGTGCATTCCGTTGTTGCCGGTCCTCGCAATATCGACATATTGCTGCGGGCGGCGCCTAGGACTGCATCCGGATAATCGAATATCTCGACATCAAAGTGCCGAGAATTAGTTGTACGCAATTCTGAAAATCGTTGAACTCGGTTCCTTGCGAGTTTGTGTTGAGAGGTTTTGAAACGGTTAACGCTGATGCCCCAAATCGCCTTTCCTAAATTGTTGTCTTCGCAAATTGCATTCGACATTGCAAGGACCATACTCGACGGTTTTGATAAGCATTACCGCTTGTTTCGTGCGACGACGCAGATGGCGAAACAGCGTTTTGAACGCGGTGATTGGAAAGCTGCACAAGAAGATGCGCGTGAACGGATTGCTTACTACGATAAGCGCGCTAAGGAATGTGTCCAGATTCTGGAAGATGAATACGACAGCGATGATCTGACCGATGAAGTTTGGCGCGAAGTGAAGTTACATTACATGGGTTTGTTGATCGATCATTTGCGTCCCGAGTTGGCAGAGACTTTCTTCAACACCGTCTGCACCAAGCTCTTGCACCGTACTTACTTTCACAACGACTTCATTTTTGTGCGGCCCGCTACGGCAACTGATTACATCGAACGTGATGATACCCCAGCGACCTATCGCGTCTACTATCCCGCAGCCGACGGTTTGAGCTTTAGTCTGAAACGCATCGTTACCAATTTTCAGTTACAAACACCGTTCGCACATCTCGATGCCGATCTGGCGAAAGTGGAAGCGTGCTTGTTAGAACAATTTGGAGATATGCGCTTTGAGCCGAACCATCAATTTCAAGTCTTAGCTAGCCTTTTCTTCCGCAACAAAGCTGCCTATATCATCGGCAAGAGTATCAACGGCAATCAAGAAATGCCTTTCGTGATCCCTATTATTCACAATAAAAATCGTGAATTGATTTTGGATACGGTGCTGTTCGATAACATGCACATTACGGTCTTGTTCTCGTTCACACGTGCCTATTTCATGGTCGACATGGATGTGCCATCGGCCTATGTGCAATTCATACGCAGCATCTTGCCGCGTAAGCCACGCAGTGAGATTTACACCATGTTGGGCTTGCAAAAGCACGGCAAAAATTTGTTCTATCGCGATTTCTTACATCACCTCAAATACTCATCTGACATCATCGAGGCTGCGCCTGGTATTCGCGGGCTTGTGATGTTGGTGTTCGCATTGCCATCGTTCCCCTACGTCTTCAAGTTAATCAAAGATAGCTTCCCGCCGCCAAAGGAAACCACTAAAGCTTTGATCAAAGAGAAGTATCAACTGGTTAAAAATCATGATCGCGTTGGTCGCTTGGCGGATACTTTAGAGTATTCCGACGTGGCGTTCCCACGTGCACGTTTTTCCGAAGATCTGTTAGCGGAAATACGTCGTTACGCACCGTCGATCTTGGAAGTGAGCGATGAAGAAGTGATTGTCAAGCATCTGTACATCGAACGCCGCATGACACCTTTGAATATCTGGCTGACAGAAGCAGAGCAAAAGGGGGATGACGCTGCGCTGGAGCATGCGATAGTCGAGTACGGCAATGCGATTAAAGAATTAGTCGGTGCGAATATTTTCCCCGGCGATATGCTGTACAAAAACTTCGGCGTAACGCGTCATAAACGTGTCGTTTTCTATGACTACGATGAGATCGAAACGATCGTCGATTGTAATTTCAGAACGATCCCTTTGCCACGCAACGAAGAAGATGAAATGTCAGCCGAGCCTTGGTATCCAATCGGGAAGTACGATGTATTTCCAGAGCAGTTCGGCACCTTCTTATTGGGCAACGCCAAGGTCAAACAGTATTTTATGAAACACCATGCCGACTTGTTGACTGCGAAGTATTGGCAAGATCGGAAAGAGCGAATAGTGAAGGGTAAGGTGGATGATGTTTTTCCTTACCCGCAAAGTATTCGATTTGAGGGCGGCTGACGAAATCCCGCCCCAGCGTTGTTGTGCCGTCTTGCCGTGCATGCGCACTGTCTTCGACGACACGCCTAGCTGGGACGCGATTGCGTCAGCCTCTTGAAGCAGAGATCTAGTAGGAAGACCGTGTGAGTATTAAGTCCCCGCCCCTTCAAGGGGCGGGTTAGGGAGGGGATGGGTTTCATTCGAGTGAAGAATATCGACAATTTGTCGATCGAAACCCATCCCCATCCCGACCTTCCCCTTTAAGGGGGAAGGAGAAATGCAAAAATCGTTATCAATAATTTTGGAGAAAACCATGAATGATCCTATCGTAATCGTCGGCGCAGCTCGCACTCCTATGGGCGCGTTTCAAAGTGATTTCGCGTCTTTGACTGCGAGCCAATTAGGTGCAGTGGCGATCAAAGCAGCAGTCGAACGTGCAGGCCTTAAGCCAGAGTTGGTCGAAGAAGTTTTGTTCGGTAACTGCTTGATGGCAGGCCAAGGTCAAGCACCAGCGCGCCAAGCTTTGTTGGCTGCGGGTTTGCCATTTTCGACTGGTGCGGTCACTTTATCTAAGATGTGCGGTTCGGCGATGAAAGCGACCATGATGGCCTATGATTCCTTGCTCGCTGGCAGCAACGACGTGCTTGTCACTGGCGGTATGGAATCGATGACAAATGCCCCATACATCATTCCAAAAGCACGCGGCGGCTATCGTATCGGTCACGGCACGATCATGGATCACATGATGCTCGATGGTTTGGAAGATGCGTATAATCGTGACGAGAAAGGAGGAGGTCGCAGCATGGGCACATTTGCAGAAGATTGCTCTGCGAAATACGGCTTCACACGTGAAGCACAAGACGCATTTGCGATCGCCTCCGTAACACGCGCACAAAACGCAGCGAGCAGCGGCGCATTTTCTTGGGAAATTGCTCCTGTGACGGTATCAGGTCGCGGTGGCGATGTCGTGATCGATAAAGATGAAGGCCCATTGAAAGCCAAGCTCGACAAGATTCCTAATTTGAAGCCTGCATTCAAAAAAGACGGCACGATCACGGCGGCATCCTCTTCTTCCATTAATGATGGTGCAGCAGCATTGGTTTTGATGCGCGAATCCAAAGCCAAAGAATTGGGTTTAACTCCTATCGCCAAAATCTTGGGTCATGCAACCCATGCACAAGAACCAGGTTGGTTCACGACAGCACCAGTCGGTTCTATCGAAAAGCTCTACAAAAAAATCGGCTGGACGACAGCGGATGTCGACTTGTTCGAAGTCAACGAAGCATTTGCCGCGGTGCCAATGGCAGCGATGCATGACCTCGGCATCTCTCATGACAAGATGAATGTTCACGGTGGAGCTTGTGCATTAGGTCATCCAATCGGCGCATCCGGTGCACGTATCATCGTTACCCTGATCGGCGCTTTGAAAGCACGTGGCGGCAAACGTGGTGTGGCGTCTTTGTGCATCGGTGGCGGTGAAGCGACTGCGATGGCGATTGAGTTAGTGTAAGCGGCATTAGCTTTTTTCGGGTAGAGCCGTAAAAAAGGCAGATCTCAGCGTCCCCTCCCCTTCAAGGGGAGGGCTAGGGTGGGGATGGGGTTTTGATCAGTGATCTGAGAAGTATTGTCACCGAAACCCATCCCCATCCCGACCTTCCCCTTGAAGAGGAAGGAGTGAACTGAGTGCACATAACTATCGATGGAACAAATAATGGCGCGAAGATAGCGCCTTTTTAGAAGAAGTAGAAAACGGAGTAAAAGCAATGCCAACAGCCTTAATCATCGGAGCCTCACGCGGTATAGGTCACGAATTTGCGCAGCAATACAAAGCAGCTGGTTGGCGTGTGATCGCTACTGCACGCAAGTCCGATGACCTCGCGCAATTGACCGCCCATGGTTGTGAAACGATGCCTTTAGACGTGAATAGTTTAAATGATTGCGCCGGTCTAGCTTGGCGTCTCGACGATGAAAAGATCGATGTCGCGATTTTGAACGCAGGTGTCTTTGGCAGCAGAACAAATGGTTTGCAATCGCCACAGCAAGAAGAGTTTGATCAGGTGATGCACACCAATGTGTTAGCAGCAATGCGCTTACTGCCTTTGGTATTGCCGATGGTGGAAAATGCCGGCGGTAAATTAGCTGTTTTGTCCTCACGCATGGGTTCCATCGGTTTGCGCGAAAACAATGTGGCATGGCTGTATCGCGCCAGTAAAGCGGCCTTGAATTCCGTATTGAAAGATGCCTCACTTAGTACGAAAAAAGCGACATGCATTGCCTTCCATCCGGGTTGGGTACAAACGGACATGGGTGGCGCAGGTGCCGAGATCAGCGTCGATGTCAGCGTTGCTAGCATGCGTGAAGTGATCGCAAATAGTAGCCGTGCGCAGAATGGACAGTTTTTGAGTTATGACGGATCGCAATTGGATTGGTAATTGAAGTAAACCCCTCAACGCCGAGACGCAGAGGCACTGAGGAACACCTTAAAAGAGAGGTTTTCTCTATTTTCGATCTTCTCTGCGGTGTAGCATGGAATTTCAGCAGTATCGCTGCGCTCCTGCGAAACGGTTCGCTCTTGCAAGAGCGAACTCCTTCCTCAGAGTGTCGGCGTTGAGCGGTTTTAAAAAAATACAAATAGGCAAAAAAATGCAACTAACATCAGAACACGAAATGATCCGCGACGCGGTGCGCAGCTTTGTGCAAGAGCGCATTACGCCAAACGCCCCACGTTGGGATAAAGAACATCATTTTCCTGCCGAGGAATTGAAAGAGCTCGCAGCGATGGGCGCCTATGGTGTGGCGGTGCCAGAAGAATTGGGCGGCGCAGGTATGGATTATTTGTCTCTGGCATTAGTGCTGGAAGAGATCGCTGCCGGTGATGGTGGAACCTCGACGGTCGTATCAGTGAATAACTGCCCTGTTTGCAGCATAGGCATGATGTACGCGAATGCCGCGCAAAAAGAACAATGGCTGCGTCCACTCGCACAAGGCGAGATGTTAGGTGCGTTCTGCTTAACAGAACCGCATGCGGGCAGTGACGCTTCCGATTTGCGTACTACCGCAAAACGCGAAGGCGATGAATACGTCTTGAATGGCGTGAAGCAATTCATCACCAGCGGCAAACATGCAGATGTGGCAATCGTGATGGCGGTGACCGATAAAGCCGCAGGCAAAAAAGGGATCAGCGCGTTTTGGGTCGATACCAAAACGCCCGGCTATATCGTTGCCAGCCTCGAACATAAAATGGGCCAGCACTCTTCTGACACCGCACAGATCTTATTTGAAAACTGCCGCATCCCTGCCGCCAATCTAATCGGTGAAGAAGGTATGGGCTACAAGATTGCGTTGTCTGGATTAGAAGGCGGCCGCATCGGTATCGCTTCGCAATCCGTCGGTATGGCACGTGCTGCATTCGAAGCAGCTTTGGCTTATGCGAAAGATCGTCGCACGTTTGGTAAAGCAATCTTTGAACACCAAGCCGTGCAATTTCGCTTGGCCGATATGGCGACGCAAATTGAAGCCGCCCGCCAATTGATCTGGCATGCAGCGAGTATGAAAGATGCGGGTAAGCCATGTTTGAAAGAAGCAGCGATGGCGAAATTGTTTGCTTCTGAGATGGCAGAAAAAGTGTGCTCCGATGCGATTCAGATTCATGGTGGTTATGGCTATGTGAGTGATTTCCCAGTTGAGCGTATCTACCGCGACGTACGTGTGTGTCAGATCTATGAAGGTAGCTCGGACATTCAGAAGATTTTGATTGGTCGTGGGTTGTTGGATTAGGTGTTTTTGAACGACTTTATGGGTGGCCCGTGAAGTTAAAGATCGCGTGAAATTAATTGACTGTCATTCCTGCGAAGGCAGGAATCCAGTGTCGTTCGTGAAGCAAAAGACAAGTTGAATAATTGCCACCTGAATCTGACGTCGCTAGATTCCCGCCTACGCGGGAATGACAGAAACGACGAGCACGGTACAAAAATTAAGCTGCAATAGATCATGAAGTGTGTGTGAATTGATAAAGGAGCTGTAATGAGCAATCGCATCGAATACTGGTTTGACTACGTGTCACCTTACGCCTATCTGACCACGCAAGTGATAGAAGAACTTGCCGCAAAATATGGTCGCGAGATCGATTGGAAGCCGATGTTGTTGGGTGTCGTGTTCAAGACCACCAACTCCAGCCCATTGACGATGCGCCCGCCGATGATGGCGAGCTATCACAAGCAAGATATGTTACGTTCAGCCCGCTATGCGGGTTTACCCTTTGTCTTGCCAGAACCATTTCCTATCAATACCCAAAACACGGCACGCGTTTGTTTATGGATGAAAGAAGTCGCACCTGAACGTGTTGGTGAATTCACGCGCGGGGTAACGAAAGCTTACTTCTCCGGCCCTGCGGGATTGAATGATATTGCGTGGTTAGCAGAATACGTAAATCAAATGGGCTTAGATGGCGCAGCGGCCGCAGCAGCATGTAGAGACGAACGATACAAGGCGCAGTTGAATGCGGCTTGTGAAGAAGCCGTCAGCAAAGGCGTGTTCGGCGCACCTTGGGTGATTGTCGATGGCGAACCGTTCTGGGGTAATGATAGGTTGCCGCAATTAGAGAAATGGTTGGCGACAGGCGGGTTTTAATTTTGTAGGGCGGGTGCAACCCGCGCCGCCAGCACTTTGAGCAACAGAGCAGCGCGGGTTGCACCCGCCCTACGAGAACGAGCCAACCTAAGAAACGAGATTGGAAGAGACATGAAAAAAGGCTACAAACAATTAGTCGACGAAGCAAACGCGCAGATCAAAACCTATAGCGTAGCCGAAGCGCAGGCGAAGCTAGGCGATCCGCAAGTGCAATTCATCGACGTGCGCGATATTCGAGAGCTCGAAAGAGAAGGCATCGTCCCTGGCGCATTCCACGCACCACGCGGCATGATCGAATTTTGGGTCGACCCAGATTCGCCTTACTTCAAACCGGTGTTTGGCGAGAACAAAGAATTCATCCTGTTCTGCGCAGCTGGCTGGCGCAGTGCTTTGACGACTAAGACGGTGCAAGACATGGGTTTGGAAAATGTCGCGCACATCGATGGCGGCTTCGGTGCATGGAAGGCCGCGGGTGCGCCTACGGCGGTGAAAGAAAGTAAGAAGACGTAATTGAACACAGTGACAAATGTAGGGCGGGTGCAACCCGCGCCGCCCGACGCTTGAACGACAGCGCGGGTTGCACCCGCCCAACAAAAAATGATTAGGTAAAGTGTGAGTAAAACAATCTGCCCCTGTGGCTCAAACAAAGATTTCGAGCAATGCTGCCAACGCTACATCAGCGGTGCAGAGTTCGCACCAACAGCAGAAGCCCTGATGCGTTCGCGCTACACCGCTTATACGCTTAACGATGAAGCGTATCTGCGAGCAACTTGGGATGAGCGTACTTGCCCCAAAGAACGCATCGTTGACGGCGGTGCATCGAAGTGGTTAGGTTTAGAAGTGAAGAAACATGAAGCACAAGAAAAAGAGGCGATGGTGGAGTTTGTCGCCCGTTACAAAATTGGTGGCAAAGCCCATCGCTTGCACGAGAAGAGTCGGTTCGTGAAGTTTGATGGCAAATGGTTTTATGTTGATGGAATTTACGAATGAAAACCGCTCAACACAGAGACACTGAGATACGGAGAAAACCAGGAGAAAGACGAAACTTTTGTTTTTCTCTGTGTACCTCTGTGTCTCCGTGCCTCTGTGTTGAGAGGTTTAAAAAATTGAGCAATTGCGTAATACGTAATCTGGAAAAATTATGACAACCCTAGAATCCAAATTAAATCCTCGCTCTGAGGACTTCAAAGCCAACGCTGCGGCGATGCAATTGATCGTTGATGATCTCAAAGAAAAAGTCGCCAAGATCGCGCTGGGCGGCGGTGAGGAAGCGCGCCAAAAGCATCTCGGTCGCGGCAAATTATTGCCACGTGATCGTGTGCAAAACTTGCTTGATCCAGGTACACCTTTCCTAGAGTTTTCCCAGCTCGCTGCCTTCAATATGTATAAAGAGAAGAACGATGCGGATGCTGCACCGAGTGCGGGTGTCATCACAGGTATCGGTCGCGTTGCTGGACAAGAATGTGTGATCGTGTGTAACGATGCGACGGTGAAGGGCGGTACCTATTATCCGCTCACGGTCAAAAAACATTTACGCGCGCAAGAAATTGCCGAGCAAAATAACTTGCCTTGTATTTATTTGGTGGATAGCGGCGGTGCGAATTTGCCGAATCAAGAAGACGTATTTCCAGATCGTGATCACTTCGGTCGCATCTTCTATAACCAAGCGAATATGTCAGCCAAAGGTATTCCGCAAATCGCCGTAGTGATGGGTTCTTGTACCGCCGGTGGTGCGTATGTGCCAGCGATGAGTGATGAATCCATCATCGTTAAGAACCAAGGCACAATTTTCCTCGGCGGCCCTCCCTTGGTGAAAGCGGCAACGGGCGAAGTGGTCAGTGCGGAAGACTTGGGTGGTGGCGATGTCCATACACGTTTGTCGGGTGTGGTCGATCATTTGGCGCAAAACGATACGCATGCCCTCGCGATGGCGCGTCAAATCGTGTCGAACTTGAATCGTCAAAAACCACAAACGGTGGTCATGAAAGCCGTGGAGGAACCGAAGTTTCCTGCGAGCGAATTGTATGGTGTGATTCCGGTCGATACCCGTAAGCCTTTCGATGTGCGCGAAGTGATTGCGCGTGTGGTGGACGGTAGCCATTTCGATGAATTCAAGGCGCGCTATGGCACGACTTTGGTGTGCGGTTTTGCGCATATCCATGGCATGCCAGTTGGCATCATCGCCAACAACGGTATTTTGTTTTCTGAATCCGCATTGAAGGGCACACACTTCATCGAACTGTGCTGCCAGCGTAAGATTCCACTGATATTTTTGCAAAACATCACCGGCTTTATGGTCGGACGCAAATACGAAAACGAAGGCATTGCCCGCAATGGTGCCAAGATGGTGACCGCAGTTGCGACCGCCAATGTGCCGAAGTTCACAGTCATTATTGGCGGTAGTTTTGGTGCGGGTAATTACGGTATGTGCGGCCGCGCTTACTCTCCACGTTTTATGTGGATGTGGCCAAATGCCCGTATCTCGGTTATGGGTGGCGAGCAAGCAGCCAGCGTGTTGGCGACTGTACGCCGCGATGGTATCGAAGGCAAAGGCGGTAGCTGGAGTGCGGAGGAAGAGGCCGCATTCAAACAACCAATCAAAGACCAATACGAACATCAAGGCCATCCTTACTATGCGTCTGCACGATTGTGGGACGACGGTGTGATTGACCCTGCGGATACACGTATGGTGTTGGGACTCGGTCTAAGTGCGGCTTTGAATGCGCCGATTCCTGACGCAAAATTCGGTATTTTTAGGATGTGATTTTTTTGCCGCAGAGGCGCGGAGTACGCAGAGTTTTTTGCTTGTCATTCCCGCGAAGGCGGGAATCCAGCGACTTGAAGACGTAAGACACTGGATCCCTGCCTTCGCAGGGATGACGCTTCAGTTTTCGGTATTGATTTGAATCTTAACTCTGCGTTCTCTGCGCCTCTGCGGCAAAGCCTTTAAATGAAAGTGTAACCATGTACCAAACCCTCACCCTAACTAGTGACAACAAAGTCGCCACAGTCACTTTAAATCGCCCAGACGTTCGCAATGCGTTTAACGAAACGACGATTGCCGAGATTACGCAAGTGTTTAATGAATTAAGTAGCAATAACAGTATTCGTGCGATTGTGTTGGCGGCGAATGGCCCGGCGTTTTGCGCGGGCGCTGATCTTAATTGGATGAAGAAGATGGCGGACTACACGCATGCTGAAAATCTCGCCGATGCGGGGCAACTAGCAGCGATGTTGGCAGCGATTTATACCTGCAGCAAGCCAGTGGTTGCGCAGGTGCAGGGCGATTGCTATGCCGGCGGTATGGGCTTGGTGGCGGCGTGTGACGTTATCGTCTCCGTCGATACGGCGCAATTTTGTTTGAGCGAAGTCAAGTTAGGATTGATTCCCGCGACGATTTCGCCGTATGTGATTAAGGCCATGGGTGAAAATGCCGCACGTCGTTATTTCCTGACTGCAGAGCGTTTCGACGCGGCGCAAGCCCTGCGCATAGGTTTTGTGCATGAAGTGGTCGGAGCAGATGCGCTAACAGCGAAAGTGGCCGAAATCGTCAAAGCACTAGTAACCAACAGCCCGAATGCGGTCGCCCAAGCTAAGGTATTAGTGCGTGAGGTCGGCGGTCGTGAAATTACACCTGCGTTGATTGCGAATACCGTAGAAGCCATCGCCGTGATCCGCGCCTCCGAAGAAGGGCGTGAAGGAGTGCGCTCTTTCTTAGAGAAGCGCAAGCCAAGCTGGCTCAGTTGGGCAAGAATTGATCACGTATAATGGCGGGTTAAGTGATTTTGCTCCCTTCTCCCGCAAGCGGGAGAAGGGTTGGGGATGAGGGTGGTCAAGGTTTCCGCAAGGCAAGCGAAGTACTAGCATTGCGGACTCTGAATCCCCCTCACCCTAACCCTCTCCCGCTTCCGGGAGAAGGGATGAAAAGCAAATTCGTAGGGCGGGTGCAACCCGCGCCGCATGACAGTCGAACAACAGCGCGGGTTGCACCCGCCCTACAAAAAATGAAACAAATGGATACCGGATCAATTCCGGTATGAAAGCAAGATTAGTGTATTTGGTTTAGTTTAGGAACAAAGTTGACCGCAGTGAATACCGAATTGAAAACACCGAGTAATTCATGGGTAGAGCGTAGCCTGCAAAGCGTGTGGCATCCGTGCACCCAAATGCAGCATCACGAGACCATGCCACTCATTCCTGTCAGTCATGGCCGTGGTGCCTGGTTGGTCGATATGGATGGCAAGCGCTATTTAGATGGCATCAGTTCGTGGTGGGTGAATTTGTTTGGTCACGCTAATCCGCGCATCAACGCGGCATTAAAAGAACAGCTCGATCAATTGGAACATGCGATGTTGGCAGGCTTTACGCATGAGCCAGTGATTCGTTTATCGGAAAAACTGTCAGCCTTAACGGGCGGTGTACTCGGTCATAGTTTTTACGCGTCGGACGGTGCGTCGGCGACGGAAATCGCCTTGAAGATGAGTTTTCATTTTTGGCGCAATCAAGGTCAAACTGAAAAACAAGAATTTATTTGCCTCAAAGGCAGTTACCACGGCGAGACCATCGGCGCTTTAGCAGTCACCGACGTCGCATTATTCCGCGATGCCTACGGCCCTATGATACGCAATGCGCATGTCGTGGCGTCGCCCGATGCACGTCAGGCGCTTGATGGCGAAACCGCGATCGATGTCGCACGACGTGCCGCCGCTGATATGGAACGCTGCTTGCAAGAACGCGCAGGTAAAATTGCCGCGGTGATTTTGGAACCTTTAGTGCAGTGCGCGACAGGTTTTGCGATGCACGACCCTGAATATTTGCGTTTAGTCCGTGCGCTCTGCGATCAATATCAAGTTCATCTGATTGCTGATGAAATTGCGGTAGGCTGTGGCCGTAGTGGTACTTTCTTCGCGTGCGAAAATGCGCAAATCTGGCCTGACTTTGTGTGTCTTTCTAAGGGCATCAGTGGCGGTTACTTGCCATTGTCTTTGGTGATGACACGCGATGACATTTACCAAGGTTTTTATCACACCGATGTGCGTCGCGGGTTTTTGCATTCGCATTCCTATACTGGCAATCCTTTAGCTTGTCGTGCAGCCTTGGCGACCTTAGAAATTTTTGAGTCTGACGATGTGTTGGTGCAAAATCGCGTGAAGGCTGAAGCGATCACGCAAGCATTGCAGCCACTAGCGCAACACGCTCAAGTCAAACATTTCCGCCAACAAGGCATGATGTGGGCTTTCGATGCTGTGTTTGATGGAACGAAAGACGAACAAGCGGCGAGGACTTTCTCTCGCCGTTTCTTCACGCAGGCTTTGCAGGAAGAATTATTATTACGCCCAATCGGCAACACGGTGTATTTGATGCCGCCGTATATTTTGAATCAAGAAGAAATAAGTTTAGTTGGCGATCGCATGCTGAAAGTCTTCAACCAAGTCATGGGAGCAGCAGCGTGATTTTGCTCGATCAAATCCAGAATGAATTAGCAGCTTTAGATAGCAAGAGTCTGCGTCGTCGCCGTCGTCATGCAGAGAGCCCAAGTGCACCGCGTGTCAAAGTGGATGGTCGCGATATGCTGGCGTTTTGTAGTAATGATTATCTTGGTCTGGCGGCGCATCCTAAGATCGTCGCCGCCTTGCAAGAAGGTGCGGATTTATATGGCGTCGGTAGTGGTGCCTCACATTTAATCAGCGGCCACAGCCGCGCCCATGCTTTGCTTGAAGAACGTTTGGCTGAGTTTGTCTCGCCCCATCTTCATCAAGCACGTGCCTTGTATTTCTGCACGGGCTATATGGCCAATCTCGCGGTATTGGCGGGCTTGGCGGCGGTATCTGGAAAAGACACGGAATTGTTTTCCGAATCCTTGAATCATGCGTCATTGATTGATGGCGCTAAACTCTCGCGTGCGAAGTTGCATGTTTTTCCGCACGGTGATGTCGCACACTTACGAACGCTATTACAGGCATCGACTGCAGCGACCAAGGTTGTCGTCAGCGATAGCGTCTTTAGTATGGATGGCAATCTGGCACCAGTGCCCGAATTACTTGCGGTGTGCGAAGAATTTAATGCATGGTTGGTCATTGATGATGCACACGGTTTTGGTGCCTTAGGTGCCAATGGTCGCGGGGTTTTAGAGCATTACAATTTATGCTCTCCTAATTTGGTGTACATGGGAACATTGGGCAAGTCCGCTGGTGTCGGCGGTGCCTTCGTTGCCGCGCATGAGGATGTCATTGAATGGCTGGTCAATAAAGCCCGTCCGTATATCTATACCACGGCAGCACCACCGGCTTTGGCACATGCTTTACTGACGAGCTTGGATATCATTCAAGGCGAAGAAGGACAAGCGCGACGCGCTCATTTGCAAGCTTTGATTGCGCAGTTACGCCGTGATTTGAAGCTGAAGCGTTGGACTTTGATGCCATCGGATACCGCGGTGCAGCCTATCGTGATTGGTGACAATGCCGAAAGTTTACAAGCCGCAGCGACTTTGTACGAGCAAGGATTTTGGGTGCCTGCGATACGACCACCGACAGTGCCGGTAGGAACGGCACGTCTGCGCATTACTTTGTCTGCTGCGCATACTAGTGAAGATTTGGCTTTGTTGATTGATGCTGTGAATCGGCTAGAAGTTTGAGATCTTAAAGTTCCCTCTCCCGCAAGCGGGAGAGGGCTAGGGTGAGGGGCGCTCAGAGAGTGCATAGTTATTCTGATGTGCGTGATAAAGAATCATTGAACTAATTTGGACCACCCTCATCCCCGGCCCTTCTCCCGCTTGCGGGGGAAGGGAGAGAAGATACAGCACGGATTGCATCAGCGCCACTAGAGTGACGATGTAAGAAGTATTTTTGAAGAACGAAGTTTAAAAAATGCAAACCAGAAAAAACGATTATTTCATCACAGGCACCGACACAGAAATCGGCAAGACCTTCACCACGTCCGCTTTGTTGCGCGCCTTTGCAAAGCAGGGCAATTCGACGCTAGGGCTGAAACCGATAGCCTCGGGTGCCGAGGAAATCGATGGTGTTTTACATAATGAAGATGTCGATAGTTTAGTCGCGGCATCCAGCGTCAAAGCGCCACAGGAAATCGTTGTACCGTACTTAATGCGAACACCAGCAGCACCGCATATCGTTGCCGCGGTAGAAAACGTGAAGATGGATGTGCAGCACATTGCAAGTTGCTATCAACAAGCGCAGCAATTGGCAGACGTGGTCTTAGTCGAAGGTGTAGGTGGATTTTGTGTGCCTTTAGATGATGAAACCACTACCGTCGACTTGGCGCAGCGTTTGACCTTGCCGGTCATTTTGGTGGTTGGCATGCGTCTCGGTTGTATTAACCATGCACTATTGACGGCACAAGCAATCAACGCGAGTGGGCTACGTTTGGCGGGTTGGGTGGCGAATACGGTTGATACAGACATGAAGTTTTTTGAAGAGAATGTGCAGACGCTGAAACAGCGTTTAGGTGCACCTTGCCTAGCTGTGATGCCTCGTTTAGCGGTCAATGAGTTTGAGCAAGCGAGCCAGTATTTAGATTTGAATTTATTGAAGTGAAGGAAATGAACATGGAACACATGGAGCAAGCGGTCGATAACGCAAAAGCTAAAGAGACAGTGCAAGGCATACAGTTTCACGCACCAGTGAAAGCCATCGAAGCGGAAACCTGGCCGGTTGACGATGTGATGGCATTGTTTGATTTGCCTTTCAATGATTTGATGTTCAAGGCACAGGTTTTGCATAGAGAAAATTTTCCGAATGCCGATGTGGAACTGGCGACTTTACTGTCGATTAAGACCGGTGGATGCGAAGAAGATTGTGGCTACTGCCCACAAGCAGCGCGCTACGATACCGGCGTTGAAGCGAAGAAGTTGATGGACGTGCGTGAAGTCTTGAATGCAGCCAAAGCGGCGCGCGAAAGTGGCGCAACTCGCTTCTGCATGGGCGCAGCATGGCGTTCGCCAAAAGATCGTGACATGGAAAAAGTCGAAATCATGGTACGTGAAGTCAAAGCCATGGGTTTAGAAACTTGCGCGACCTTGGGCATGCTCAAAGAAGAGCAAGCGCAGCGTTTGAAAGATGCTGGCCTCGATTACTACAACCACAATCTCGATACCGCACCTGAGTTTTACGATAACGTGATTTCTACACGAGACTATCAAGATCGTCTCGATACGCTGGGTCACGTGCGTACCGCAGGCTTAAAAGTATGCTGTGGAGGCATCGTTGGCATGGGCGAAACGCGTCGTCAACGTGCAGGCTTAATCGCGCAACTAGCGAATTTGAATCCTTACCCAGAGTCAGTACCGGTGAATCATTTGGTGCAAGTTGAAGGTACACCTTTGCATGGCCTTGACCCACTCGATCCTTTGGAATTCGTACGCACCATCGCCGTCGCACGCATTACGATGCCGAAAGCACGTGTGCGTCTATCCGCAGGCCGTCGTCAAATGGGCGAAGCGGTACAAGCGATGTGTTTCTTGGCTGGTGCGAATTCGATTTTCTACGGCGATAAATTGTTGACGACCGATAATCCGGAAGCCGAAGACGACAAGGTTTTGTTAGAAAAGCTGGGTTTGAAGACGCGTGGTGTGGTGGAGAAAAAAGTGGGTAGTTGTAGTTAAGTTGCCTGATTTTTTGAGGATTGAAATGAGTTTCAAAGTCTATGAAATCGTTAGATTAATCGCAATTAACAATGGTGATTTACTTCTGTCTGACGCCTTCAATAATCGGCCTCCGAAAGTAGGCGACATAGCGACGATTCTTGAAATTTATAGTGATCCACCAGGATTTGAATTGGAATGTAGCGACGAAGCAGGTAACACAGTATGGCTACTCGGTTTTCAAGAAAAAGATGTTCAACTCGAGCTTGTTAATATTTGAATTAAAAGAGAAAGATCAAAATCATGTTTAGCAAAATCCTCATCGCCAATCGTGGCGAAATTGCTTGCCGTGTTGCGGCGACTGCTCGTCGCATGGGTATTAAAACGGTGGCGGTGTATTCCGAAGCCGATGCCAATGCCAAGCACGTGGCGGTGTGTGATGAAGCGGTCTTGATTGGCCCAGCGCCAGCGAAAGAAAGTTATCTGCGCGCCGATAAAATTATCGAGGTCGCGTTGGCGACCGGCGCACAAGCGATCCATCCTGGCTATGGCTTCTTGTCTGAGAACAGTGAATTTGCAAATGCCTGCGCCAAAGCGGGCATCGCATTTATTGGCCCACCAGCGTCTGCGATTGAAGCGATGGGTAGTAAGTCTGCAGCGAAATCCTTGATGGAAAAAGCCAATGTACCTTTGGTGCCCGGCTATCACGGTGATAACCAAGATCCAGATTTCTTGCAAACCGAAGCAGATCGTATCGGTTATCCCGTATTGTTAAAAGCCAGTGCTGGTGGCGGTGGTAAAGGCATGCGCGTGATTGAGAAGTCGGCTGATTTCAAAGATGGTCTGGCCTCTTGCAAACGTGAAGCGATCAATTCTTTTGGCGACGATAAAGTCCTTGCTGAAAAATATTTGCAGCGTCCACGCCATATCGAGATTCAAGTATTTGCGGATACCCACGGCAATTGCGTGTATCTGTTTGAGCGCGATTGCTCAGTGCAGCGTCGTCATCAAAAAGTATTAGAAGAAGCCCCAGCGCCTGGCATGACCGCTGAACGTCGTGCAGCGATGGGCGAGGCCGCGGTCGCAGCAGCAGAGGCGGTTGGTTATGTTGGTGCAGGTACAGTCGAGTTTATCGCCAATCAAGACGGTTCTTTCTACTTCATGGAAATGAATACGCGCTTGCAGGTCGAGCATCCAGTGACTGAAATGATCACTGGTACAGATCTGGTCGAATGGCAATTGCGCGTAGCCGCTGGCGAGAAACTACCTTTGCAACAATCTGAATTGCAAATTCACGGGCACGCCATCGAAGCACGTGTATATGCAGAGAATCCAGAAAAAGGTTTCTTGCCATCCATCGGTACCTTGCGTCATGCACGTACACCAAGCGCCGTCAATTTCGAACTCGGTGGTTCACCAGATCCGGCATCATTCAGGATAGATAGTGGCGTACGCGAAGGCGATACGATTTCCCCTTTCTACGATCCTATGATTGCGAAGATGATCGTGTGGGGCAAAGACAGAACAGAAGCCTTGGCGCGCATGGCGCAAGCCCTGTCGCAGTACCAAATCGTCGGCTTGCATTCGAATATCGCTTTCTTATCACGTTTGATTACGAGCCAAGCGTTCTCGACTGCGGATTTGGATACCGGTTTGATTGAGCGTAATCAAGACGCTTTATTTCCGACGCCAGCACCAGCGAGTCTGAACGCCTTGTCTTTCGCCGCAGTGGCATTGATTAGGGCAGAAAATACGGGGGGCAGCGATCCTTGGCAAAGCAATCAAGGCTGGCGTATGAATACGCAAATGCAACGTGGTTTGCAATTTGTGGAAGAACATCAAACGCACGCAGTGCAAGTGACTTACACGAATGATGCCTGGGTAATTGCAGCGAATGGTACTAGCCAATCGGTACGACTGGTACATCAACAAGAAAATGACTATGTGTTGGCAATCGCTGATCAAACTGTGACCTCGACGGTAGTGCGCGATGGCGAACATTTCCACGTCTTTAGTCAAGGTGTGCACACTGATTTGCATTACAACGACGTATTGGCGCATGCTGGTGAAGCCGAAGCAGAAGGTGGACGATTGACAGCACCAATGCCAGGCAAGATCGTTGCCGTAGTGGTGAAGAATGGCCAAGAAGTGAAAAAAGGCGAAGCGCTATTGATCATGGAAGCGATGAAGATGGAACACACGATCTCAGCGCCGCATGATGGTGTAGTGGAAGAGGTCTTGTATGCGGTGGGTGATCAAGTGACTGAAGGTGCGCCTTTGTTGAATTTTAAACAGTAATGATTGTAGAACCCCTCTCCCGCGAGCGGGAGAAGGGAATAAAAAGCGAAGGCGATAATGGAAAACATTTCTCCCCACCATCCGCAACAGACTCCCGAAGATCTGAAAGCGTATGCACGAGAAATGCGTAAAAAAATGCCAGATGCAGAGCAACTGCTTTGGTTTTTACTTAGAAATAGAAGAATGGCGGGAGCCAAGTTCCGCAGACAGCACGCAATAGGTCGTTATATTCTTGACTTTTATTGTGTAGAAAAGAAGCTAGCGATAGAGCTAGATGGTGGTCAACATATTGAGCAACAGACTTATGATCAACATCGCGATGCATATTTAAAGCAACAAGGAATTGAAGTTCTGCGATTTTGGAATAACCAAATGCTGTTAGAAACCGAGGCGGTCCTTGAAGTGATTTATTCAAAGATCGCCATATAACCCCCTCGTCTTCAAGCGGCAATATTTAAAAGCATGGCAGTCTCGTAGGGCGGGTGCAACCCGCGCTGCTCAGGTACTCAAAAGTTTGGCGGCGCGGCTTGCACCCGCCCTACAATTTGGTTTAATCGTTCAAATGTTTCTCTAAATTGGCAGACAAAAAATGAACATAATTTATTACGCAGCAGGTGCCAATCCTGAAGTTTGGTTAAACGCTTTCCACCGCTATCTGCCCGATGCGACAATCCGGATTTGGGAAGAAGGCGATAACGCGCCAGCCGATTATGCGCTCGTGTGGAAACCACCCGCAGCCATGCTGCGAGGACGTACCGACCTGAAAGCGATTTTTAATTTGGGCGCTGGTGTCGATGCGATTTTGCAGCTGGGTGATAATTTACCGCAAGGCGTGCCCTTGATCCGTGTCGACGATGCCGGCATGGGTGTGCAAATGGCGGAGTATGTTAGTCACGCGGTGCTACGCCACTTCCGCCGCTTTGATGAATATGATGCGCTGCAAGCGGATAAGCAATGGCGACCATTACCACCTCATCGTAAAGAAGATTTTAGTATTGGTGTTTTAGGGCTCGGTGTTCTCGGACATTGCATCATTGATGGTTTGCGTAGTTTTGGTTTTCCTCTGCTAGGTTGGAGTCGTTCGGCGAAGCAGATAGTCGGTGTACAGTGCTTTCATGGCGACGATGGCTTGGACGCTTTCTTAAGTCAAACCAAAGTCTTGGTCTTGATTTTGCCATTGACCAAAGAGACCGAAAACTTGATGGATAAAGCCAAGCTGGCAAAGTTAAAACAAGGTGCGTATATCGTGAATGTTGCCCGTGGTGCGCATATCGTAGAAGACGATTTATTGGCGTTGATACAGCAAGGTCATATCGCCGGTGCGACACTCGACGTGTTCCGTGAAGAGCCCTTACCGCCTACGCATCCATTTTGGAACGAAAAACGCATCCACATCACGCCACACATTTCTGCATTGACTGTGCGCGAGGAAAGCGCGAAACAAATTGCGCATAAGATAGCCGCATTGCAGCGCGGAGAATCCGTTGTCGGCGTAGTTGATCAAAGTAAGGGATATTAAGAATGAACACACAAATGAACGCACAAGCAAGCTTACCAAAACAAGTCAAGATCGTTGAAGTTGGCCCACGTGATGGACTGCAAAATGAAAAAGAAACGATTCCTGCGGAAGTTAAAATTGAGCTAGTGAATCGTTTGACACAAGCAGGTTTTGTGAACATCGAAGCGGCCTCCTTTGTCTCGCCAAAATGGGTGCCGCAAATGGCAACTTCGACCGAAGTGATGGCTGGCATTACGCGCAAAGCGGGCATCATCTATTCCGCGTTGACACCGAATATGAAGGGCTTCGAAGCGGCCTTGGCTGCGGGTGCAGATGAAGTCGTGATCTTTAGTTCGGCGTCCGAGGCCTTTGCGCAAAAGAATATCAATTGTTCGATCGCGGAATCGATAGAGCGTTTCCGCGATGTCGCAGCGGCAGCGAAACAACATGGCCTGCGTTTGCGCGGCAGTATTAGTTGCGCCTTTGGTTGTCCCTATCAAGGTGAGGTCACGCCAGAGCAAGTTGCCGATGTAGTGAAACTGATGCGCGACTTGGGCTGCGATGAAATCGATATCGCCGATACCATAGGCGTCGGCACACCGCGTCATGTGCAAACGGTGATGCAACGCGTCGCACAAGAATTTCCTATCGCGCAAATTTCTGGCCATTTTCATGACACCTATGGCCAGGCATTAGCGAATATTTATGCCAGCATGGAAGTCGGCGTCAGTATTTTCCATTCTTCAGTTGCTGGTCTCGGCGGTTGCCCTTACGCCAAGGGTGCGACTGGCAATGTCTCGACAGAAGATGTGCTGTTCATGATGCAGGGATTGGGCGTGGAAACTGGCATTGATCTCAATGCCGTGGTGGATGCGGGTCAATTTATTTCTCAACATTTGGGACGCAAAGCGGTCAGTCGCGCGGGTAATGCGATTGCCGCGAAACGTCTTGCCTAAAACTTGGTGTGCTAAAGATTTTTTCTTCCGCTCCTACTTTGGGTGAGCTCGCTGTCGGTAAAGACAATAATTTCAATTTATTGCGCTTGCTGGCGGCGTTTGCTGTTTTAATCAGTCATAGCTTTGCCATGCTCGGTCACCCCGAGCCTTTTGCTGCGAGTGTTGGTAAGAATCTGGGCGCGATGGCGGTTGACGTATTCTTTGTGACCAGCGGGTTTTTAGTCTGTGCGAGTTTGATGCGTAGCCGAAATGCACTCGATTATTTACGGGCGCGCGCATTTCGAATTTTCCCTGCCTTGTGGATGATGCTGGTGTTCAGCGTTTTTGTATTGGGCGCTTGCTTTAGTCGGCTTGACTTCGCGAGTTATCTGCAGGAGACCCAGACATGGCGTTATTTTCTAAAAAATGCGGTCTTGATGGGTGGCGTGGAATTCTACTTGCCAGGCTTGTTTGAACAAAACCATCTGAAAGGCATAGTGAACGGCTCTTTGTGGAGCATGATCTATGAGTTGAGTATGTATGTTTTGTTGCTGCTTGCTTGCACAGCCTATTTTTATGTGGCGAAATATCGCACGCATGCATTAGCCTTAACCGTTGCGCTCGCGATGTTTTTGTGCGCTTGGTTTGTAGCTGATCGCTTTTATTTTTTAGAGCATTTTCAGTTGTTACGATTTGTCTGGTTCTTTTTTATTGCCAGTACTTTTTATTGGATTCGTTATCGTTTGCCGATGTCGGGAACAATCATAGCCATGATCGTTGCTTCTGCTTTGATCGCTTTGTGTATCAGTGGCCATGCGTTTTTGATTGTGTATTACCTGGCTTTACCCTATGTGATTTTCTACTTGGCCTATGTGCCAGCTGGAAAAATCCGCGCATTTAATCGCTTCGGCGACTATTCTTATGGCGTATATTTATACGCTTTCCCCCTACAACAAGCTTTGCTTGTTAGCTACTCTGGCTGGACTGTTGCCGCGCTTGTCATCGGCGCCGGCGCTTTGACTTTAGTATGTGCTATCTGCTCGTGGCACTGGCTAGAACAGCCTGTTTTGGCATTGCGCATACGTTCTCACTAAGCACGCCTCTGCGGTATTCATAGAAAATTTTTACCGGAGAAATTTTCTAATTTCTCAGAAAATACTCGTTAAAATGCTCAGCACTTTCTGCAGTCTTTCAAAGTTTCCGCAGAATTTTTTTAATCAAGAATAGAGGGACTCATCATGGCAATGGATGTAATCGATTATCAAATTTTTGGCGACGACATGCAATTCGTAGAGATCGAACTCGATCCGCGCGAGGCTGTGGTGGG
The DNA here is from genome assembly GCF_049340325.1 of Undibacterium sp. Di24W. Classification (NCBI taxonomy): domain Bacteria; kingdom Pseudomonadati; phylum Pseudomonadota; class Betaproteobacteria; order Burkholderiales; family Oxalobacteraceae; genus Undibacterium; species Undibacterium sp. Di24W. The sequence continues at coordinate 112,874 of NZ_JBMPOP010000006.1, forward strand.
TGAAGCTGGTTCTATGTTTTACATGGAAGATCAGATTCAGATGGAAACCATCTTTGGTGATGGTTCCGCTTCGCAGGGTGGCATTTTAGGTTCTTTGTTAGGCGCTGGAAAACGACTGGTCACGGGTGAATCTTTGTTCACCACGGTGTATACAAATGAAGGCAATGTAAAGCGCAAGGTCGCGTTTGGCGCACCTTATCCAGGCCGAATTATTCCTATGCATTTGGATCAATTAGGCGGTACCTTGCTGTGTCAAAAAGATGCCTTTTTATGTGCGGCAAAAGGTGTCTCACTGGGCATCGCATTTCAAAAACGCCTTGGCGCTGGCTTCTTTGGTGGCGAAGGTTTCATCTTGCAAAAATTAGAGGGCGATGGACTTGCCTTTGTACATGCTGGTGGTGCTTTGATCGCCAAAGATTTGCAGCCTGGTGAAACTTTGCGGGTCGATACTGGTTGCGTCGTCGCATTCACTAGCAATGTGGATTACGATATTCAATTTGTTGGCGGCGTAAAAACCGCTCTGTTCGGGGGCGAAGGTATTTTCTTCACGACATTACGCGGGCCCGGCAGAGTCTGGCTGCAGTCTTTACCATTAGCACGTATGGCGAACAGAATAGTGGGAGCTTCGAAAATCGGCGGTAGTCGTGGGGGTGAAGAAGGCTCGGTGTTAGGTGGCTTAGGTAATTTGTTTGAGCGGAACTAAAATTAATGCGTAATGTGTAGTGCGTATTAAAAAAGGCTGGTGCATTAGAAGCACCAGCCTTTTTCAATTGAGAACCTTGCTAGTTTGTGTTCCTATTACAGGATAAACGTCTGCTGCACCCCCGTGATGACAGCTTCAACAGGAGGCCCAAATACGGTGTTGATTTCATTGATGGATTGTGTAGCGTGCAAGCTATCTAAGGTTTTTTGTAAGCTGTCGTCATAGCCATTGAGCTTGTTCATCAACAATTGCGCAGCACGGTAGGCCGGGTCGCTGTCGAGTGCCGCTATCGGATTGGTCGCAGTGCCGAACTGTTTTACAAATTCCAGCCCCACATCAATACGATTGAGTAAAGCGTTTTGACGTGCGGTCGCCGCCAGGTACTCCGCATTGGTCAGCAATTTGCTATCAAGCGCTGAAACTAAATTGATCGTGATTGTCGACAGCGCAAACTCTGACAACATATCGGAACGACTTTGTCCGCCGTTGATCTTGCTCGTCCAGTAGCTGATTCCTTGGGCATCCCCCGCATTGCCTAATCCTTTCAAATAAATCGTCTCAACGAACGCTTTGTTATCCAGTTTTGCGTAGTCGGTAAAGTAACGTGAGACGCTAGTAAAGGCTTTGGCGATATCAGCCATACCTTTACCTTGCGCCATTTCTTTCAACCAGTAGTTCAATCCATCCTGATCCGGGGCACGGTTGTAGAGCAGTGCATATAAGGCCGCAATCTTCTCGCTGTTCGTGTGTAACGCCATGTCTTGTTGTACAGGGTGCGCCACGGAGGCCGCGTTGTTCTTCAGGCTATTGCCCGAGAGATCGACGATATCGCTAGTTTTGAGGTCGGCATTGATCGTCAAACTGCCATCGCCCGCTACTTTGTTGACAATGACTTGGTAGGTATTGTCATTGAGCAGGGTGACCTGGCTGATCTGTCCCCGAGCACTGCCGGTGCTGATTAATTTGAAGTCGCTCAGATCGACATTCTTAACGGTGTTACTAAACTTGAGCGTAAATGCGACCGTGCCGGCATTGCGTGGAGCATAGTCGGTGACCGCCGCGGTATTGAGCGTGAGCGACGTTGTGCTTATCAAACCAGGACCACCCGGGTCGCTGATTTTCCCATTCACAATCCCGTCCGCATCAAACTCACCACCGTCCTGTAGTTTGAAGTTGATGATCACGCCTTGAGTGTCGCTTATGATGCTGTCGGCGATATTGACCCATTGCCCGACTTTATTTTGTTTCCAATACCCGTTCACGACCGCACCTGGTTCTAAGAAGATACTTAGATTGGCGGTACCACTAGCCGGTAGTTTGTCGATCGTGAATGCCAGTAGGCCATAGGGTAATTTAAGTCCGTTAGTCAAGTTCGCCGGTGTTGATATGGTCTTGACTGCAGTCTGTACCATTCCTACCGTTGACATTAAGGTGACGTAGGAGGGCTTGCCATTCGGTTGCTCCGCCCAGATCAGTGAACTGACATTGCTCTGCTGGCTGTCGGCAATGCCATCGCCATTGCCATCGCCCTTGCCCACACCGTTACGGTTGGGTACTTGTTCCTCTATCCCTTGAGCAATACCATCACCATCATCATCGCTATTGCTACTATTGGTATTACCAGCTAGGTTGTTGATGCTAAAGGGCTGTACCACTTCACGGCTACTATTACCTGCCAAGTCAGTGACCCTGACTTTCAGAGTATTTGACCCCGTCAGTGTCTGATTTGGTAAACTCCAGCTGGTGCTACCCAATGCTGTTGCTGCATTGATCCAATTGGCGCCATTATCCAGCGAAATCTGTACGGTTTCTCCCGCCTGCAAACCGGCAGTGAGGGTGCCCAAAATGGTCTGCTCGCTAATCGTGGTGATGAAGTCAGCACCGCTAACGCCATCGTCATTATTCAGACGGACTGAGCCGATAGCTGTAGTCGGTGCCGTATGATCTACCTGATACAACTGCCCGGTAAAGCCGCCGTTGAGTGGCAAGGTGGAAGTATCCACAATACCTGTACCACTGCCCTTGAGATTCAGACCCAAGGTACCATCGCCTGTAAGGCCAGTGATCCTGACGCTATAGTTAGAAGGATCGAGCTGGGTGACACTGCTGATGGTGCCTGCCACCGTCCCCGTAGTCGCCAAAGCAAAGGCTGCTGCATTGACGCCGCTGACAGATTCACTGAAAGTGACCTTGTAATCTACCGTCGCTAGACTGGTGTTTTCAGGCTGGATACGGGCTATGCTGGTAGCAATCGGCGCAACATTATCACCAACAGCGATAGTGAAACTCTTCTCATAGGCGGAACCGGTTACATCCGTAGCGCGGACAAAGATGGTGTAATTGCCCGGTGTCATGCCCACAGGATTCTTCGCCACTAGGCTATTACCCGAGATGCTGAACTTGCTATTGTCCTTATCATTCGTACCATTGCCTGCCACCAGAGTGAACGCTGCAGTATCGCCGGGGTTGGGGTCTGTGGCCGTTAGGGTGCCAACACTGGTGTTGGCAGCAGAGCCTTGCTGTATCGCCGCATTCGATAGCGTGATATTGGTCGGGGCAGCATTGACACCTGTTGCAATCACGGTGGTGGTGTTGTTCAATACGGCCGAGGCGATACCATCATTGGCGCTGATAGTAAAGGTCGTGGTTTCTGTTCCTCCAACCGATGCACGGCCAGCCGCCGGCTGGAATACCAGGCCACGGATGGCGGCTTCTACTGCCGCCGGGCTACCGGCAGCACGCGTATAGGTAAGCCCCCCATCGGCGGTCGAGAAGCCTGTGGTTGCCAATGAAGCAGCAGTAAAGGTACCTTTGGCGGCGACATCAAGGGTGATGATGATGGTTTCGGAAGCACCCACGTCAGGATCGGTGATGGTGACAGTCGCAAAAGGAGAAACCGTGGTGGTTTCGGTCACTGCCTGGCCAGCGACAACACCGCCAATGAGGGGAGCGACGTTGTTGCCGGTGACGGTAATGAAGTTACCAAACAGATCAGCGATGACGACAGCAGTAGCGGCACCGGTATTCCAGTCTTCCAGCATGCCAATGTTGTAGGTGGTGCTGTCACTGGAAGCGGTGCCATCCTTGTTCAACCTCAATGCCAGTTGCGCCTTGTCATTGGCACTCATGGTCATGGTGAAGCTGGTGTTGGACGTGATGTCGACATTCGGCGTATTAGTCAGCGTGTAGTTAAAGGCTCCCTGGCCGAGGAAACGGATGCGGTTGGCGGTGATGTCGTTGTTGGCTCCTGTCAGCGACAGGAAGTTGTTACCTGTCACCACCAGCACACCAGTGGCGACGTTGTAGGTGGCGGATGTCACCGTTGGTGCCACCACATTGGTGACGGTAATGCCATTACCCGTCAGGTCGGCAATGACGACAGCGGCATCGGCACCGGCGTCCCAGTCTTCGGCAGCAATGAGGTTGTACGTATTGACACTGGTGGAGCTGGTGCCATTCTTGTTCATGATGAGGTTGGCACCCAGCCTGTCTGCCGCACTCAGGGTCAGTGTGAAGGACGTGGCGGAGGTGACCTCGACATTGCTGGTGGTGGTGAGGGTATAGCTGGCACCGCCTTCGCCTTGAAGGCTAAATTTATTGGCGATGATGTCGTTGTTTGCCCCTGTCAAACCGGTTAGGCCAGTACCTGTGACGGTCAGTACACCGGTGCTGGCGTTGTAGACCGAGGAGGTGATGGTCGGCACGGCGACATTGGAGACGGTAATCGGGGCCGTGGTGACAGCAATGTTGCCACCGGTAATGACGCTGTCCCAGTCATCGGCAGCGGCCAGATTGTAAGTCGTACCACCTGTTGATGTCGTGCCGTTTTTGTTGAACAGTGCTTCAACAGCAGCCTGATCTGCACCGGCGAGCGTCACCGCAAAGCTGGTGGCGGAAGTGACCTCGACATTGCCGGTCGTAGAGAGCGTGCGGGTGGCTGCGCCTTCGCCCCTGATAGTGAGAGCGGAGACGGTGATGTCATTAGTCGCACCAAGTGTGCTGACGAGACCTGTGCCAGTGACGGTCAGGACGTGGGTGTTGACGTCGTAGGTGGCAGAGGTGATCGTTGGAACGGCGACATTGCTGACGGTGACGGCATTGCCTGTCAGGTCGGCACTCGATGTGGTGGTGGCGTCCCAGGATGCAGCAGCAGCCAGGTTGAAGGTGGTGGCATCAGCAGCGGTGGTGCCAGTCTTGTTCAATAGGCCATTGACGGCGAGTTTGTCGGCGGCGTTCAAGGTCACGGCAAAGGCGGTACTGCTGCTGGCGGTGACGTTTGCGGTGGTTAAGGTATACGAACCACCAGCCTGACCGACCAAGGATAACTTCGATACGTCGATAGTGTCGCCACCAACGATGTTGACAGCTGTGACACTCAAAATACCCGACGCTGCATCATAGGTGGAGCTGATGATGCTAGGCGCAGCATTGGAGACTGTAATGCCGTTGCCAGTCAGATCCTGGATGTTGCCGCCAGTGATGACGCTGTTCCAGTCGTCGGCAACCGCTAGGTTATAAGTCGTGCTGCTGACGGAGGAAGTGCCGTTCTTGTTCAGTATGGCATTGACACCACCGATATCTGCACCCGCGAGTGTGACGGTAAAGCTGGTGGCGGAGGTGACTTCAACGTTACCCGTGGTGGAAAGGGTGTAGGTCGCACCGCCTTCACCTGTGATGGTGAGCTTGGACATCGTGACGTCATTGGTCGCACCGATGGTCTTGACGAGGTTGGTGCCAGTGACTGCCAAGATGTTGGTGGTGCCGTCATACGTCGCTGAGGTGACCGTCGGTGCCGTGACGTTCGATACGGTCACGGCATTGCCGGTCAGGTCAGCACTCGATGTGGTGGTGGCGTTCCAGGAAGCAGCAGCGGCTAGGTTAAAGGTGGTGGTATCCACCGCAGCCGTACCGTTGTTGTTCAAAATGCCGTTGATAGCCAGTTTGTCGGTAGCATTCAGGGTGACAGCAAAAGCAGTAGAACTGCTGGCAGTGACGTTGGCGGTGGTCAGGGTGTAAGAACCTGCCTGCCCCGTCAGAGAAAGCTTGGAGACATCAATGGTGTCGCCACCGACGATGTTGACAGCGGAGACGGATAAAATGCCAGTCGCTGCATCATAGGTAGCGCTGATGATGCTAGGTGCAGCATTGGTAACGGTAATGCCGTTGCCAGTTAAATCCTGGATATTGCCACCGGTGATGACGCTGTTCCAGTCGTCGGCAGCGGCGATATTGTAGGTGGTGCTACTGACAGCAGAGGTACCATTTTTATTCAATAAGGCGTCGACACCACCGATATCCGCACCACTAAGGGTAAATGTGAAGCTGGTGGCGGAAGTGACTTCGACATTGCCGGTGGTGGAGAGAGTGTAAGTTGCACCGCCTTCACCAGTGATCGTCAGCTTGGAAATGGTGACGTCATTGGTGGCACCGATAGTTTTAACCAGGTTGGTGCCAGTGACGGTGAAGACGTGGGTGTTACCATTGTAAGTCGCGGACGTGATTGTTGGTGCTGTGACGTTCGATACTGTCACGGCATTGCCGGTCAGGTCAGCACCCGATGCTGTGGTCTGATCCCAGGAAGCGGCAGCGGCCAGGTTGAAGGTGGTGGTGTCCACCGCCGTTGTGCCATTGTTGTTCAATATGCCGTTGATAGCGAGTTTGTCGACAGCATTGAGCGTGACAGCAAAGGCGGTCGAACTGCTGGCGGTGACATTGGGGGTGGTTAATGTGTAGGAACCAGCCTGACCAGTGATGGACAGCTTGGAGACATCAATGGTGTCTCCGCCAACGATGTTGACGGCAGACACGCTGAGGATGCCGGTTGCCGCATCGTAGGTGGAACTCAGGATACTTGGAGCAGCATTGGAGACGGTGATGCCGTTGCCGGTTAAATCAGCAATATTACCGCCGGTGATGGCGCTGTTCCAGTCGTCGGCTGCGGCGATGTTATAGGTGGTGGAACTGCTGGCAGAAGCAGTACCGTTCTTGTTGAGCAGACTATCAACAGCTGCGATGTCAGTACCGGCCAGGGTGAAGGTGAAGCTGGTGTCTGATGTGACTTCGACGTTGCCGGTGGTGGACAGTGTACGAGTGGCACCACCTTCACCAGTGATGGTCAGCTTGGAAATGGTGATGTCGTTCGTGGCACCGATGGTCTTGACCAGATTGGTACCAGTGATAGTGAAGACATGTGTTGTGCCATCGTAGGTTGCTGAGGTGATTGTTGGGGCTGTGACATTCGATACTGTCACGCCATTACCTGTCAGGTCCGCAGTCGCATTGATTGTGGTATCCCAACCAGCCGCCGCAGAGAGATTAAATGTTGTCGTATCAACTGCCGTTGTGCCGTTATTGTTCAGCACACCATTCACCGCCAGCTTGTCTGTTGCATTCAGGGTCACTGCGAATGCAGTTGAACTGGTAGCTGTGACGTTTGTGGTCGTCAGTGTATATGACCCAGCCTGGCCAGTGACGGAAAGTTTGGACACATCAATGGTGTCACCATTAGCCAGATTAGTACCGGTGACAGACAAAATACCTGTGCTAGCATCATAGGCCGCAGAGGTGATTGTTGGCGAAACGACATTCGATACAGTAATGCCGTTACCTGTCAGATCGGCGATATTGAGCGCCGCATCAGCGCCATTGGCCCAGTCATCCGCTGCCGCCAGATTGTAAGTCGTGCCGCCTACTGACTGTGTACCATTATTATTGAGCAGGGTACGCAAGCCAGCTTTATCGGTAGCCGATAGTACGAGAGTGAAACTGGTGTCAGAAGTGATTTCTACGTTGGCCGTATCGGTCAACGCATAGGTGCTGCCACCTTGACCGGTCAGGGTAAACTTATTGGCGATAATATCGTTGGCAGCGCCAGCGCGATGGGTAAACCCGGTGCCGGTGACGACCAGCGTACCTGTGCTGGCATCATAAGTCGCTGAGGTGACAATAGGTGCAGCAACCGTTGCAGTGATGCCGTTGCCAGTCAGGTCGGCAACGACCACCGCCGGATCGGCACCGGCTGCCCAGTCTTCGGCGGCGGCCAGGTTATAAGTGGTGCCACCGGTGGAACTGGCACCATTTTTGTTGATGATCTGATTGACGCCAGATTTGTCGGTCGCGCTCAGAAGCAGCGTAAACGTTGTGTCTGAGGTGATTTCTACATTTGCTGTGTTGGTTAGCGTATAGGTCGAACCACCTTCGCCAGTCATGGTGAATTTGTTGGCGACGATGTCGTCTGTTCCTCCATTATTCAGGTGAGTGAAGCCCGTTCCGGTTACCACCAGGCTTCCCGTGCTGGCATTGTAGGTGGCGGAAGTAATGGTCGGCACCTGAACATTACTGACGGTAATGAAGTTGTTGACAATATCTTTAATGTCGCCCCCCGTGATGACGGTGTTCCAATCATCAGCACCTTTTACGAGGTATAGGGAAGAGGCAGACGTTGGGAGAGTGCCGTTTTTGTTAATGTATTGGTTGAGGCCAGCCTTGTCAGCAGCGCTCAGGATGAGTGTAAAGGAAGTAGCAGACGTGATGTCCACATCTGAGGTATCAGTCAGCACATAGGTGACGTTGCCCTCGCCGCGTATAGATATTTTGTTGGCAGTGATGTCGTTGTTTGAACCAATGGCCCGGACCAGATTTGTGCCAGTAACAATGAGTGTGCCTGTGTTGGCGTCATAGGTGGCAGACTCGAGCGTCGGCGCTGTGACATTGGAGACGGTCACGACGTTGCCGATCAAATCAGCTGAGGCGGCGGCGGTCACATCCCAGTTGGCCGCAGCTGCCAGATTGAAAGTAGTGGCACCGGTCGCAGATGTAGTTCCGTTGTTGTTCAGTATGCCATTGACCGCAATCTTGTCGGTGGCACTAAGCGTGACTGAAAACGCCGAGCTACTGCTGGCAGTAACGTTTGGCGTGGTTAAAGTATAGGTCCCACCTTGCCCGGTGAGCGAGAGTTTGGATACATCAATTGTGCCACCATTGGTAATACCGCTACCGGTAACAGACAAAACGCCAGTGTTCGCGTCATAGGTCGCGCTAGTAATAGATGTACCTGGTTGTATGTTGGTTAGTGCAAGATCATCCATCGTAAAATAGCGCACGTTACCACCGCTACCAGAGGAGGTTATTTTTAGTGTCGCAATGTTAGTCAGGCCCGAAAACGTTAGCACTTGAGTTTGCGTTGCCGTGAAAGCAAAGTTTTGCGTTGACCCAACTTGTGAACCGCTGCTGTCATAGCCCTTGAATATCAGAGTCTGTGCATAGTTCGATTGAATCTTCACCCCACCGGCTGAAAATACCTGCCCGCCCTGGAAAGACAAGGTGACCATCGTTTCTGTCTGGCTGTTTGTAAAGTCAATGTTTACATAACCGCCTGAAGGATCGGCATACACGCCTGTATTTAAACCGTCAATGCGTAATACATAAGCTGCATCCCCTGCAACTTTATATGTGACATCTTTCGTAGAGTTGGCCGTTCCACCAGTGTTGGTGAAATTTGCCGAGCCACTAGTGAAAATTACGGTGGCAGAAGCAATGTTCAATACGCTCGAGTACAGATCAGCAAGCCCTGGGCTAACGGCAGGCTGTGTCTCAATATGGCCAGTCTTGACCTCCAGATCCCAGTCACCATGAAGTTTGGCGCTTCCTGTCGTATTGTTGGAAGCGGCGACATCTGCTCCGGTCGCAATAGCCAACTGATTGATGAATGTCTGGCCTGTTCCGGCAGCTATATCGCAACCGTACAACATGATGTCCCCATCCTTGTTCAGGCTCTGACCTATGGCCTGCAGTTGCGCGGTATGGGAATTAATGTTGTCTTTGTCCAGAAACAGTGTTCCCAAGTTGATTGAAGCTTCTTTGCCATGCGAGATGATGTGGATCGCATCGATATTGCTACGCCCCGCTAAAATTTCTGTAATTTGGCTTAATCCATCTAGGTTTGCGTTGATGACATGAACTTCTTTTCCTACACCTATGCCCTCAAGCAACAGCGCTACGTCACCGACATTGCTCTCAATAAAGACGATTTCTGTGCGGGTAGATGCATTTGGAGGAAAAGTTTGCTTACCTAACAAAGGGTCATGAATAATACTTAGCGCTGTGGCATCGATTGTAGGAATATCCAGATTTGGCGCATGTTTCTGATCCCGAGAGCGAATGTAAAGATTGGCTGCTAGCTTGGAAATATCGGTCTTCATACTGCGTTTTCCTTTTCATTAGTCTTTGGGGCGATCACATTGGCTGTAGTACCACTCGGGTCATTCCAGAAACTCATCTTCGAGTATTTTTCAAATAAATCCGGCGGAAGTATAGTGCGTCTTTCGGTGTGTTCAATCTTGGGTTTGACCCTGTGCAGACCAGGTAAACCAAGCTGTAAGTCGAAGTCGGGCGCATCGTATTCGAGATGATCAAAATCATGTTGGAATAAGGGCTGGTCGATAAACTCATAGAGCAAAGTGATGACTTTTTCTGGTGCTTGCGTCAATAAATCATAGTCGATCACCAACAGCGATTTTGCATGCTCACCATAGAAAGCTTCGCGTAATGCTGACCAGGCGAAACCGACAAGCTGGTCATGCTGTGCTAAACCTTCGCAACGTTGATAAACGGTGCTGCGAGCCATATTGGTCCCAAATAGTTTGGTATTTTCGTAAGGATTACTACGAAACTTGCGTTCTATGCTGTCCATAACCCAGGCCACATTGCGGACACATGCGATGACCTTTGCATTAGGAAACAAATCAATTATCAAAGGGAGTCTTGCACCCCACATGCGGTTAGTATCAAAAATCACATTTTTTTCCAAGTCACGCTTGTAATAGCCATCGAATAAGCCACGTATCAAGTCTTGCCTTTGCTCATTATCGACTTGGCTAGAGAACTCAGTTCCTGCACTTACTTGCGTGATGATGTTGTTGACAAAAGCACCTACTGGGCTGCTCATGCCTGCTTGAAAACTTGGGTTTTGGCGTAAGATCGCAGCAAGTAAAGTTGAACCTGCCCGGGGTAAACCCGAGATAAAGTGGTATTTGGCCTGTTTCATATTTCTTTATACTTTCAAAAATGCATTAAGTTGTTCAATTGCGGCCGTTACTTCTGTTTCACTTGTGTCTATCACGCAATTCGCTAAAGTGGGCGCTTCGTAAGGCGCTGACACACCAGTCATTTGTATGTCACAATTAAGCTTAGCCTTTGCATATAAACCCTTCGGATCTCGCTGTTGGCAAATATGCAGCGGAGTTGATATATAACACTCTATAAACCTGTCATTTCCAACAATTTCCCGGGCCACAGCGCGTCCACGTGCGCTAGGCGATACTAAGGAAACGATGGCCATAATGCCGTTTGCGTTTAGTAAGCTAGCCAACTCTGCGGCCCTTCGACTCTGTTCTTCTCTGTCTGCAAAACTAAAACCAAGATCATTGGAAAGCCCTTTTCTTAGCTCGTCACCGTCGAGTACGCAAACTGCATATCCTTGACTTCTCAAGTTGCTTGCTAAAGCTTCTGCCAGCGTCGTCTTTCCTGCCCCCGACAAACCGGTTAGCCACCAAGTTAAGGATTGAGTGTTTTGTAGAGAGTCTAAAGTTTTCATGCTACCAAGTTCGGGAATTGTTATTTTCTAAAAACTGCTCATAAACCTAAGAGTTTAAAATGAAGGACGGTGCGTCATGCGCACCGTCCTGGTCATTTAAACTCTTGCCTAAACTATGACAGCGAGTCAACTCAATTGTCTTTTCGGGCAACATTTTTTTGATAAGCACAAAATGTAATATGTATTTTACGCAAATTTCATGCCAATGCTTGCATGCGGTTTTGTTTATTGCTCAATCAAAATGACGTGTAAATTACATGTAATAATATTTTTTATGTCGTATTTACATGTTATGTTTGCAAAAATTTGACCAGGTTTAGCTTTTTAATTAAATAAGACTTGGTAAAAAGAGAGTGGTTCATTATTGACTGTTACTGGTTGTTTCTCGGGCGGTAAAACAGGCGCCACGGACCAAAAATGTCTTCCCAACTTTGGGTGATCAAAATAGTAATTGTCTTGTGCCAAGATAGGACTTGATGGTGCGGAAAAAATCAAAACCATAGGCGCGCGATACCCAGCTGGGAGGCCAGGACGATCTATCTCTGCCGCTTCCAATAGTCGCAACTCGACCGTCCCAACGGAGGTATGTACGATAAAGCTGCTATGAATAAGGGTTTGCATGTGCATAAAACTTAAGGGCATGAAATCTCCGTAAAGGTATTGATTATCGAAGTGTAGTTAGCGTTCGATGCTAACAAAAACAAGCGTAAATTGTGTGAATAAGTTACCTTTTTTTACATAGTAAAGCAAGCGATATGCCATAGTGGTATCGATGTTTTTGAACTTGCAAACAATGGGAATGCTATTTGCTTAATAGGTTCTATTTTTCTATTGAATTGAATGGAGCTTTGTATTTGTTAGATCTGATATCGCCACTGGCTATGCGTTTGGTTCATTCCGAAGACCAAAATTTTTTGGATGTGCTGTTCCGCGATAGGCGTCCCGACTTACTTGCTTTACCTTTACCTCCGAATGCGCTGACACAAATGATTTCGATGCAGCAGATGAGTCAATCGGAGGGAGTGAAATGGTCTTACCCCTCCGCACAAGACTGGGTGTTGTGTTGGGGGCAAGACGCGATAGGGCGTTTGATTGTCGATGTGGGTGCGGATGTACGATTGATCGATATTGCAGTGCTGTCTTCATGGCGCAAGCGTGGCATTGCCACCCATGTTCTTAAGGCATTGCAAGTCCATGCTGCAGGCATCGATAAATCGATTAGTCTAGCCGTGCAATGCGACAACCAGATCGCGCGCCGTGTATACCAAAAAGCGGGTTTTGTGCTGCGAAGTAGCGATAGCTTATTCGATCAAATGATCTGGCAACCTGCAGAGACCTGATAGCGATGCAAGGTCGACTATAAAATTAAGAGCGAAAAAGAGTTCATTTATGTCAGTCTGTTCTTACCTGAAACTACCGTTTTCATTTGATATTGCAAAACTGAAGCGGGATTTGGCTCTCGCTACCCAATCGCCTTGGATCAGTCATTTCAATACACGTGCTTATGAAAATGACTGGGCATGTATTCCATTGCGATCTGTGGGTGGGGCTATCGAACACATTTTGCCGATTGAGAGTGAAGACTTTCAAGATACGGAGATCCTCAAGCAGTGCACTTACTTTCAAGAAGTGATCGCACAATTTGCCTGTGAAAAAACCTCGATACGGCTGATGTCATTGGCCGCAGGTGGTGTCATTAAGGAGCATAGGGATGTGGGTGCTTGTCTGGAGGATGGCATTACCCGTTTGCATATTCCCATACAAACCTCGGCGCAAGTCTTGTTCTTGATCGACCATGAACCAGTACATTTTTCTGCGGGCGACACTTGGTATTTAAATGCCAGTTGTTTACACGGCGTGCGCAATGATAGCCAGCAAGCTCGCATCCATTTAATGATGGATTGTGTGAGCAACGACTGGCTACAAGATCTGTTTAGTCTAGCGGGTTGGTGCGCTCGCCCACCCTCGCTATATGGCGATCCTACCATCCACGATGACAATGTGATTGAGGTCATTGCTCGCTTGCGCGAGGCGGCGCATCCGACTGGTTTGAGCTTGGCTGATAAGCTCGAGGGTATTTACTTGAATTCGCGTGAGCACATAGCTAGAAAACATTGAATAAACTCATTGGCATAACATTTGCTTGATACAAAATGCTACTGAAATTAAAATTTTAAGTAGTATTGAAAAATAATTAAATATAGGATTAAATTTCTACTTATATTTTCTATTTTAAAAAATAGATGTAGTTGATTTGTTGAAAAGCGAAACTAGTCTGGTCACACTTTTGTTCTTGTTGTACTAACACACTGAGGAGATAAAATGGATGCATTTATGGGCACTGTATTAGCAGTGGCATTTAACTACCCACCGCGTGGATGGGTGTTTTGCAATGGGCAAACTGTACCCATCCAGCAAAATTCCGCGATGTTCGCTTTGCTGGGAACCATGTATGGCGGCGATGGACAAAACACTTTCGGCATACCTGACTTACGCGGGCGCGTAGTCGTTGGCTCTCAAGCGCAAGGTCCGGGCTTGGCGAATGTGGTCCAAGGTGAGAAGGCAGGATCGAATAATACGACTGTGATCGCCAATGGTACTGTTACTATTACTTTGGGCTTGGCGAATTTGCCAGCGCATAACCATCCCGCTACTTTGAATCCAGCAGGATTAACTGGCCAAACATCTATTTCTGTCGGAACAGGAGCAGCGGTCGCTGGAACTGGTTTAGTTGCGCAACAAGGTAGTCTATTAACGAGTACGGCCGGCGGCGGTACTTCAGCTGCAATTTACTTACCTGCCGGTACCGCGCAAACAGCCCCTGTTACTTTGGGGGGCGTGACAACAACGGTGGGAGGAAGCGCTAGTGTGACAACAGGAAATACAGGTACAGGCACACCATTGACTGTGCCTGTCGTTACTCAGGCAACTGTTTCCAACATGCAACCCTATTTGGGATTGAACTACATCATTGCGATGCAGGGCATTTTCCCCTCAAGGAACTAAGCTTCAACTTTCCTATTTAGCCGTACTCTTCACAGCCGGATTGTTCAAAGCAGTCCGGTTTTTTTTCGTTGTTTTTGTGGGGGATAGCTTTTTCTAAGCACGCAAAAAAAGTAGTACCCTCGGTTCCGTGCTGTTAAACTTAAAAATTGTTATTTGGCCATCTACTGATCGAACTTCGTTCAACTCTACATGAGTGACACATAGGCCATTATTCGTCAGGCAGTAAGTTGGTGATGAGTTTAAAAACGGAAACAACAATGAATCAATTAAAATTAAGTCGCTTAGCGCAAATTGTCGGGTGGTTATTTCTCATGCAGTTGAGCGCGTGTGGCGGTAACGAAAATCAAGGTGTCAATACAATTAATACTGCACAAGTGGGCGCTCCTATGCAGGCGGCACCAACCGCTGGTGACGTGCAGGTATTTCCTGGCGCACGCGCCAATTACAGCATTACCATTTTAAGCGTGGGATATATCGTCACCGATATCGTAGGTAATGGCGGCAGCGTAACGGTTAAAGATAAAAAGGTTTTGAAGTTCGCCGATGTCACCATGAATCTGGAAATCGCTGATCTTGCCAACACCATTGCATCCAATGATTTGACCGCATTGATTGACTTGTACACGGCTTTTTTTAATCGAGTGCCGGACGCGGATGGACTCTCTTATTGGATTAAACAATATAAAGCCGGTGTGAGCTTAGATCAGATATCCAATAATTTTTATGCCGCAGCTATTCAGTATTCAGCACAAACTGGCTATTCGAACACGATGACACCGCAGGAGTTTGTACTAGTGATATACAAAAATGTGTTGGGGCGCTCTGGGGCAACAGCACCGCCAAATGAGGACGTCAATTATTGGGTCGCGCAACTGGCAAAAGGCACATCCAAAGGTGCCATGATACGTAGCATGTTGACCGCGGCACGTGGATTTTATAACGACGCGACATGGAGCTGGGTCCCTAACTTACTAGACAATAAAATGCGTGTTGGTCAAACTTTCGCTGTGAACCAAGGCTTAAATTATATTAGTCCGGACGAGTCTATTGTCAAAACGATGGCAATCGCGGCTGCCGTTACACCAACGAGCAAAGCAACTGCGGAGAGTATGATTCCAGTTAAGGATTTGAAATTCACTTTGAACTCTCCTCCTACCTACGGAAATTTGTCAGGTATATGCACGCCCGATGTGGAAAAAACTTGGGCTCGGGGCCATCTAGATGATGTCTACCTTTGGTACAACCAAATTGCCGAAGTGCCTGCGAGTGCCTTTCCAAACGCACCATCGTATTTTGATGCGTTGTTAGTACGCACAAAAGATCGCTTTAGTTTTACTTCGGAGCAAGGTGAAATTGATGACTTTTTCCAGTCTGGTGTAAGTTTTAGTTATGGCTATTCATTGCAACGCTATGGCACAAGACTGCGAGTATTGTTCGTTGAACCAGGCTCTCCGGCAGACAGGGCGGGTATTAAGCGTGGAACGACACTAGCAAAAGTCGACAATACTTCATTAGAGCAACCGGCAAATGATGTGCAATTCCTCGCTTTATATCCAAGCAAGGTAGAGACCCATACCTTTGAGTTAATGGATGTGGGTGCTTCCGCGCCACGCACCGTTTCGATGACTTCTGCGTCAATAACGCAGTCGCCAGTTTTAACTTCGAAAGTGGTCAATGATGCTGGAAAAAAGTTTGGATACTTGGTCTTTAATGATCATATCAGGACGGCCGAACAGCCCCTGATCGATGCGATGAACTCGTTTAAGCAAGCACGTGTCGACGAGTTGGTCTTGGACGTGCGTTATAACGGAGGCGGTTACCTGTACATTGCGAACGAGTTGGCGTCGATGATAGGTGGATCAAAGACGGTTGGAAATGTTTTTGAGCAATTGTTGTACAACGACAAGTATCCAGCGAGATCGGAAGCGTCAACGACCTGGTTTTACCAATTAAGTACAACAAGTCGCTTGTTGCCACAATTAAATCTGAAACGCGTGTTTGTATTGACCAGTGGTCGAACTTGTTCTGCCAGTGAATCTATAATTAATGGACTCTCTCCCTTTATGGAAGTTATTTTGATTGGTGAAAACACCTGCGGTAAACCGTATGGCTTTGTACAAACGAATAACTGTAAAACGGCGTACTTTGCGATTTCATTTTCTGGCGTAAATGCTAAAGGCGAGGGTGATTATGTGAATGGATTTGCGCCTAGATGTAAAGTTGCGGATGACCTTGACCACGTCTTGGGTGATATTGGTGAGAAACGTTTGGCTGCCGCAACCAGTTATGCGAAGACCGGTGTCTGTCCTGCTGAGATAGGCATTGGGAACGTGCCAGCAGCTCCACCCGAGATCGGCGAGCGAGATCCTTATCCTTGGCGACGTATTCGCCTCGTAAAGTAAAATAAGTCAAAAAATGCCAATGAGAATTGGCATTTTTTTAGCTGACAGTAGTACATTGTTTCCCGCTAACGCTTCATTTGACTAAATTGAAAGAAGAACGCTCCTATTGCTCAAAGTAAATGATGCCTTTCTTTAGTAGCGTTATGCGCTAGTTCTATACTTGGGAAAAATCTCCAACTCATTCAATCGTGGTAAATTTAGCACTTCAGGACATCGATTTCAAATAGCCAAGTCGATTTGAAAACTACTAAGACTTTCCAGTGAAACATAACTCGTATCCATTATTGTTGTTGCTTTGTGTGCTCTCTATAGACGAAGCTAGTGCTGATATTTTCCGTTGCGTAAATGCACAAGGAAAATTAGTCACGTCGGATAGACCAATACCCGAGTGTGCAAATCGCGCGGTAAAAGTCTATAACAATAATGGAAATTTTAAGAGTGAAATTGCGGCTCCACTCTCGTCTGAAGAAAAGAAGCGACTCGAGTTAGAAGCGGAAAAGAGAAAAGCGCAACAACTAGTGGATGAAGAGAGAATGCGTGAAGAGCGTTATTTGCTCGCTCATTATCAAGAAGAAGCTGATATTCAGACTGCGCGCAAACGGGCTGTCGATGCACTTTTAGAAAAAAAACGACTGGCGAATGAACAACTGCAAGGATTGGGTCAGATTCTCGCTAGTTTGCAACTTGAATTGAAAAATTCAAAAAAATCCTCGAAAGAATCTGAATCTATGCGACTTAGAGCAGACGATTTAAGTACCAGTATCAATAGTAGTCGTAATGCAATGATGTTCTATGATCAGGAAATCGCGCGTACTAATCAAGAATACGACCAAACTTTGCAGCGTTACCGTCTGGTCGTCAGAAAGCCGAAATAATCCTTACCCAATCCAATTACAAACCGTCGCAACAAATTTGACTTGAAGTGCGAGAACGGTAGTCTTCAATAAACTCATCAAAACTCCCGCTCTGTGACTGTTCCATCTGCGCCTGCTGTGCTAATGAACTGCGCGTCAATTCTTCAAAATACACAGCATCTTGTTCAGACAATGGGCGCGCTTTAAATTGTTCAGCAAAATAGTGACTTTGTTTAAGCGCAAACTGATTAAATGAGCCTTGTTCTTCACGAATAGCAGCTAATACCCGAGCCGATGGCGTGAGGTCAGGGTCGCGCAATTTGTCTAATTGCGCTTGCAGACTTTGTTGATGCTCATTCGTTTCAGTTTGCTTGTCCAGTAATGCAGCGAGTGGTGCTATTTGCTCGATGATCTGCTCACCCCATTGTCTGAGGCTGACAGACGTACCCTGATTTTGTAGCATTAAGCCTGGTGTGCGGCCTTGTTTGACGGTTAACGCAAAATTACTTAGATTTTCTTCACCTTCAGCTTCATTCGTCAAAGCACTGTCGTTCAAGGCGCAGAATAAGAGGAAGGCGTCAAGAAAACGCGATGTCTTTAGATTGATTCCCAATGCTTCGAAAGGGTCAACATCCATGCAGCGTACTTCTATGTATTGCACGCCGCGTGCACATAAAGCCTCTACGGGGCGTTCCCCCAATTTGATGACACGCTTTGGACGTATCGTCGCATAAAACTCGTTTTCAATTTGCAAGACATTGGCGTTGATCTGCATCCACTCACCGTCTTTTTTGATTCCTAATTCTTCATAAGGTCGGTGCGGTTTCCTGACCGCCAAGGACAGGCTACGCATGTAGTCAAGCAAGTTATTGTAGGGCGGGACTAAGCCATCTTGGACATTGTTCTGATAGCCGAGATCGCTCATGCGCAGACTAGTCGCATACGGCAAAAACAAAGTGTCTTCAGACAGAGTTTCTAAGTCGTGTTGACGGCCGCGTAAAAAGTTTTTTGATAGCGCTGGAGACGCACCGAACAAATACATGAGTAGCCAGCTGTAACGATGAAAATTACGGATTAATGCAACATAACTCTCAGATTGATAATCACGTTCAGAGCGCGTATCGCCGTCCTCCTTTTTGAGCAGTTTCCACAAGTCCTCTGACAAAGAATAATTGTAGTGTATGCCAGCGATGCATTGCATACTTTTGCCATAGCGCAGCGCTAAACCGCGGCGATAAACGTGTTTGATCATGCCTATGTGGGAGCTGCCGTACCAAGCGATAGGAATGTCTTTTTCCTGCGGGAGTTCACAAGGCATAGAGTTATTCCACAGCATCTGTGCCCCAAAACGGGAGTAGCTAAAGCGGTGGATCAGATCTAATTTGTCGAGCGCGATAGAAATATCTTGTTCTGCAGGCGTGATAAATTCTAGCAAGGATTCTGAATAGTCAGTCGTAATCAATGGATGCGTTAATGCTGATCCCAGTTCGACAGGATGTGGCGTCAACATCAATTTGCCATCTGTATCGACCCGCAATGTCTCTCGTTCAATGCCACGCAAACCTTTTGCTAAAAGCGGTAAGTGAGCATTGGTGTCGAGTAATTGCAGGCGCTGTTTGAGCAAATCACTAATTAAACTTTTCAAGGGAAACATCCTTCGTGAGTACTGTATTTCGTCGTCCGAAATAACTAAGGTAGATAGCATAGCCGAAATTTGGAAAACGCATATTGATGTAATGTTTTTTGCGTTAGCTTTGAGGGCGGTATTGTGAGTTTCATAGATACCAGTCAATTATTTCAGTAGGATGAAATGACGCCCTATTTACATCAACTTTATAGGTACTTAGTTGCAGATGTGCAGCAAGCCAAATTGACCATGTGGTTGAAAAGGAAATATGGTGCTACTAGGTAGAAAGCATTTAAAGCTTACAGGTGACGCGGCAAGTAGTTTAAGATCTCGCCTGGATGGAATTTTTAGATAGGCTAGTGATGAATGTAGTGTGTGGTGTTGATTTTGGAACTTCAAATTCGACCGTTGGATTTGCTGACGGTCAACAGGTTCAGTTATTAAATCTCGAGGACGGTAAAGCAACTTTGCCCTCGGTCATTTTTTTTAACGCAGACCTAGATGAAGTCAATTATGGACGTGCAGCCTTGTCTGCGTATCTAGATGGCTATGAAGGACGCTTAATGCGATCCATGAAAAGCCTATTGGGCACTAGTCTGATTGATGGGCAAACTGAAGTAATGGGGCGTCGCTTACCCTATAAGCAATTATTAACGCAATATATTGCAGAGTTAAAACGACGTGCTGAATTGGCAGCACAGACACCGTTGGAGCAAGCGGTCTTTGGTCGTCCAGTACATTTTATTGACGATAGCCAAAGTGCGGATCAGTTGGCTGAACAAACTTTGCGTGAAATCGCCCAAGCAGTCGGCTTTAAAGAAATTTCTTTTCAGTTTGAGCCTATCGCTGCGGCATTGGATTATGAGTCGCGTATTGAAAAGGAGGAACTGGTTTTAGTGGTCGACATTGGTGGTGGTACCGCCGATTTTTCTGTCATTCGTTTATCGCCAGAACGTCGGGAAAAAATCGACCGGCATGAAGATATTTTAAGCAATACGGGCGTTCATATCGGTGGTACCGATTTTGATAAATATCTCAGTCTGCAACAGTTGATGCCACGCCTTGGGATGGGCGGGCGACTTAGCAATGGTATAGAAATGCCGTCGGCGAATTATTTTAATTTGGCGACTTGGCACACTATCAATTTGATTTACTCACAAAAAGTGGTGCGTGAGATACACGATATTTGTCGAGATATTAATGATGCGACTTTGCGTTATCGTTGTGAATGCTTGCTCAATTTGATTGAGCAAAGAGATGGACATTGGTTGGCACTAAAAGCGGAGCAGGCAAAAATCTTGTTGAGTGATGAGGCGAGTATTTCAGTCGAATTAGAACGGTTACGCAGTAAAACCAGGCCAGAGCACAAGACCGAGTTATTGGTAATGACACAAGAGCATTTGCAGTTGGCAATTGCGCCCTTGTTCCATCAGCTAAATCAAACTATTGCTGAAGCAATAAGCAATGCAAATATAAAAAATGAGCAAATTGACACGGTCTTTTTTACGGGTGGTGCAAGTGGTGTTCGAGGCTTACGAGAAGATCTGAATCGACTAATGCCTAAGGCGAAATTAGTCCAGGGTGATGTGTTTGGTAGCATTGGAGCTGGCTTAGCATGGGATGCTCATCGGCGTTATGCTTAATGCATTGTTTCGGCGAGATCCTATTGTAGAAAAGCCTGATTAATTTTCTATTTGTGTTGTAAAGTCGTTCTGATTTTGTTGTTGCACGGCAAAGTAGTTGCTATATACTGGTTGCACTTTGTTTCAGCGAGTTTCCAACACAATTTGGGGGCGACATGCCAGAAAATCTGGAGGATGACGAGATATTTATCGAGGAAGACCTTGATAACGACGTCTTGGGAAATATCGCACAGCGAACTTGGAAAATCGCGATCGTCGACGATGATGAAGACGTGCATCGGGCCACAGAATTTTCACTGCTTGACGTCAAAATCCTGAATCGCCGCCTTGAGTTTATTCATACTTATTCTAAAGCAGAAACACATGAACGATTCGCAGTCGAGTCAGACATCGCCGTAGTATTGCTCGATGTCGTGATGGAGACTGAGCATGCGGGTTTAGATTTAGTTTGTTATATTCGTGATGATCTAAAATGGCGAGATACTCGGATTATTTTACGAACCGGTCAGCCCGGTTACGCGCCTGAAGAAGACGCGATACGTGATTACGACATCAACGACTACAAAACAAAAAACGAATTAACTCGCAAAAAATTATTGACGGCGTTGACCGCTGCTATTCGTTCTTACGATCAGTTACGCACGATTGAAGCGAGCCGACGAGGCTTGCATCAAATCATTACTTCTAGTGCTGCATTTTCGATGCAAGACGGAATTGAAGGTTTTGCCTCTGGGGTCATTACACAGATTGCGGCATTGTGCGGTGTTCCCTCTGAAGGCTTGTTATGCGCCCAGTGTGACGAAGCCCTACAGTTCGACAATAGTTTCCGCTATAGCGTCATTGCCTCGGCCGGACATTATCGAAACTTAATGAATAGACCGATTGACGAAATTGATAACCCTGTCATTCGGGATGCTTTGCGCCGAGCCTTGTCCGAACGTGTGTCTTTGTTCGAAGAGGATAACATGACTTTGTATTTTTCGGGACGAGGTAAGCGTGCGATTGCTGCTTTCATAGAATTGCCTTATGCGCTGACAGCGATCGATCAACAGTTGCTCGAAATATTTTGCTTTAATTTGGGCGTTTGTTTGGATAATCTCGGCTTGGTTAGCCAATTAAAAAACTATGCATTTCGCGACCAGTTGCTGATGCTACCAAATCGACTGAAATTTATTGAACAGCTAGATGCCTCGATAGAAAATGCGACCCCAGATCAATTATTGGTTTTAATTGATATTGATGATTTTGCAGAAATTAATGATGTTCTGGGTCACCGATATGGTGATTTATTGCTGCGTGCGGTGGCGAATCGATTACAGCTTGCTTTGGGCAGTCAAGTTTTTTTAGCCCGCATTGGAGGTGATGTCTTTGGTCTACTTGGCAATCGCTTCGCTTTAACACCAGAAAAATTGCAAAAAATATTTGAGGCACCATTCATTATTGATGACTCTTCGCATACTGTCTCCATGTCTATGGGACTCGTCGCTTTAGATTCGTATTCCCAGTCGGGTGCCGATGTATTGAAAGACGCAAGTATTGCGCTAAAACGCACTAAGGGTTATCAACGCGGTTCACACACTTTGTTCACCCGTGAAATGGGGGTGGAGATTCGTGAGCGTGCCTTGCTAATGCAGCATTTGCATAAAGCATTTGATGCTGAACGTTTGTTTTTAATGTATCAACCGCAAATTTCTTTGAGTGACCGTAAAGTAGTAGGGTTTGAAGCGCTTTTGCGCTGGCGTACTGATGAAGGACAAATGATCTCGCCTACTGATTTTATTCCTTTGGCTGAGCATTCTGGTCTAATCATTAGCTTAGGCGCTTGGGTTTTACGTACGGCCTGCTACACGATGGCGCAATTATTGGAGAAAGGTTATTCCTTAGATCGTATGGCAGTGAATGTGTCGGTGATTCAATTTCGCCAACCTGACTTCATCGAACTCGTAAAGCGAGCCTTGCATGATAGCGGCTTAGCGCCGCATTACCTTGAACTGGAAATCACTGAGTCCGTGACCATGAATGGCACTGGTATGTTTGAAGAGGCATTAAATGGCTTGAAATCGATAGGCGTGCAAATTGCCATTGATGACTTTGGTACTGGTTTTTCTTCACTCAGTTACCTAGATAAGTTACCCGTGGACCGCCTGAAAATAGACCGTGCTTTTGTCATGCAAATTGATACCCAGGCGGGGCCAAGAATCGCTGAGTTGATAACCCAATTGGGTAAAAAGCTTGGTTTGAGTGTTATCGCTGAAGGTATAGAGACCGACACCCACTTTGACGTCTTGCGTAAAATGGGTTGCGAGGAGGGGCAGGGCTTTCTCATTGCCCGACCTATGCTCGATAACGCAATAGAACCATGGCTCGCGAGTTGGAAGTAGTAGCGATTGTACTATTTGGCTAAGTGCCGAAGGCAACGGCTTCTATTTAGTTCGTACGTATTCGATATAGCCTTTTGCACGCAAATCGCAAGCTGGGCAAGTGCCACATCCATGTCCCCAAACATGTAAAGCGCCACGCTCGCCGAGATAGCAGGTATGTGTATCTTGTCGGATTAGTTCGATTAAAGCCTCGCCGCCTAGTTGTTCCGCGAGACGCCAGGATTGCGCTTTGTCTATCCACATTAATGGCGTCTCAATATTCAGGCGACTTGCCATACCGAGATTGATGGCCACCTGTAATGCTTTCATGCTGTCGTCACGGCAATCGGGATAACCCGAAAAATCAGTCTCGCACATTCCACCTACCAGAACTTCTAATTGCCTGCGGTAGGCAAGGGTCGCTGCGGTCAGCATAAACATCAAATTACGACCAGGTACAAACGTATTTGGTAGACCATTTTCTTGCATTTCTATAGCGATATTTTCCGTCATCGCGGTGTGCGACAGTTGTGAGATTAAGGACAAATCAATGATGTGGTCTTCACCCAATTTGCGATCCCACGCCGACGATAATCGGCGTAACTTTTGTAGTAAGTGTGGACGCATGCTCAACTCTATAGCATGTCGCTGTCCATAATCAAAACCTATGGTTTCAACATAATCATAACGTTCCAACGCCCATGCCAAGCAGGTAGTTGAATCTTGTCCTCCACTGAATAAAACTAAAGCACGTTTGGATAAATTTTTCATAGCAATAATGGACGATTCGGGTAATGAGCAAATAAGGAATGAATGAAGTAAGAAATTATTCAGATCGGTTGGCTTTTGTAGCGCGTTTGTTTAAACAAATCAGCCTCTGTTATCTGCCAAAAACCGACCATATTATTTCATTCCTTTTTGATGGAGACAATTTTTTGTTCAACTTGATCACCATTAGCATCATGAAAGCTGATACGAACGGGATAATAGTCGAGTGAGGTCGCCAGCCAGATTTCTATTTGCTGACTTTTGGCATCAGGCGGTGGTGCTTTTTGAATGTGTAGTACTTCTAGTTCTCCTAGCGCCGTTTGGATTTTTTTAATCTCGATTAATTTAAAGACCCAGGGATCTGCGTCACGTAATCCTGCTACGAACATCTTCCACTCGTGCCCGGCTTGTAAAGAATCGCTAGCGCTTCTGGCTAATGCAACTAACTGCCAGGTTGCACTCAGACGGTCTTGTTCACCACCTTTGATTGGGTAGCTCAGGTCAGAATCAGAAAAGCTAATTATTTTAGTTTGACGATCAAATGTGGTGCTAGCCTCATCGCGACGGAAACGTTTTTCTAGAAACTTTTCTGGTGCTAATCCAAATTGATCGATGTTGCCAGTGCTACTGGTTTTTAGAATTTTCCCGAAGATAGCCACACTGGTTTCTGAGCTGAGACGATAGGTCTTTGCCGCTCCGGTATTCTCTTTGACTTGCCAACTCACCTTAGCTTCGCCACTCACAGGAATGCCTTTTTGGCTCGATTTTACAGCGTAAATTAATTCTGCAGAAGGTGCCAGATTGAGAGTTTTTGCATGCGCGGATACTGGGCTAATCACGTCGGTAATGCACAGTGCTAGCAATGCTAGAGCCACTGACTTCGCTAACTTCGAAAGCGTCTTTGATTTATTTATCATCGTTGATAACTCGGTTCTTAAATTCGGTAACGATTTGATCTGTTACCGTGCCATTGCTTTCTGTATTCCTGATTTGTACTGGATACCAACTCAGGGAAGGTGCCAACCAAATATCTAACCTAGAGTTATAGGCGCCCGGGCGTGGCGGTCGAACGATATGTATCGTTTTTAGTTTGCGGTTGGCTGGGACTAGCTTACTTTCGATCTCTTCTTCTTCAATCACTTGAAACAAGAACTCATTTGCATCGCGACCCTCCGCTACTTGCACTTTAAATTCGCGGCCTGGTGCGAATTGCGCTGGATTTCCGTTTCCTATTGCTGCCAACTGCAACAATAGACTAGCCGCATCTTGCGCCCCGTCTTGCATGGGGATTGTTTTGTTGCTGGCAGAAAAAGTAATCGTCTTTTCAAAATGATTGAAGTGAATTGCCGTTGCTGCTTTTGTTTTTCTCTCATCGGTGCTGGTTCCAGGCATTAGTCCAAATGGGCCGATTTCACCCTCACTGCTGAGGGTATATAGAT
Organism: Undibacterium sp. Di24W; assembly: GCF_049340325.1. Classification (NCBI taxonomy): domain Bacteria; kingdom Pseudomonadati; phylum Pseudomonadota; class Betaproteobacteria; order Burkholderiales; family Oxalobacteraceae; genus Undibacterium; species Undibacterium sp. Di24W. Next base: position 138,270 of record NZ_JBMPOP010000006.1, read on the forward strand.
TAAAAGTCGTTACGATTAAATTCACACCTACTTCCAGCTTAAGACTGTATATATTGTTATAGACCTGCCAGGATAAAGTAGCAACGCCTCTGGTTGGGGTGTCGTTGACCTTGGTGTGAGTGACATCCAGACGCATTTCAATAGAACTCGGTATTCGTACCACCAGCTTACTCGCCGTATTGTCGTTTATTGCATGAGTGCTGACGGCTTTTTCTTCGATTGCTGTGATCGTCTCCTGGAGTATGTCTTCTGGTTTGATATCTCTTGTAGCTAGTGGCTCCGGCGCTATTTCTTTAGTTTTTGGAGTAGGGATACTACGACTTTTTTTCGGAATAGCTCTTGTTGGTTCTGCTGGCGATTTCGTTGTTGTTTTCGTTATTGTCAGGTCACTGTCGTTTGCTGCTACGTTAGTTGGACGCAGATTAACCTGAATCGACGGATTAGATTTTTGTGGTGCCTGTGGTGTCCAGTCTTTCCAGATCGCGGATTCGAAGAACAGAACGTGAAGTAAGACGGTCGCAAGCGAAAAAACCACAGTTTTACGCTTGATTGCATGTTTTAATTGCTGAAATAGAGAAAAGACTTTTGCCATAACGCTAGTGTAATCGTTCTGACCTATTCTTGCGACAGGTGCAGACTAATCACGCACGGGTGTTAGAGTGTCGATTGCGTTGAGGCGCCTGTTCAGGGTGGTAAGTATTTATTCGTAGAAAGGAAATAATATGCAGAATCCATTTCAGCAAAATAGTGCAGGCAATATGGGCGGTATGAATGACCCCTTGGGATTTGTAAAAAAGTTATGGGGCGATATGCAATTGCCCGGAATGGTAACGCCAACGCTTTCCGTAGATGAATTGGACAAGCAGATCAAGGATTTAAAGACGGTTGAGTCCTGGCTCACCGTGAATATGAATATGCTAAAGGGTACGATACAAGCACTAGAGGTTCAGCGCGCTACCATTTCTGCCTTGAAAACTATGGGCGAGAGCTTTGCACAGGCGACGTCACATAGAGAAAACACTACAACGACTCCGTTTGCTTCGCAGTGGCCCATGCCAGAAACGGCGACAAGTACTAAAACGACCACTAAACAGGCTGTACCTGAACCAGCTGTGGAAGATGAAATGGATGAGGAAGAGCATGATGGCGATGATGTAAATACGGACGAATCGACAGCCGCGCCAGAATCTGAAGTAAGCTCATCTGATAAAGAAGCCGAAGCAAAGCAAACCGCAACCAAGTCAGAAGCGGGTAGTTTCAGTAACCCTGCGGCATGGTGGACAGTATTGCAAGACCAATTCAAACAAGCTTTACATCATGCTATGAAGGATGATGTGGTTGCAAAAACAATTGAGCCGGCTAAGTCAACTAAGCCAGCCAGCACTAAAGCAAGAACTCATACTTCGACAGGAGCTAAGCCTGCTGCGTCAGTCAAGAGTAAGTCTAGTAGCAAAGGAGTTGCAACTAAGGCTGAAACCAAGACTGCGGTTAAAAGAACCACGAGAACTGTTGCGAAGGCAAGCCCAGCTAGCAAAGCCAGAGCGAAGCCAGCTTCAACACGGAAGCCCAAACTCACATAATGTAGCCGCATGTCGTGTGACTAGCGTTTGATTTTGGCTAGACACCGAGAACCAGAGAAACAACATGCTTTGCGCTAACCCAAATGGGCACCTCAAAGCGTGTTGTGCATCTGGTCATTGTGAATTACTTACCCAGCGCTTTCTCAATCTCAGCAACGAGGCCCTTATTTTCTGGCGTGGTAGTGCTGGCATAAGAGGCCAATACTTTACCGTTACGATCGATTAAGTATTTGTAGAAATTCCACTTGGGTGTTGTGCCCGTGGCTTTGATTAGCTGTGCATAAAATGGATTAACATCGCTGCCCTGCACGGATGATTTAGCAAACATTGGGAATTTCACGCCATAGGTATTAAAACAAAAATCAGCGATTTCCTTACTGCTGCCCGGCTCTTGTTTACCGAAGTCATTGGAGGGAAAACCGAGTACTACTAAACCACGTTCGGCATATTTAGCGTATAGCGCTTCCAGGCCTTCGTACTGTTTGGTGAATCCGCAGTAACTAGCTGTATTGACGACCAATGTTACTTTGCCTTTGTATTGGCACAGATTTTGAGGTGCTTCGTCTTGCAGACGATTAAAACTGTGTTTCAGAATATCGGGACATGCAGCATCTTCGGCAAATGCCTGACCCGGATTGAACATAAATGCAGTTGTGAGCATGAACGACATGCCAGCTATTTTTTTTGAAAATGACATAATAGTCCCCCGAAATAAGAAGAAAATCATCTTAACGTACTTTGCTGTTTAACGCTTGTGGCGTTACAGTGGTGAACTTTTGAATATTCTGCAATCACCTCGCTCGCTTTTTCTTTTTAAATCTATGCCTCATTTTGAAAATAAGATTTGTAGTTCTGCCCATCTCGCTGAGAAACTCTCCCTGCTAACCCATCCAGTAGTGCTGACGAATGGGGTATTTGACCTTTTGCATCGTGGTCATGTCACCTATCTGGCGCAAGCTAAAGCACTCGGTGGCTCATTGGTTGTGGCGGTGAATACTGACGCTTCTGTGCGACGATTGGGTAAAGGCGAGGAGCGGCCTATCAATACTTGCGCAGACCGCTTGGCTGTGCTGGCCGCATTGGAATCAGTTGATCTGGTCTTGTCTTTTGATGAGGACACCGCTTTGCAGGTAGTGAATCTTGTGAGGCCGGATATCTACGTAAAAGGCGGCGATTATGATATGAAGGCGATTCCTGAAGGGCAGGCTGTATTGGCTTACGGTGGGCAGGTACGTGCGATCGATTTCGAACATGATAGATCCACTACGAAAACGCTGCAAAAACTGCGCCAAACATAAGCCTGATTACCCTGTACGCTTAGTAGAATTTGTGACTATTTTTCTATGGGGCGCGGAAAATTTCTGTTTAGCTACCTCCAGCGAAATCATTTTGCCGCCAAGCCTCATATACCACAATCGCTACAGTATTCGATAAATTCAAGCTGCGATTGTCTGGGCGCATCGGTAACCGTATTCGTTGGGGGTTGGGGAAGGATTCGCGTAAGCTAGGTGCTAGTCCACGAGTTTCAGCGCCGAATACAAAATAGTCGCCTGGCAAGAATTGTGCGTCGGCGAAACTTGAGGAACCGTGTGTCGTGAGCGCAAACATGCGCTCATTTGCTGGCCGTTCTGACTCTAAAAAAGCGTCCCAATTCTTGTGTACTTTCATGCGCGCATATTCGTGGTAATCCAATCCAGCCCGTTTTAATTTGCTGTCCTCGAGCGGGAAGCCGAGCGGCTCGATTAAGTGCAATTGCACACCGGCGTTGGCGCACAGCCGAATAATATTGCCCGTGTTGGGAGGGATTTCTGGTTCGACTAAAACGACATTAAACAAGGTGGTTCCTCTTTTTGCTTGGTTGAGCTCGAAATCATAACGCAAAGCTGCGGCCATGTATGAATCCTTGGCGCTATTTAAAATCCAAACCCAATTTCAAACTAAAGCCAAATAGTGCGCGCGAATACGAAATTGGTCACTTTGTTCGCACCAAAGCGTTTTAGCACTTTGGCAGCCTCGTTTAAGGTCGTGCCTGTCGTAATAACATCATCAACGATGGCGACGTGCCTGCCTCGTATCAGACTGCACATCTCAGGATTAACCGTGAAGGCATTTTTTACGTTCTTGTGCCTAGCGTCCGGGTGCAAGCTGCTTTGTTGAAGCGTGTCGCGTAAACGCAGCAAAAGATTGTACCGAACGGGGATGCCCAAGTCATTGCCTAGCGGTCTCGCGATTTCTAAAGATTGATTAAAGCCCCTCGCTGCCAAACGCTGTGCACCCAAGGGTATTGGGCAAATCAGATCGGGCAGGGCTTCTTGAGACATGTAGCTGATTTGGTTCCTTAACTCTTTTGCGAAGGCTTTTGCCAATCCTAGTCGATGTCCAAATTTGAGTGCGAGCACCAAATGATCGATTGGAGGTTTGTAATTGCAGGCGACGATAGTGCGATCAAAGTACGGTCGTTTTTTCAAGCATTCGCCACATAACTGCTTTGGCACAGACGTTGGGATCGGTATCGCACAACAGGGGCAGCGATAGCTTTGATTCTGAAAAAAATCTTTTTGACATGGCGCGCAGACTAGGTTTTCACTTTGACCTTGACAAATGGCGCAGTAGTTCGGAAGTAGCTGTTGGAGTAGCGTTCTCCATAAGATATTGTCGAATCCGAGATGGTAGGCGTTGCGAAATGGCATACTTAGTTTGATAGTGGGAGGAATTTGAGCGTGCAATTTAAATGCACGACTTGTACCTTTTGTCTATTGCGGCGCTTGATTGCATTTAATGAAAAATAAAAATTCCCCCTACTCAATCATGCGAAATAAGCGCTGAGCGGTTAGACTAAACACTTTATTGCTTTCTGAGTTTGGTGTGACTTTAGCATGCCAATTTTGAATTATGCTTAGTGCGCCTATCGATTTGCCTTTAGTCCGTCGTTTGTTTGCAACGCCTCAGCGTGTGCAAGGTTCGCAATTTTTACGAAGAGAAATTGCTAGCCGCATGCGCGAGAAATTGGAGCTAGTAAAGATCGAGGCTGCCACAGTCCTCGACGCGGGATGTTCTGATGGCGTTGATCTACCTTTGTTATCTGCCCGGTTCCCGCAAGCGCAGATTTTAGGCCTGGACGGTTCCTTGCCTGCTTTGTTATGTGGCCAGCCAGCACAAATCAACGTATCCCAAAAAAGTGTGACGCAGGGCCTAAGTCAAATGCTGGAAAAGCTGATTCCGGATTTTTTTCGAAGTAAGCCTAATATCCATTTGATATGCGGTAACTTTGCGCAACCTAGCTTGAAAAAAAATAGTCTGGATGTGCTGTGGTCCAATTTGGCATTGCACTGGCATCCTCAACCCGATTTGGTCTTGAGTGAATGGATGGGGTTGCTCCGTGTGAACGGTCTGGTGATGTTTTCTAGCTTTGGACCGGACACAATGATAGAACTACGCCAAGCATTTTCTGTCGTGGATGATTTTCCACATACTTTGCCGTTTGTGGATATGCATGACCTCGGCGATATGCTAGTGCAGGCAGGATTCGCTACGCCAGTGATGGATGTTGAAAGGATTACGTTGCGCTACCAAGACGTGCGGCAATTGTTTGCAGATGTGCGCGCCTTAGGTGGCAATCCGTTGTTAAGTAGGCGTAAGGGACTGTTGGGGCGCAAAGGTTTTGCTAAGGTGGTAACCGAACTCGAAAAAAATCGAGGTGCGGATGGCCGGATCCCACTTAGTTTTGAAATCGTTTTTGGCCATGCCTTTAAGCCTCAGCCTAAGAGACTCGCAACCGGCGAGTCAATTATCCGCCTCGATTTTCCCAAGAGAAACTAAACCTCAAATTGTTAAGTTGTTAAATTAGCTAATAAATGTCTTTATTGAAGGGTTTGCAAACAGTGCTTTGTGCTAGCAGATTTGGCGACTGTCAATATGATTTTGCTTAGGCGAACCGTGATTTCTTCTTGATATAGCGCAGCTTTACGCTTTATACTCTCGCAGTTGTGGAAGTTGCCAGCGTTTTTCTTGAGCAACTTCTGTTGAAAATTCTAATAGGTTTTTGGGGAAATCATGAAACATGCTATGCGATTAAAGTCGAGAACGCTGGGTGCCTCTTTGGTGCTGGGTGCTTCGCTTTTGGCTGCTGGGATGCCAGCTTGGGCAGTAAAAGATAGCCCAGGTGGTCCTGCCGTCAAGCAGTTAAACCTGCAAACACCCGTGACACAAATCGCGGAGCAGATATATTCCATCCATAACCTCATGCTGTATATCTGCTTGGCGATTTTCGTCGCAGTATTTGGTGTGATGTTTTACTCCATTTTGAAACATCGTAAGTCCTTGGGTCACAAGCCTGCGACTTTCCATGAAAGTACCACGGTTGAGATTTTGTGGACTATCGTGCCTTTCTTCATTGTTATTGGCATGGCGTTGCCTGCAACCAAAACAGTGGTGGCGATGAAGGATACTGCGAATGCAGATATCACGATTAAAGCGACAGGCATGCAGTGGAAATGGGGCTACGATTACCTCAAAGGCGAAGGCGAAGGCATTTCTTTCTTGTCTACCTTAGCAACGCCACGCAGCCAAGTAGGCGCGCCAGGCTTAGCACCTACCGAAGCACGCAGCGTTAACTACTTGTTGGAAGTGGATAACGAAGTCGTTGTTCCGGTTAATAAAAAGGTGCGCATTATCACTACCGCGAATGACGTTATTCACGGCTGGACTATCCCAGCTTTCGGTGTAAAACAAGATGCGATCCCAGGTTTTGTTCGTGATACTTGGTTTAAGGCAGAAAAAATCGGTACTTATCGCGGTCAATGCGTTGAGCTATGCGGTAAAGAACATGCTTTCATGCCTATCGTTGTGAAAGTGGTCTCTGATGCAGATTACACAGCATGGGTTGATGGCAAGAAAAAAGAAATGGCCGCGAAAGCCGATGATCCAAGCAAAGTTTGGACAGTAGATGAATTGAAACAACGTGGTGAAAGCGTTTACGCCGCCAATTGCGTTGCTTGTCACCAAGCCAATGGTAAAGGTGTTCCAGGTGCGTTCCCAGCGTTAGATGGCTCTGCGGTGGTAACTGGTCCTAAAGCAGCCCAAGTAGATATCTTGTTGAACGGTATTCGTGGCATGCCTGCTTGGAAAGCTACTTTGTCAGATACAGAAATTGCAGCGGTAATTACTTATAGCCGTAATAGCTGGTCGAATAAGTCCGCCGAAAATATCGTCCAGCCAGCCGAAGTTTTGGCTGCGCGTAAGTAATTGAACAGGAGATAGAGATGAGTAATACAGTAGCTGATCACGCACACGATCACTCTCATGGTCACGATGACCACGCCCACGATCATCCACATGGCTGGCGTCGTTATTTGTTCGCGACTAACCACAAAGACATCGGTAACTTGTATTTGTGGTTCGCGTTTTCAATGTTGATGCTTGGTGGTGTAATGGCGCTGGCAATTCGTAGTGAATTGTTCCAGCCAGGTCTGCAGTTAATGCAGCCAGAATTCTTTAATCAGTTGACGACCATGCATGGTTTGATCATGGTGTTTGGCGCGATTATGCCGGCTTTCGTTGGATTTGCTAACTGGATGATTCCTTTGCAAATCGGCGCATCCGATATGGCATTTGCACGTATGAATAACTTCTCCTTCTGGTTGATGCCGCCTGCGGCTCTTCTGTTGGCTGGATCTTTCTTTGTTCCTGGCGGCGCAACTGCTGCTGGCTGGACTTTGTACGCACCATTATCGACGCAAATGGGACCTGGTATGGATATGGCGATTTTCGCTGTACATATCATGGGTGCTTCTTCCATCATGGGCTCGATCAACATCATTACAACGATTTTGAACATGCGCGCTCCTGGCATGACTTTGATGAAGATGCCAATGTTCTGCTGGACTTGGTTAATTACTGCTTACTTGTTGATCGCTGTTATGCCAGTTTTGGCAGGTGCGATTACTATGACTTTGACTGACCGTCATTTCGGTACTTCTTTCTTTAATGCAGCTGGTGGCGGTGATCCAGTGATGTATCAACATATTTTCTGGTTCTTCGGACATCCAGAGGTGTACATCATGATTTTGCCAGCCTTCGGTATTGTTTCTCAAATCATCCCAGCATTTGCACGTAAGCCTTTGTTTGGTTATGCATCCATGGTGTATGCAACAGCTTCCATCGCGATTTTGTCCTTTATCGTTTGGGCACATCACATGTTTACAACTGGTATGCCAGTCACGGCGCAGTTGTTCTTCATGTACGCAACGATGTTGATTTCTATTCCAACAGGCGTGAAAGTGTTTAACTGGATCGCAACGATGTGGAAAGGTTCGATGACTTTCGAAACGCCGATGTTGTTCGCGGTTGGTTTCATCTTCGTATTTACTATGGGTGGTTTTACTGGTTTGATTTTGGCTGTAACGCCTATCGATATCCAGTTGCAGGATACTTACTATGTTGTGGCTCACTTCCATTATGTTTTGGTGGCAGGTTCCTTGTTCGCCTTGTTCGCTGGTTTCTACTACTGGGGACCAAAATGGACAGGTTTCATGTATAACGAAACTCGTGGTAAAGCACATTTTTGGTTGTCTTTGATTTTCTTCAATATCACTTTCTTCCCTATGCACTTCTTGGGATTAGCTGGTATGCCACGTCGTTATGCCGATTATCCAGCGCAGTTCACCGACTTCAATCAGATCGCTTCTATTGGCGCGTTTGGCTTCGGTTTGATGCAGGTGTATTTCATCTTGTTCGTGGTGATTCCATCGATCAAAGGTGGTAAGCCAGCTGATGCAAAACCATGGGAAGGCGCTGAAGGTTTGGAGTGGACAGTACCAAGTCCAGCACCATTCCACACGTTTGAAGAACCACCCATAGTCAAATAATTGACGCAGTAAGCCCTAAGTAATCAATGAAACTAAGCCCGGCGCAAGCCGGGGTAGCTAGAAAATGAAAAACCAAAAGAAAAGTAATCTCACCACAGCATTGATTTTGGCATCGGTCGTGCTGGTGTTTTTCATCGGTATCATTGTCAAGCAAGCTTTGTTTCGTTGAGGCTAAATTGGAATACGCATGTCGGATGATCTAAAACAGGAAATTAAACCAGCAGCACTCGAAGACCAGACTGAAAATAAAAAACTGAATTTCTTGATGTTAAAGAAGTTGTTGGTTATTGCGGTTGTGATGTTTGGTTTTGGTTATGCCTTGATTCCGATTTACAAGCAGATTTGTGAAATTACTGGTATCAATATCTTGACGCCAAAAGACATATCTGCTGATGCGGTAGTGAATTCTCAAGTTGATAAAAGCCGTTTGATTACTATTGAGTTTGATGCGAATACCCAAGGCCCATGGCGTTTTCGGCCTACGGTGTCTAGTTTGCAGGTGCATCCTGGTGAAATGGCGCAAGTGGTGTATGAAGTCGTGAACAAGCAGTCCTATAAAATGGATGCTCAGGCGATTCCAAGTTACGCACCACAGCAGGCAGCAGCATTTTTCAAGAAGATGGAATGTTTTTGTTTTAAGCAGCAAACTTTAGAAGCAAATGAAGCACGTCAAATGCCCGTATCGTTTTTTATTGATCCTGCATTGCCAAAAGATGTGAAGACTATTACCTTGTCTTATACTTTTTTTGAGGTTGGCCTACAGCCAGCGGCTGGTAAAACTGGACAATAAAAAACGGGTAAAAGATGGATGACTTAAAGCAGGCAACAAAACGCAAGGCGTCATTTTTAGCAACGATGAAAGCGGTGCTTTGGTCGTTTTTAGGAATCCGCAAGCGAAGTGCTTATGAAAGGGATGCAGCACAGTTGAATCCTGTTCATGTCATCATTGCAGGTTTGCTAGGCGCAGCGATTTTTATTACGATTCTAATTGTGATCGTAAAACAGGTCGTAGCTAAGTAAAAAATAGTTAATATTAGTTAATAATTGAGTTTAAAAAATTGTATCGGGAGATGGAAATGAGTTCTCATAACGCTAGTGCACCGTACTACTTCGTGCCAGGTCCTTCACAGTGGCCAGTATTAGGCGGCATTACTTTACTGCTGACTATGCTTGGCGCGTCCGCTTGGGTTAATGGCGCAACTTGGGGTGCCTATTTGAATTTTGCAGGTATTTTCCTGACCTTAGTGGTTTTGTACAAATGGTTTGGTGACGCAATCGCTGAATCAGAAGGTGGTAAATATAGTGCTCGCATTGATACTTCCTTCCGTTGGAGTATGAGTTGGTTCATCTTCTCCGAAGTGATGTTCTTTGGTGCATTCTTCGGCGCATTGTTCTATGCACGCAGCATCTCTATGCCGTGGTTGGCGGATCTGGATCACAAAGTTTTGTGGCCTGATTTTGCTGCGCACTGGGGGAATATTGGACCTGCAGGCACCATAGAAGCGTTTAAAACGATGGGACCGTTCCCTATCCCAACGATCAATACAGCATTGTTGTTAACTTCTGGCGTAACTTTGACTTTGTCACATCATGCATTACGTGAAGGCAAGCGTCCACAAACTTCGTTTTGGTTATTTGCAACGATCTTGTTAGGTGCAATCTTCATGGGTTTCCAAGCCTATGAATATATGCACGCGTACAGCGAATTGAATTTAAAACTGACATCCGGGATTTATGGTTCAACTTTTTACATGTTGACCGGATTCCACGGTTTCCATGTAACTATGGGTGCGATTATGTTGTCGGTGGTTTTATATCGCCACATGAAAGGCCACTTTACAGCAGACCATCATTTTGCGTTTGAAGGCGCAGCTTGGTACTGGCACTTTGTTGACGTGGTCTGGCTCGGTTTGTATGTTGTTGTTTATTGGCTCTAATTGATGGTTGTAATTACTGGCTATAATGATTAGAGGTAATTAAACAAAAAGCCGCACTCAGTGCGGCTTTTTGTTCATAGAGACTTTAGTCTTAGCGTATGCCTGTCGGTTGTATTAAGCCAAAGTGATGCGCGATCAGGATCAGGATAAACAGGCTGATCGAGAAGCCCACGCGAAAAGCCAGGGCTTTCACTGTGCGGTTGCTCTTACCTTTATCTTTCATTAAGTAGACTAAAGCTGAGCCCAGACTGACAAGTATCAGTAAGAAGGCTATGGCGACTAGGATTTTCATATTCATCACTTTTCTGCAAAAGTCTTATTGTAATGCTTAAGTCTATTTTGATCCGCATCTTGCCTTTTGTCATGACCGCTTTGTTGTGTGCTTTGGGTATATCTTTGGGTAACTGGCAAACCAGACGTGCGGAGGAAAAAGAAGTGCTGGCGCAGCTCATTCAGGAACAAATGCGTAGGCCCGCGGAAATTCTTACTAAAAGTAGTGTACTCGCCGACTTGCCGGCGTTTCAACGTTTAAAGTTACGTGGTCAATTTGTTAGTGGCTGGCCTTTGTATCTCGATAATCGCCCACTACATGGTGTAGCCGGTTTTTATGTATTAATGCCATTCAAGTTGCAAGATAGTGATGTCACCATCTTGGTCGCGCGTGGTTGGCGTCAGCGCAATCCTGCAGAACGAACTAAAATGCCGGAGTTGCTCACCAACGAGGGACCGATGGAACTTGAAGGTGTTATTCGCGATCATTTAGATCGCACTATGCAACTTGGGCAAAGTGAGATTCTAAAGGCCGGCGCAATTATTCAAAGTTTGTCTTTGGTCGACCTGCGCAAGCAAAGTGGTCTAAAAATAGTAGATAAAGTGCTTGAGCAAACCTCTGATATGAACGATGGTCTGGTGCGTGATTGGCCTAAACCTTCAGTAGGATCAGATAAGCATAGAGCGTATGCATTTCAATGGTATGGGTTGGCACTAATGGCGGCCATCTTTTTTGTAGTGACAGGAATTCGTCGTGGAAAACGTAGACAATAGAAAAACAGCAGGTCGTTGGAAATTATTTGCCGTGCTCGCCGTGTGCGCAGCACCTATGATCGCGTCCTACTTTACTTATTATGTAATTAAACCAACTGACAAGAACAATTACGGAACGATTATCGATCCGCGTCAGTATCCTATGCCTGAACTCAATATGACGAACGAGGAAGGCGCAAAGCCTTCGGCCTTAAGTGAACTAAAAGGCAAATGGCTGATGGTACAGGTTGATGGTGGAAGTTGTGCTGAGGTGTGCCAGAGAAAGCTACTCGAAATGCGACAGCTGCGTTTGGCGCAAGGTAAAGCGATGGATCGGATAGAGCGGGTTTGGTTAATCACTGATACCCAAACAGTTGATGCGCAAATAAAACCTGGTATCGCTGGCACCTATCTATTGCGCACTGACCGTGCAGCCTTGGAGAAATGGCTACCTACAGAAAGCGGCTCACAAATTCAAGACCATATTTATCTGATAGATCCTTTGGGTAATTTGATGATGCGCTTTCCTAAAGATGCGGATCCAAACAAAGTTAAGAAAGATATTGGCAAATTGCTCAAAGCTTCAGCCATCGGTTAGACGTTTAGTTGCCTTTTTTATCTACCAACGTCTCACTAACTGCACCTCTCTCGACTGAATATGTTTATCCAACTCGCTATTTATGGACTATTGATTGCATTGTTTCCACTGGCTATAGTCTGGGCATCCAAAGACAGCAATAAATACCGCAAGCTGATTGCTGTGACTTTGTTCCTTACTTTTGATTTGATTGTGTTTGGCGCCTTTACGCGTCTGACGGACTCCGGTTTGGGCTGCCCAGACTGGCCAGGTTGCTATGGTCAAGCTAATCCATTTCAGGCACACACTGAGATTAAGGCAGCGGAAGCATTAATGCCCACCGGCCCGGTGACTGTGATGAAGGCTTGGATAGAAATGATACATCGCTATTTGGCGATGTGCGTTGGCGTCTTGATTACCGCCCAGTTGATCATCGCTTGGTGGCGTCGTTCCAGCTTACGCCATTCGCCTTGGCTGGCAACGGTATTGTTTGTATTGGTTCTGGTGCAAGGTGCTTTTGGTAAATGGACCGTCACAATGAAGCTGCAACCGATTATTGTGACTATTCACTTACTGCTGGCATTGACCTTGTTATCGCTGTTAGTTTGGGCTTGGATGCGAGAATCACCCAAAGCAGAAATTATCGTCAGACCATGGCTGAAAACTCTGATTCCAGTAGTGTTTTTAGTGCTCCTGATGCAGATCGCATTAGGCGGTTGGGTTAGTACCAACTATGCAGCACTGGCTTGTCATGATTACCCATCTTGCAATGGCGAGGTGATACCCGAGTTAGATTTTGAACATGCTTATGTCTTATGGCGTGAACTGGGGAAAACCGCCAGCGGTGATTATTTACCTCATTCTGCGTTAGTGACTATACAATGGGTGCATCGTAGCTTTGCCTGGATAGTTTTTTTGAGTTTGGGCTTGACGGCATTCTTGTGTCGTAAGCATGCTACTTTAAGAACTAATAGCAATGCAATCTTGGCTGTACTCTTTGTGCAGTTTTTGAGTGGCGTAGCAACGGTTTATTTTTCATGGCCTTTATCGATAGCGGTTTTGCATAATGCAGGCGCTGCCTTACTTGTGCTGTTACTGAGCATGTTAAACTATCGTGTTCGCACGAGCACTTGATACGCTACGCTCAATTTTAATTCTTAATCGCCGTCCCCCCATTGCATCTACATGACTAAGCCCAGCACTGTGAGTAATCGCTTTCTTCAATATATCGCCTTAACTAAACCTAGGGTGACCCAACTCGCTGTGTTTTGTGCGGTGATCGGCATGTTTCTGGCAACGCCGACTCTTCCAGACTGGAAAGTAGTTGTTGTTGCAACGATAGGCATATGGCTACTCGCAGGTGCCGCTTTTGCCGTGAACTGTCTGGTAGAACGCGAGATTGATGCACGTATGGCGCGCACGGCACGTCGTCCTAGTGCTCAAGGTGAGTTGAGCACCAAGCAAATTGTGATTTTTTCAGCAATCATAGGTGGTGCAGGCATGTGGGTGCTATACGCACTGGTGAACCCTTTGACAATGTGGTTGACCTTCGTCACTTTCGTTGGATACGCGGTGATTTATACGATTATTCTAAAGCCCGCAACACCACAGAATATCGTGATTGGCGGTTTATCCGGTGCTATGCCACCAGCGCTAGGTTGGGCTGCAATTGCCAATGAAGTCCCGATGCAAGCTTGGTTGCTAGTGTTGATTATATTTGTCTGGACGCCACCACATTTTTGGGCATTGGCGATGTATCGCCGTGATGATTACGCTAAATCGGGTTTGCCCATGCTGCCGATTACGCACGGTATGGAATTTACCCGCTTTCATGTTTGGTTGTACACCATTGCTTTATTCGCGACAACATTGTTGCCTTATGCCGCAAAGATGAGTGGCCTGATCTATCTGGTGAGTGCGGTGATTTTGGGATTGGCGTTCTTATGGTACGCGTGGCGGATTTATCGCCATTATGATGATGTATTGGCACGCAAGACTTTCACTTTTTCTATCGTTTATTTGTCCTTGCTGTTTGTCGCACTTCTGGTCGACCACTACATAAAGCTTTAATATGAAAACAATTTTGTTCTCTCGTTTGATGCGTCGTGGCTTATTGGCCTTGTCCCTCTTGTCAGTGCTTGGTCTTGTTGCATGCGGCAAGACTGAAACAGCAGAAAAATTCATTAATACTGATTTGACGGGCTTACCCTACGGTAAGGAGTTCACGCTCACCGACCAAAATGGCAAAACACGCACTTTGCAAGATTTCAAAGGTAGAGCGGTTGTTTTGTTTTTTGGCTATACGCAATGTCCAGATGTCTGTCCTACCACTATGTTTGACATGGCGAAAGTGATGACGCAGTTGGGGCCATTGTCCGACAAGGTGCAAGTGCTTTTCGTAACAGTTGATCCGGAGCGCGATACGCAAGCTTTACTGGCTGCTTATGTGCCCAATTTTGATAAGCGCTTCTTAGGTCTATACGGCGATGCAGCGGCGACGGCGAAAGTAGCCAAGGAATTCAAAGTGTTTTATCAAAAGAGTGCAGGTAGTACGCCAGAGAACTATTCCATGGATCATACGGCAGCTAGTTATGTGTTTGATCCAGAAGGTCGTATTCGCCTCTATGTTCAATATGGTCAAAAACCAGAAGCGATCGTGCATGATCTGAAAATTTTACTGAAATAAGTAAGTTACTCAAAACAGTTAGAGCAAAGAAAAAGGCACTCAAAATAAATTGAGTGCCTTTTTTATTGTGCTTGAGAGTAGATACTAAATTGCTTGAGCCTTACGCATAGCTACTCAAGGAACTCTTCATTTTTTTCAAAGCTGCGCTTTCGATTTGGCGTATGCGTTCTGCGGATACGCCGTATTCATCAGCCAAGTCATGCAAGGTTGCGCCAGAACCATCGTCATTTTGTAACCAGCGTGACTCAATGATATGACGTGAACGTGGATCCAGTTTGGATAATGCCGCTTCCAAACCTTCGCTTTGCAAGCGATCATACTGTTGGGCTTCAATGACACGGGTTGGCTCTTCTGCTTCTGTTTTCAAGTAAGCGATAGGCGCGAATTTTTCATCTTCGTCATCGCTGGAGCCATCTAAAGCAACATCGCGACCAGACAGACGCATTTCCATTTCGATCACATCTTCACGCTTGACATCTAGTTTACTAGCTAATTTGTCAATCTGAGAAGGCGTCATGGAATCCAGACCTTCTTTGTTTGAGCGCAAATTAAAGAACAACTTGCGTTGTGCTTTCGTGGTAGCGACTTTGACTAAGCGCCAGTTTTTCAAGATGTATTCATGCATTTCGGCTTTGATCCAATGCATAGCATAAGACACCAAGCGTACACCTTGGTCAGGATCGAAACGTTTGACCGCTTTCATCAAACCGATGTTACCTTCCTGAATCAAGTCGGCATGCGGTAAGCCATAACCTAAGTAACCACGCGCGATAGAGACTACCAGACGCAAGTGCGACATAACTAATTGTTGCGCGGCGTTTAGGTCATTCTGTAACTTCAATTTTGTCGCAAGATCAATTTCTTCTTCGTGCGACAACATAGGCAAACGATTGACGGCAGAGATATAGGCATCAATATTGCCCAGCGTGCCAGTGAAACCCAGTGCTAAAGCCGTGCTGTCCGAAGAATGCAAAAAGCCTTGTGCTGATGTTTGTGTCATGTTTCCTCCTGATATCAAATCAGATTATTCCGTAAAGCGGTACCAAAAATTATTTTTCGATACGTTCAAGTTCTAATATTAGCACTCAATCGGGATGAGTGCTAATAATCTGTTTGTTTTGTCGAATTTCAAGGGGCAATGTATAAAAAGTCTAATTTTTTACTGAGGACTAATGATTTTTTTGATCATTAAAAATGCCAATAATTAGGGAGTGACACTAAATAATTGAAATTATTGTGGAATTTTAGAGAGCTGACGTCGCACAGACAAATAAGCACCACACAGCCCCAAAATTTTGCTGATGGCGATCAGACCCAAGCTGGGCAAGATCCCAAGCGGGCTGAGATGAAATTCAGATGCATACAATTTCGCAAATTCTGCGATGGCTTGGTTTAAGGGCTGTAAAGACAGGGCAACTAGGCTCAATGCAAGCCCACCTGCCAATACACCGAGCATCGCGCCAGTATAGTAATAAGGCTTATGAATGAAACTGTTGGTCGCGCCTAACATACGGCTTACGCTGATTTCGGCTTGATGCGAAAGTACCTGCAAGCGTGTTGCATTAAACACCACCACGATCACCACGACCGCTAAGGTACCTGCCAGAAATAACAACACCATCTGCAAAACTTGCAAGAGTGCAGCCAAACGCTTGACCCATTCGGAATCAACTTGCACAACGTCAATGTTATCCAATCCGCGCAAGGAGGTGGTGAGTTGATCTGCTTTATTGCTATCGGCATTGGCTAAAGACAGCACATAAGCGTCAGGCAGGGGATTGCCACCCAAAGTTGCCAACACTTCCGCCAGACTATTTGTGCCTTCCATGGCGGCCAGTGCTTTGTCTTTTGGGACAAATTTCACTTTGGCGCTAACTTTGAGGTCTTTCAGTACATTCTTAATTGGCGTCGCCATTGCTGCTGCATCAACACTGGCCAAATCAGGTTTCAAAAACACACTGATCTCAGGTTCTATCGAAAGTTGTGAGGCGACTGGACGTATATTTTCTAATACGGTTAAACCCGCGATAGGCAGAGACAATGCTATCGCGACCACCAGCACATTAAACAAAAAGTTGCCTGGTGCTGCCCGTAAATGGGTAAAAGCGGCGCGTAAGGCATAGGCATGTTGACGAAACCAGTTGGTCATAATGAAGTTTTATCCTTACCAATCTTAATCAGATCGTTGATGTCAACGAAGCTGCGTTTGCGGCTGTTGCCACGGTTGAAGCTGAAGGCACGACGGCAGAAGTCCAGGAGTCAGTGACCTCACCTTTACTCAAATAAATAACGCGGTTTGCCTGCTCCAGAAATTGTTCATCGTGGCTGGAAATAATGCAGGTTACACCTGAGCGTTGAAAGGCCTTTAGTGCATTGATGACAATCACCGCATTCTCACGATCCAAATAGGCAGTTGGTTCATCGGCGAGGATGATTTGTGGGCGATTAACAATGGCACGGGCGATGGCGACACGTTGCTGTTCGCCGCCAGATAGGGAAAGCGGCGAAGCATCAGCTTTGTCTTGAATGTTCAAACGCTCCAGCGCTGCGTAGGCACGGGTTTCTGCATTCGCCACCGATTCGCCCACCACGACCATAGGTAACATCACATTGGCCAATACGCTACGATCCAGTAGAAGACCTTGTCCTTGCAAAATCAGACCGAGCTTGCGACGTAAGTAAGGCAGGCTGCCGCTTTTCAATTTGCTGATGCTTTGACCGTTCATCAAGACCAAGCCGCTGCTAGGTCTTTCTAGGCCTGCGATCATTTTGAGTACGGTAGACTTACCTGCCCCGGAGGGGCCTGCTAAGAAAACTAATTCGCCATCGCCAATAGAAAACGAGACATCGCGCAAGGCATAAATGTCATGGGCATAGGCTTTCGATACATGTTGAAATTCAATCATCGCGATCTAACTCTCTATTTACATCGTCACTACGCAGTTATTTGCTTAGTTGAGCAAAGCATCTACAAATTCTTGTGCATCGAACGCCTGCAAATCTTCAATTTGTTCACCAACGCCAATGAAATACACAGGAATCGGTCGTGTTTTGGCAATGGCGGCCAATACGCCACCTTTGGCAGTGCCATCTAATTTCGTGATAATCAAGCCGGTCAATTGTAATGCGTCGTCGAAAGCTTTCACCTGTGCCAAGGCGTTTTGCCCAGTATTGCCATCAATGACTAGCAAGACTTCTTGCGGCGCACCTTCCATACCTTTGGCGATTACCCGCTTAATCTTTTTCAGTTCTTCCATTAAATGCAACTGTGTCGGTAAGCGCCCAGCGGTATCGACCATGACTACATTGGTAGCACGCGCTTTGGCGGAAGCTACCGCGTCAAATGCCACTGCAGCCGGATCACCAGACTCCTGCGCAATGACGGTAATATTATTGCGCTCACCCCAGACCATTAACTGTTCGCGGGCGGCAGCGCGGAAAGTGTCGCCCGCCGCTAAGACCACGGATTGATTATGTACTTGCATATGCTTGGCAAGCTTGCCGATGGTGGTGGTTTTACCTGCGCCATTGACACCCGCAATCATCATGACTAATGGTTGGTAACGACCGAGTTCAAACGGCTTCTGTAGTGGCAATAGCAAGTCGAGTAATAAGACTTTTAATGCCGCTTTGACTTGTTCCGCTTCGGTTAATTTTTCTTCTCTGACTTTGCGTTTTAAGTTGTCTAACAAATGCTGGGTGGCTTCCACGCCAGCATCGGAGGTCAGTAATGCTGCTTCTAACTCTTCATACAAATCGTCATCGATTTTGGCGCCGATGAACAACGTTGTTAAATTAGACGAGGTTTTTGCCAGGCCTTGTTTTAATCGTGCTATCCAAGACAGTTTAGCGGGCGCTGCCGGCGATGCCGTTTCGGGCACAGCCTCCACGCTTACTTGGTGCGCCACGTTGTTTCGAGTTGGCTCAATTGCAGCTTCGTTGGAAATAGACTGTTGGTTTGTTGTGTCACTGATTCCCTGTTTAATTTCTTCGACTTCAGGGTTGGCAGTGATGACGACTGGCTCAGGTGTTTTTTTTCTGAAAAAGCTAAACATGGATCCGTGTTGACTCAAAAAGATAAGTGTTGAGATAATTCGCGGGCAGCGGCATTTGGCTTTTGTTAAGCTTATCAAATGCTTATGTCAAACCAGAAAAATTGGCAAAGAACGCCATAGAATGACAGTCCTGCTGCGAAAAACCTTTAGAATGCTGCCATTCTAACAGAGCACACCGACGATTTTTCGCAGCCACTATGAATCACAACAAGAATCGCCCTAAACCGCCAACGTCCTCGGTGAGTCTATCGGCTAAGCCTACTAATAAGCGAGCCAATCATAGCCAGGCTAGCCATCAAGTCCGTATTATCGGCGGTGACTGGAAGCGTACGCCTCTGACGGTGGTCAGCGCTGATGGTTTGCGTCCGACTCCTGATCGGGTGCGCGAGACGGTATTTAATTGGTTGAACCATGTGTTTAATAGCCAGTGGGGGCGCATAGCTTGCCTCGATATGTTCGCTGGTAGTGGTGCTTTGGGCTTTGAAGCGGCGAGCCGTGGTGCCGCTAAAGTGACTATGTTTGAAGCGTTTACCCCTGCTTTCAAACAATTGGAACAAACTAAAGCAAAGTTAAAAGCAGAACAGATTAGCTTGCAGCGTGGTGACGCTTTGCTATTGGCTAAACAACTGGTTTCGCGCGGTGAGAAATTTGATCTGATATTTCTTGATCCACCGTTTAACTTAGGTTACCTAGAAAGAATTATGCCCCATTGCGGGGACCTGTTAACGGATGATGGTGTTTTGTATGTGGAATCTGAACAGGCGCTAGACGTACAGGACACCGTCGGCGTGCCCTCATGGTGTATCGGATGGCAAGTCTTGCGTCAAGATAAGGCGGGTAGCGTGTACTTTCATTTGTTGCAACGCAACACTGAGTCCGGTGAAGCGGATTAAAATCTGGGATAATGCGCATCTAAAATTAAATGCTAGGTCTGCCGACGGGCGTCAATTGTCGCTAAGAACCTGGTAAAAAATCGCACACTACACACCAAGGAAAAAAAATGGTTACAGCTGTTTATCCAGGAACTTTTGATCCGCTTACGCGTGGCCATGAAGACTTGGTACGTCGAGCCTCAGGATTGTTTGACACCTTGATAGTCGGTGTTGCCGACAGCAAAAATAAGAAACCCTTTTTCTCACTCGAAGAACGCCTCAGCATCGCGAACGAAGTCCTGGGGCATTATCCTAATGTTCGGGTGGAAAGTTTTTCTGGTTTGCTGAAAGACTTTGTGCGTAAGAATGATGCGCGGGTGATTGTGCGTGGTTTGCGCGCTGTTTCTGACTTTGAATACGAATTTCAAATGGCGGGCATGAATCGCTATTTATTGCCGGATGTCGAAACGATGTTCTTGACGCCCTCGGATCAATATCAATTTATTTCCGGCACTATCGTGCGTGAGATTGCGCAGTTTGGTGGGGACGTTTCAAAATTTGTATTTCCTTCAGTCGATGCATGGTTGAAGAAGAAAATCACCGAACAAAATAAGTAACAAAGACAATATGGCGCTACTAATTACCGATGATTGCATCAATTGTGATGTATGTGAACCTGAATGCCCTAATGAAGCGATTTATATGGGCCCAGAAATTTATGAAATCGATCCCAATAAATGCACGGAGTGTGTCGGCCATTATGATGAGCCGCAATGTCAACAAGTCTGCCCCGTCAGTTGCATTCCGTTTAATCCAGCTTGGCGCGAGACCAAAGAGCAATTGATGGCGAAATACGAAACGCTACAAGCTGCTGCAAAAAAAGTTTGAAGCTTGGAGCTTCAAACGGAATCAATCACTGGACAGAATTAATCTTCCAGCGATTCGCATACGCGATTTCGTCCTTGATCTTTCGCGCTATACAAAGCCCGGTCAGCGCGCAGTAATAAAGTCTGCGCCGCGTTTTCAATTTCTCCCAGATTATGATCATCCGATAGCGTTGCAATACCTATCGATAAAGTGACGTCACATAATCCTGTCATGCTTAATATGAACGCCTTCTCGGCCACGCTTTTTCGTATCCGTTCTGCGACATGTTTAGCGTCGCTATGACTGGCGTTGACCAGTAGTACTATAAATTCTTCACCGCCAAATCGTCCCAAAGTGTCACTTAAACGTAGCTCAGCTTTGATGCGTTTTGCTGTCTCTTTTAAGACTTCGTCACCACCGTGATGACCGTGTACATCATTAATTTTTTTGAAGTGATCGATGTCCAGATACATGCAAGAAATGCCGTAATGCTGACGACGCGCACGCGCGATTTCTTCCAACATGCGCTGTTCTACATGGCGGCGATTGCTGACGTTGGTTAAGGCATCGGTTAAACCGATTTGCGTCAGGCGTTCGCTATTAATGACATTTTCAAGACAGATCGCGATGATGGAACCAAGCCGCTCGATAAAGTCAGTACCCATATCGCTGACAAACCGGTCAGGATTGCTACTGCCTACATTTAAGCTGCCTAACAATTTGCTTTGCCGAATTAATGGAATGACCGCGATACTAATTGGTTGTTCAGCGCAAGGCGCAAACAACTTAGCGTGTTGTGCTTTGTCATAGGCACCGAGTACGGGCTTTCTCAAGGGTTTATTGTTGAGACGTAGTTCGGTTTCACTTTGTACGAAAAGAAGAAAAGGGAATTCCGCACTATCAATTTTTAGATCTGCCAGCATTTCTTGCAGATTATGTTGAGAATTGAGTAGGGATAAAGTCACTTGATCGAGCTCACAGATTTCTGCCAGAGTGACAAAAATATGCCCAATTAATTCACGAAAACTATGAGCGCCTATGAGTTGTAAATCTAGCGTCTGATGGCGAGACAGAATCTCTTGATTGTGGCGCGCTTCTGCCAACAAATCACTCAACTGAGCGCGTACCACTTCGATTTCGTGTTGCATAGGATCGCCGTGTTGACTGGCCGTGAAGGTAAGTGACTTATCCATGGAATCTCTCGCGAGCAGGGGTTCAAGTAAAAGCTTTTTTGCAACAATTTTGTTACTGTATCATAGCCCGTCTACGATTAACAAAAACTCACATTTTTTTACATGCTATGAATGCTTTTGTTTTGTCGACCAGTCTGCTGTGCGCTCTTTGTTTGAGTACGCCATTGGTTTTTACTGTACAGCAATCACCTGTCACAGTGCCCATCGAAGAGGGTACAGCTGTCGTTAAGTCGGGACAAAAGCATACGCAGACAGTTCAGGTGAGTGGTATGAAGGATCAAGATTGGAAGCCTTATCGCCAAATGTTGAATGGTTTGAATGCATTTGAGCGTCACCACGCTTTGGCGCCTGAGACGAAGTTGCGTTTTATTGTCAGACCCCAAGTTGAAGGTCTCGCGTTGGCAGATATCCGCCTCAAGATTGTCGGCGATACGATACAAGTTCCCATTGTATTGGCTGCGAACGGTAGCTTCGAATTGCCCCGCAATCAGAAGGCGGCAGACGAAAATGCCGATCTGGTCTTGAATCAAAAACAGAATTGGGTGCGATGGAATTTGTTGGCGCTACGTACGTCGAGCTTATCCACACATCAGCGTCGCATCGGTGACCTGCGCTTAACTTGTGAAGTATTTGCCGCCATGGAAAATATAGAAAAATTGCGCAGAGAGTTCAATTTGCGTGGTGTTACCGCAGACAATTTATGCGAGTCGCCGCGTTTGAATTGGACCTTTTATGAAAATCAAGGCTTGAAAAGCGCCAGAATTTTTAACGAATCTCGTTCAGAAGTTTTACCGTTGAGTAGTGACCACCGAGGATTTACGGTTAATTTGTTTGATCGGGCATGGGGTGATAATGCGTTGATTGAGCTTGAGTTTGCAGTGGAGGAATGAGGTTGTAGAATTTATACATTTACTTAAGCGAGATAATTTGAAAAGCTGGCTTGAGAAGTACTAATCGTAAAGGTTCCCTAATAGTTCGGATTAGTGCAATATTTTTTTCGAATTAGTGATGTTAGTGCTGACCATTTTGATTCTCATCATGTTCAAATTAGGTGTACGGGTCTAAAGGTGAACAAAGATCTCCGTATGCACAGAAAGGTTCCTATGAGTGCGTTTAACCACTTAGTTCGCTTACAAAAAGCACGTGAAAAAATTGCATCTGGTGCCTTACGCGCAGCGTATAAAATGCTAGCTCCTCTAATTGAGAAAAACTGCGCAGACGCAATCTATTTGTATTCTACGTTTAGTTTTTATCGGAAAGAGAGCAGTGAAGAGTTCGAGAAGCGAAGAATTCGCCTTTTGGAGCAAGCTACAAATCTGGGATATGCTAAAGCGGCATGTGATCTTGCCTACTGTTTTAAATATGGAAATTCAGTAGATCAAAACCTTGAAAAAGCTTCCCTTCTCTTTAAGTTTGCTGCTGAAGCGGGTGACTCACATGCAAAGCTAGAACATGGATTAGATCTTTTTTTTTGGATCAAATGGAATTGTTCAAAACAAAACGACCGGGTTGATGTTGGTTCAGCAAGCTAGGGATGAAAGTGTGGAAGAGACGGTCCTTTATTTGGAACACGGGCTTAAGCCTTAACTTTGAAAATCGGCGTAGGGATTTAGGTGGGGTACCCATTAGCCCCTAGGTAGTCATGTGGTCGAGCCAAATACTCGCAAATCATCGCAAATCATCGCAAATCATCGCAAATCATCGCAATAAATTTATTACAGACCACATGCCTGTTTCAAAATATTACCTTGCGATTAATTTTTAAACTTAATACTAGTACTCGCATTGTTAAGCACAGGTTTATTGGTGTCTAGTCGCGATAGCAATGTCCATGCGACTACCCTATAATAGTTGTTGTCGGCTTCCACACTAGTAACCAAATAGGCGACTTTTAGACCATCGGCTGATCCGGTTAATACAAACTGTTCAGCGGGCGCGTTGTTAATCGTTAGTTTGGTGACGCTGCCGATTAATTGCGCGTTTTTAACTTCGTTTTGCATACTCTTTTGGACTACCCTTGTGTAGTCGCTCAAAGTAAATTTTTTCTCGAAATCAATTCTTGAATCTTTTAAAATAATTAGATAGTTTTCTTCCCGCATTTGAGCGGCACCCAATACTGCCTCAGCTAATAGGCTATCATTTCTCGACCAACTATTGGGTACGTCGACACTGACGCTAAGGTCATTGCTCTGCAAAGTCTTAGTCGCTTTACCTGCTGCCGCTTGAGCTGAGTTGTCTGTATTGGTGGCTGGAATACCGTTGCGACACTTCGGTTCACGGAAGCGATCATTGAGTGTTCCACCCATGCATGACCACGTGATCTCGCCATTTTTTTCGCTAGGGCTCAGGATTAAAGTATTGCTTTCTTTTAGGCTGTCAATGTTGAAAACAACTTCTATGTTTGCGTTTTCCTTTAGTTTGATAGAGGCGATAAATTCGCTACTAATATTATCTGGCAGCGCGGCACTTGCGTTATTGTTAGGGATCGTTTTTGCTTGTTTAATGTAGGCAGTGACTTTATCGCGAGTGCTATTGACCAATGGCATAGCCCCATTAATTTTCGCCCGCACGGTATAGTCGTGATATGCAGGTAATGCAACCGCTGCAAGAATGCCAATCATAGCGATAAACAGAAAAACTGCCACCACCATTATCACCACGGTAGCGCTGCCAGAACGCGCAACTTGTCCGTATTTTCGGTTCCATTTTTCTTGAGGGGTAAGCAAAAATACCAGAGCTTCAATCACCGAAATAATGCTAGGAATCAAGGTGCCCCAAAATATGATGTAGAAAATTCCCCACCATTGACCAAGATAAAAACGATGCACGCCAAGGCCACCTAATAGGAAAGATAAAATGACAGCGGTGAATTTATCTTTACTCACATAGGCCATTTTAGGCGTTAAGCAGTGTGGGCATTTGGCGAGTTCGGGATTAATACTCTTGCCGCATTTATAGCAATAATGCGGCGCATTTTTTTCTACCTGCACCGTGTCGCGGTTTGTATTGCTGAGCCGGGCTTCGGTGACTGGTGGTGCTTGCACGTTATGCAAGTTAGGTGAATTCTGTGAATTCTGTGAATTCTGTGAATTAGGTGGAGGGGTGTTGCTCGCTAGCGTTGGTGTCACAGTCGTCGCGGCAGAAGCGCTGGTCGGCGCTGAAGTTTTTGTGCTCGCAACGAGTTCACATGTGCCACCCGCTTCGAGAATGATCTTCCGGTATTTTTCGGCTAGCGCTGGTTCCACATCCGCTTTAATCAAACAGCGTGAACGACTCAACATTTTCTCAATAAGAGCACTATCTTTTTTGAATGCTAGCGCTAAGTTTTGTACCAAAGTGGCTACTGTAACATTGGCCTGTGGCTGGCCAAGTAAAAAGACATCCAAACGCGATTCGTGCATGTTTTGACCGCTCCGATTTAAATTAAAGGATTGTTTTGGTTCTGGTTTTACGCACCGAAGCAGCGGCCAAAGTGCATCTAATTTTGCAGAGGTATTTTCTCTGGCTATTTGCGCAAATGCCCAAAATAAGCAGTGAGTTTGGCATCGCAAAATTCTAACATGCCCTACTATACGGATATCATCCCGTTTTCGCAAAAGTAGGTGATTTTGAAATTATTTGAAATATTCTCAGAAATTTGCGCGATTTTTAGATCGGAATGTGACTTTTCTGCGCTTTTTCGAGCTATTGACTGTGTATATACGTGTCTTAGCGCTGGGTGTGGTGGAATATTCCGAAGTAACGGCTGATCGCAATGAAGTTGTGGTGGCTGCTTATCGATCCCACGCGTACAGCATGGAAGAAGTCGCTGCTTATTTTTTAATGCGCATTACATGACGTTTAGTCGTGTGGTGAGGGGGCTGAGGAGAAATAAGTTGAATGGAGTATCTTAAAGCCACTCCAAATTTTGTATTAAGTTAGCCCTTACTTGCACTTCGGCTTCTTTGTAAACTGCTTCAACTCTATAGCCATCAAGGACAACTATAAACGCTGCGTAAAATACAAAAGGCCACGTAAACGCGGCCTTTTGTCAAAATTTGTGCGACTTAGGAGTTACTTAGTGTTAGCTAGAAATTGCTTAGACGCCGCTTAAACATTGAACAAGAAATTCAACACATCGCCGTCTTTCACCACATATTCTTTACCCTCAGCACGCATTTTTCCAGCTTCTTTCGCGCCAGCTTCGCCTTTGTGGGCAATGTAATCATCAAAAGCGATGGTTTGTGCGCGAATGAAGCCGCGTTCGAAGTCGGTGTGGATCACGCCAGCTGCTTGTGGTGCTGTGTCACCTACATGAATCGTCCAAGCGCGTACTTCTTTGACACCCGCCGTGAAGTAAGTTTGTAGGCCTAAGAGTTTGAAGGCAGCGCGGATCAGACGATCCAAGCCGGGTTCTTCCATGCCCATGTCGGCTAGAAATTCTGTTTTGTCGGCGTCTTCCAGATCGGCGATCTCCGATTCAATTGACGCACAAATGGCGACGATAGGCGCGTTCTGGGATGCCGCGTAAGTGGTTAATTGATCGAGCAAAGGATTGTTCGTGAAGCCATGATCCGAAACGTTGGCTACATACATGGCTGGTTTTGCTGTGATCAGGCACATTGTCTTGATCAACGCCATTTCTTCTTTGTCTAAGCCCATGGCGCGCACAGGTTTTGCCTCGTTTAGGCCTGGCATGATTTTTTCAAGCAGGGCCACCAGTTTCACGGCGTCTTTGTCACCTGAACGTGCTTTTTTGTTCTCGCGATGGATAGCTTTTTCTACCGCGCCCATGTCGGCGAGACAGAGTTCGGTTTGTATGACTTCGATATCATCAAGTGGGCTGACTTTACCAGCAACGTGAATCACGTTGTCATCTTCGAAGCAACGTACTACGTTCACAATCGCATCTGTTTCGCGGATGTGTGCCAAGAATTGGTTGCCCAAACCTTCGCCTTTTGACGCGCCTGCAACCAAACCGGCGATGTCAACAAATTCAACGATAGCGTTTTGTACGCGCTCGGGTTTAACGATGTCGGACAATTGTTTTAGACGTGGATCTGGCACTTCTACCACGCCAACGTTTGGTTCAATAGTACAGAAAGGGTAGTTTTCTGCGGGAATGCCTGCTTTTGTCAAAGCATTAAAAAGAGTAGATTTGCCGACGTTAGGCAGGCCGACGATACCGCATTGAAGACTCATGATGAACTTTACTTAGAAAAAACTGAGCTGACTCAGATGTAAACGAAACAGAATTGAAACAAAACTTCAGAGAAATTTTGAAATAAGTCGCCATTTTACACCAGTGCCTATTGAAAAGACCTATTCGTGCAAGCGTCAAGCTGGTTTGTGCGTGTCGTAGGCGATCTTAGCGACAGATAACCGATGCAGGAAAATCCCCAATAAAATTGCAGCAACGGTAAGACCGAGTACTAAGCCTATCCAAAAACCAGCCGCCTCCATTGGTTGTGCCGGGCTCCAAGGGAACCAACTCGGTGACAAACCCAGAATGGCGCCAATTGGCAATGCAAAGCCATAAAACGCCATGATGTGAATAAACATAGGAACGCGCGTCACTTTATAACCGCGTAAGGCACAGGATAGCGTCACTTGTGCTGCATCTGAGAGCTGAAAAATTGCTGCAAGTAATAGGAGATTAGCAGCGACTGTTTGTACCGCCGGATCGGAGGTGTAAGCTGCCGCGACCTGGTGCCGGAACAAGGTCATCAAAGTGGCAGAAACTACGGCAAATATGAGCGATACACTAACACCGGTCCAAGAAATGAATCGCGCTTTGACGACATCTTTTTCGCCCAGTGTTTGACTAACCCGCGTCGTCAATGCAATACCTAAACTCATCGGTATCATAAAGACTAGTGAAGAAAAATTTAAGGCTATCTGATTGGCTGAAATGGCAACGACTCCAAAACGTGCCACCAGCAGGCCAACAGCGCAGAAGGCGGATACTTCGGCAAAATAGGTGACGCCGATTGGTAAACCTATGCGTAACATTGAGCGAATTTCGCTCCATTTGGGCGCCTCTCTGTGAGTGAACGGAAAGGTCTGTTTATAAGCCGCTGCCCTATGTGTCCACCATATCATCGCAGCCAGCATTAGCCACATGCCAATACCAGTAGCAATCGCACAACCTGTTGAGCCTAATTGCGGGAATCCCCATTTGCCATAAATAAACAACCAATTAACAACGATATTAAAAGCCAAGCCCATTAGCGCAATCACCATAACCGGTTTAGTGTGGTTTAAGCTGGTGGTGTAACTATACAAGGCACGGTACATCGCGAACGCAGGCATTCCTATGCTGATGACCCGAACAAATTCTGTTGCTTTGGCTTGTACGAACGGTTCGAGCTGAAGATAGTCAAAAACGATAGTAGAGAGATTTAGTAAGATACAGGCAACAGTGCCAACACCTAAACCCATCCACATAGCCTGGCGCATGATGTGTGGCACTTTGTCTAGTGCTGCAGCGCCCACTTCATGGGCGACTACAGCATTGACGGAAATCATCACACCCATCACTGTCACTAAAATAATGGACCAGAGCGAAGCCCCAAGCGCCACAGCAGCCAGATCTTGCGCGCTAAGATGTCCGGTCATTGCAACATCGGCAACGGACATGCCAACAGTCGCCAATTGTCCAATCAGGACTGGCCAAGCGATTTGCCAAAGTTGGGCAACTTCGGTGCGTATTTCGGTTTTCATTGATGAGAAAGGCGGACTTTTAGATTGGTTCGTATCTTACCTGAAGCGTCAAAAATGGTGGTTGTTGTGGTTTTTTAAATTTTGATAAATCTGCTTGACAACTCGATCCTATGATCCTAAAGTGATATCACTTTGATTTCACCATGTTTTTGACCACATGCTAGTAAATTGAAATTAATCCATAGGAGAAAAGAATGGAAACAGTAAAAGAAGTTTCTGCAAATGCGGAAAATAAATCGCTTATAAAAAAAGAAGAAAAGAAGTTGGCCATGCGTGAGTTTGGTTATGCATCAATAGATGGCTACGCGATGATTGCACTAGGCTTCTTATTGATTGTTGGCGGGATTTATGCTTTTGTTACTTTGTTAATGGAAGGCCAGCAGCCAGCGGTGAGTGCTGTGTTGCTGCGATTCGTTGTTATCGCGTTTGGTATCTTGATTTTGACCGGGTTGTACATGTTGCAGCCGAATGAGGCCGCTTTACTCTCTTTGTTTGGGAAATACAAAGGAACTGATCGCAGTGAAGGACTGCGTTGGGCCAATCCTTTGTTTAGCAAACGCAAATTAAGTCTGCGCGCTCGGACCTTAAACACGCCTCCATTAAAAGTGAATGACAAGCGTGGAAATCCAGTGGAAATTGGTGCGGCTATCGTCTGGCGCGTGGAAGAAACCTCATTGGCGATCTATAACGTTGAAGATTTTGAGCGTTTCGTTAATGTGCAGGCAGAAGCCGCACTCCGCCATTTGGCATCGCAATATGCCTATGATGATGGTGAAGATCTGAGCGAAGGTGAAACTACCTTGCGCGCTGGTATGGACGTGGTGGCGGACGCGATGCGTCAGGAATTACATAATCGATTCATTGCTGCTGGTATTGATGTCGAGGACGCAAAACTCACCCATTTAGCCTATGCACAAGAAATTGCACAAGTAATGTTACGCCGTCAGCAAGCTGAAGCAATCATCAGTGCCCGTAAAAAAATCGTGCACGGTGCAGTGAGTATGGTGGAAGAGGCTTTGCTTGGTTTGTCAGAAAGAAAAATTGTCGAACTCGACGATGAACGTAAGGCCGCTATGGTCAGTAATTTGCTGGTGGTTTTGTGTTCGGATAAAGATACCCAGCCCGTGATTAACACCGGCACTCTGTATAATTGAGAGGGAGCGAATGACGAATAGCATTTTGCCTGTGATTTTGATTGTATTTGTTGCGATCCTAGTGCAAAGAAATCAAAAAAGAAGAAAGTAAATTCGTCTGCCGTCGCTATAAACATCGGTAAACGATTAATGAATAAAATTAGAAAGTGATTACTGTGAATCAAGTCATGCAAACCAAATATCAAACGCGTCAATGGGTGGCTTTGTTGTGGATCATGCTGCCACTATTAACCTTGGGTGTGAGTATCTTTGATGGGCGAAATTTAGCGGTTACTCAATTGCTACAAAGCTTGTTGTTGATTGCTGTGATTAATTTGCTGGTCTTGGGCATTTTTGGCCATCTCACCATCAAAATAAATGAGCATGATTTGCAATGGCAGTTTGGTATTTTCGGTTGGCCGAAATGGCAATTGAAATTTTCTGAGATCGCTCACGTTGAAGTATGTCAAACCATGTGGTTCGAAGGCAAAGGTATACGTTTTACCCGTGAAGGTATGTTGTACAACGCAGCTGGCAAGGGTGCTGTACGTATAACGAAAGCTGACGGCAAAAAAATCCGCATTGGTAGCGCTGAACCTGAAGTTTTGTGCGCTCAAATCAGTGCTCAGTTGAGTCAGCAACCAAAAACTTAATTCAATACGACATCCTTAAAGCAATCTAGATGGACTATGGCAAGCCCAGGTAAAAAATCATTCCCTTTGCGTATTGATCCCGCTCTCTGGAGCGAGATCGAACGCATGGCTGCGCAAGAGTTGCGCAGTGCAAACGCGCAAGTGGAATATCTGTTACGCCAGGCTTTGTTGCAAAGGGGGAGGAAAATATCTGACGTCGGGGAGCAGGGAAGCATAATAGATCAAGAGTAGTTTGGGTGTTTGTACCAACTGTCCTCACAATCAAAGGCGGCGAAGAGATACTTACTTTGAGTTTTGCGCCGCGCCATGTCTCGCCATTCCCGCGAAGGCAAGAATCCTGTGGTTTAAACGCCTAAAGACGCTGAATCTCTGCTTACGCAGGGACGAAATCACCTTGTTTTGACTTGACGTAATTGAACGGCATTGCCGCTTACAAGTGACTTTGCGCCTATTTTGATCTTGTCGCTTTAATGTTTTCTTTTGGCCGAGCGAGATTTTTTGCTGGCCGAGATCGGATTAATCGTGCACGGCTTACGTAACTAATCTTTCTCTTCTTTTTTATATTTTTTCGCAGTCATCCATGTAGATAAATTGATCGTGGCAAAAATCAAGAAAACCCTTAAGAACTTATCCGTAATACCACTTTTAATACTCTTTTGAAATTAAATTTTCATTTTTGCAATGAATTTTGCATCGTTTACGCATCACTTTCCCAATAAAGGAAAAAGATGTTTAGGCAAAATATGTAAAATTCTTGTATTATTGCAAGCTGAATTAACTAAATAATGAAAATAATATTTCAGAAATAGATGGGCAGGGGGGGAAGTGTTTTGCCCTGTTATATCCAAGTAAGTAATTTTTTTCAATAACACAAGAGAGAAAACATGAAACTCAAACAGATGACCAAAGCTTTGGTCGCGGTCGGCGTGGTTAACACACTGGTAGCGTTCACACCTGCGTTTGCACAACAAGCCCCAGAAAAAGTTCAACGAATTGAAATCACTGGTTCCAGTATTAAGCGTACTAACCAAGAGACGTCTGCTTCTGTGCAGGTATTGACGCGTGAAGATATCGAACGTTCTGGCGCTACGACAGCTTTGGGCATTTTGGTGGATTCCGTTGCGGTAAGTACTAGCTTGAACGCAGCGTCTAGCTCTTCAGGCAGCTTTGCAACGGGTGCGTCGGCGGTTGGAATGCGTGGCTTAGGCAAAGTGGCTACTTTGGTTTTGGTGAATGGTCGTCGTATCGCGCCTTACGGTTTGTCTGACGGCGCACAAGATAATTTCACGGATTTGAACGCTATTGCTTCAGATTCTATTGACCGTATTGAGATTTTGAAAGATGGCGCATCCGCTATCTACGGTTCTGACGCGATCGCAGGTGTTATCAACATTATTCTGCGTAAGAATTTCCAAGGTGGTCAGGTCAAAGCTGGTTATACCACGACAGAGAATTTGTCTGACCGTCGTACCCGTAACGTTAATGCGATTTATGGCTACGGTGACGTTGCCAAAGATGGTTTCAACACTTACTTGACTATTGAAGGCAACAAGCGCGATGGTTATACAACGGGTGAATTGCGCAATCAGTACCCAGAATGGCACCGTTTGACACCAGGCCGTTCTACTTGGGATGCGAAGAGTACCTTCTCTCCAACAGGGAACTATTTCCTGAGCAGCACAAATATCGTAGCGGCACCTGGTTGCCCTGCAGGTGATATCGATCCAGTTGATAAACAATGTAAGTTTGATATTTTGCCGTACAGTGGTCAGACAACCAACAGCGAACGCTATGCTTTAGCGAGCAACACGCGTTTCAAAATTGGTTCCGACATCGATGCAAACTTCGAAGTCACTTACTCCAATTCTTTCGATTCTTACATCTTGACGCCGCTAAATGCTAGCAATGGTTCTACGACCACTGCTAGCAGTATCTGGTACAACGTGTACGGCGCCAAAATGGTCGGTCCATTCACTTATCCGAAATTGCCAGTCGGTCATCCAAGCAATCCATATACAACGCCAGTGGAATACCGCGCTCGTTTGATGGACACAGGCAATGGTTTTAACTTCAACAAAACTAACTCCGATCAATATCGTGCGATGTTGGCATTGGAAGGTACTTTGGGTAACTATGACTGGAAATCAGCTTTCGGTCATATGGAATCTTCAGCAGACAAAGCCACTCGTGCTGTAAGCGCAAAAGGCTATACGGATGCGATCATCAACAAGACATACGTCTTCGGTAAGCAAAATGACCGCGCATTGTTAGAAACGATGTTCCCAATTCGTACGACTAAGGGTAAATCTTCGATCACTTTCTTAGACGGTACTTTGACTGGCGAATTGATGCAACTGCCAGCCGGTCCATTGTCTTTCGCGGTGGGTGGTGATATTCGTCATGAAGCTTATCAAATGAAGAGCTCTGACAATGTTTTGAATGGTGAGTTGGTTGGTATTTTCGGCTTGCAAGTTAAAGATGCGCGTAATCAATACTCGATCTTTTCTGAAGCGACTATCCCTGTTGTGAAAAGCGTTGAGGTTAGTGCTGCGTTGCGTGCTGATAAACAAGGCGATTTCGATGCGCATATTTCTCCAAAACTGGGCTTGCGTTACACAGTAACTGATAGTTTGTTGGTACGTGCAACGGCATCTGGTGGCTTCCGCGCACCGAACATCGTTGAATCCGGTAACGGTTTAGGTCGTAGTTCAGTTGCAACGGGTGTTAATGACTTGCGTCGTTGCCCTATCGCGACAGACTTAAACAATCTGATCCAAAACAACCCAGCAGCAACGACAGCAGACAAAGCTTTAGCTAACGGCTACCGTTCAAATGATTGTTCAGCAGGCTTGCCAAGTTTTGTATCTTCAAATCCAAATTTGAAGCCAGAAACCTCCCGTTCTTACACTATGGGTCTGGTGTTTGCACCGACTAAACAATGGTCTTTTGGTATCGATTACTACAATATCGAACGTAAAGATGAAATTGGTACCCGTTCAACGGTTGATATCTTGAAAGGCGAAGCTACTTTACCTGCTGGTCAATTACTGCGCGTAGATAACACGGCGACAGATAACGAATTCTTGGCTTTGGTGAAAAAGTATGCGCCTGCAAACACGATTACTTTCCAAAACATCGGAAAATTGGGCTTAGTGTATAACCCATATGTAAACACAGGTAAAACTCGTGCTTCTGGTTTCGATTTTGATGCTAGAACAAGTTTCAAGTTTGACGGTGTTGGCACTTTGCGTCTGAATCTCGAAGGTGCTTACGAGTTGAACTACCAAACCTACAGCGTTGCTGATGCTAAATGGAATAAAAACTTGAGCGGTACTTACGATCGTGGCGGTCAAATGTCTGGGAAAGTGACTGCAGCCATGAAGACAGGTAACTGGGATAATGCTGTGATCGTTAACTACACTAGTGGCTACAGCGCAAATAGCTTGTCATCTCCAACTTACTGCGCAACGCAAAAAGTAGCAGCTGAGTACTTGGCAACTTGTGAACGTATTGATGCTGGTATCACGACCAACTACAGCTTGACTTACACTGGTTTCAAAAACACTAGACTCAATTTCTTCGTGAATAATGTGTTCGGTGCAGAGAATCCAACTAGCTGGCGCGATGGTTGGGCTCCAAACTTCCGTACTTTCTATGTGAACGGTACTTACAAGTTCTAATTAGAGCGGTGTTTGAGATTTGAACAGAGTGCGAGCTTTGTTCGATACAAAAAAAACCGGTCGCACATTTTGTGCGACCGGTTTTTTTATGTTCAAATCGGTGAAAATTTGGATAAAAATTACTTTGTAATCGTATGCAATTTCGTCATCGCGTCAGCAAATTCGCCCTTGATCAGCATGGGAATAATCTCCAAGCCGCGCGCAATAGATTCATCGATTAAGGGGTGCTCTTCTTTACGTGGTCTATGTAAAACGAAGTCAGCCACGCCTTGTTGTAAATTCAAAGTACGTGGATGACCTATGCCAATACGCATACGCCAATAGTCCTGCGTGCCGAGTGCTGCGGTGATGTCTTTGAGGCCGTTGTGTCCACCAGACGAGCCACCTTTTTTGAGCTTAGCGAGACCGGGTGCGATGTCGAGTTCATCATGCACGACCAAGATTTGCTCTGGGGTGATTTTATAAAATCGGCAGATCGCGCCGACAGATTGCCCGGATCGGTTCATAAAAGTTTGCGGCTGCAATAGCCAGACTTCTTCACCTGCAATGCGTGTTTTAGCGACCAAGGCATTGAAGTTTTTATCGCGTTGCAAGCTGCTGCCAGCGAGTTGATCGACTAGCCAGAAACCTGCGTTGTGGCGGGTTTGTTCATATTCAGGGCCGGGGTTGCCTAGCCCTACGATTAGTTTGATGCTCATAACAATTTGAATAAATTTTGATTTTGAAGCTCCCTCTCCCGCTAGCGGGAGAGGGAGCTTTTGCTAGGTGCGATATGGCCTTTACTTCTTCTTCAACAATGGCAGCAAATAATGCCCAGTCACACTATGCTCATTGGCCGCCACATCTTCCGGCGTGCCACTTGCAATAATGCGACCACCACCAGCACCGCCTTCTGGTCCCATATCAACAATCCAATCCGCGGTTTTAATTACGTCCAGATTGTGTTCAATGATGACCACGGTATTGCCTTGATCACGCAAGCGGTGAATAACTTTCAACAACAAAGCGATATCGTGAAAATGCAAGCCTGTCGTTGGTTCATCCAAAATATACAAGGTGCGACCCGTATCGCGTTTCGATAATTCCAAAGACAATTTCACGCGTTGTGCTTCACCACCAGAAAGCGTGGTTGCACTTTGACCGAGTCGAATATAACCGAGTCCCACGTCCAACAGGGTTTGCAATTTACGTGCAATTAAAGGCACAGGCTTGAAGAACTCATGTGCATCTTCAACCGTCATCGCCAAGATTTCGTTGATGTTCTTGCCCTTGTATTGGACTTCCAAAGTTTCTCGGTTGTAGCGTTTGCCATGACATACATCGCAAGGTACGTACACATCGGGTAAAAAATGCATTTCGACCTTAATCACGCCATCGCCCTGGCAAGCTTCGCAGCGTCCGCCTTTGACGTTGAATGAGAAGCGACCAGCGCTATAGCCACGTTCTTTGGCGACAGGCACTGTCGCAAACAAATCGCGAATCGGTGTGAACAGGCCGGTATAGGTGGCTGGATTAGAGCGCGGTGTACGACCAATTGGTGCTTGATCGACCGCAATGACTTTGTCAAAATGTTCTAAGCCGCTGATACTTTCAAATGCCGCTGGTTCGGTTTGTGAACCATACAAATGACGCGAAGCAGCGAGGTATAAAGTATCGTTGACCAAAGTCGATTTGCCCGAGCCAGAAACGCCGGTGACGCAAGTCAGTAAACCGACGGGCAACTTCATCGTGACTTTTTTCAAGTTGTTGCCAGTCGCGCCTGCGATCACGAATTGTTTTTCCGGATTAAAGGCCGCGCGTTTTTTCGGTACTTCAATTTCTAAAGCGCCGGATAAATATTGGGCAGTCAAGGATCGCTTGCTTTGCATGATATCGTCGAGCGAACCTTGGGCGATGATTTCGCCACCATGCACACCCGCACCGAGACCCATGTCAACGATAAAGTCGGCGCAACGGATTGCGTCCTCATCATGCTCAACCACCAGCACGCTATTGCCGATATCCCGTAAATGTTTGAGCGTACCGATTAAGCGGTCATTGTCGCGTTGATGTAAACCGATAGAAGGTTCATCCAAAACATACATCACACCTGTCAAGCCAGAACCGATTTGTGAGGCGAGGCGAATCCGCTGTGCTTCTCCGCCCGACAAAGTATCGGCGCTGCGATCGAGTGATAAATAGTCGAGACCGACATTGTTTAAAAATGTCAGGCGTGAGCTGATTTCTTTAATAATGCGATCCGCAATGTCGCGCTTCGATCCGGTGAGCTTTAACTTGCCGAAAAACTCCATCCCCTCACGTAAAGGCATCGCACTGATTTCATAAATCGCACGTTCTTGTTTTCCCATGCCGACTTTGACAAAACGGGCTTCGACACGCAAACGTGCACCGTGGCAAGACGGGCATTCTTTCTCATTGATGAACTTCGCCAGCTCTTCCTTCACCGCCATTGAATCGGTCTCGCGGTAGCGCCTTTGTAGATTGGTGACGACGCCTTCAAAGGTATGTTCCTTGACGACGGTTCGACCTTTTTCATTGATGTAAGTGAACGGTATGCTTTGTTTGCCAGAGCCATACAGAACGACTTGTTGTGCGGCTTCGGGCAATTGTTCAAACGGCACATCCAGATCAAAATCGTAGAAGGCCGCCAGATTTGACAGCATCTGGAAATAGAATTGATTGCGTCTGTCCCAGCCTTTGACCGCGCCACTTGCTAAGGATAAATTGGGGAAAGCCACGATGCGTTTTGGATCAAAGAATTCGATATGACCGAGACCATCACATTCAGGGCAAGCACCCATAGGATTATTGAATGAGAATAAACGTGGTTCTAATTCTTGCAAACTATAGCCACAAGTCGGGCAGGCAAATTTATTTGAGAACAATTGCTCATGACCGCTATCCATATCCACTACCAAAGCACGACCTTCGGCGATGCGCAGACAGGTTTCAAACGTTTCCGCTAAGCGTTGCTTAATTTCGGCTTTGACTTTGACGCGGTCAACCACCACATCAATGGTGTGTTTTTCGGTTTTCTTGAGTTTCGGCAAATCATCGACATCATAGATCTTCGCTTCATGGGTGCCGCTTTGCACGCGGAAACGTACAAAGCCCTGCGCCTGCATTGCTTCGAATAAATCGACGTGCTCGCCTTTGCGATTCGATATCACAGGCGCCAAAATCATCAGCTTACTGTCTTCCGGCATCGCTAGCACCGCATCGACCATTTGCGAAACCGATTGTGCTGCCAAAGGATTTTCTGGATGGTCGGGACAATAAGGCGTGCCGACACGCGCATACAGTAAACGCAGGTAATCGTGAATTTCGGTGACGGTACCGACTGTCGAGCGTGGATTGTGAGAAGTCGCTTTTTGCTCGATAGAAATCGCTGGCGACAAGCCTTCGATCAAATCGACATCCGGCTTTTCCATCAATTGCAAAAACTGGCGCGCGTACGCTGATAAGGATTCCACATAGCGTCGCTGACCTTCTGCATACAAGGTATCAAACGCCAGCGAGGATTTGCCTGAGCCTGATAAGCCGGTAATCACGACCAGCTTATTGCGTGGCAGATCAATGCTGATATTTTTCAGATTATGTGTACGCGCACCACGAACCCGGATCGCATCCTTTTTGGGGAGCGGCATGTCCACGAGATCGAATTCGATTTCTGCGGGCGCGGACTTCAGGGCTTTCTTAGTTTTGCTAGTGGTCATGAAACAATTCCTGCGAATGAAAAAATTCTAAGTGCAAAAAAGAGAAGAATATTTATTCAATTCATGACTATTCCCATTTTTTGAAACAGGATTTAATCTCAGTCAATCGAACAAACGCAATTCAAAGCCGCAATTCGAAATGAAAAGCGAGCAACCTGATACTATAACGGGTTTTCAAAAATAAGCGCGTGTGTCGAATCAAATTGTCCCGAGAATCATGGTCAGCGACGCAGACACTCAGTGATTGCCTGAATTTTGCTGTATTTTTTGCTGTATTAGTCTTATGAATAGCGTAACACCTATGAGCTCACAACCGCTCGCTTCCACATTAGTCTCAAGCAAGATGTCGTCTTCCGAAATTCGGGCTGGCGCGTCCTTGGCATCCATCTTTGCCTTACGCATGTTCGGCTTGTTTTTGCTTTTGCCGATTTTTGCGATTCATGCCAAAACACTGCCGGATGGCGATAATACGGCCTTGGTCGGCATGGCAATGGGGATTTATGGATTGACTCAAGCTTGTCTGCAGATCCTGTTCGGTATGGCATCGGATAAGTATGGTCGTAAGCCGGTGATTATCCTTGGGCTGATTTTATTCGCGGTGGGTGCTGTGATCGCTGCCATGTCGCATAGCGTCATGGGGATTTTGATTGGTCGTGCAGTGCAGGGCGCTGGCGCGATTTCTGCGGCGATTACCGCGTTACTTGCTGACACCACACGAGAAGAACACCGTACCAAGGCGATGGCGATGGTAGGCGGCTCTATCGGTATCAGTTTTGCCTTGTCTCTGGTGTTAGCACCCGTTTTGTATCAACGCATAGGTATGGACGGTATTTTTATTTTGACCGCGATCATGGCGATTGCGGCGATAGGCGTTGTGACATGGATTACGCCAGATGCACCGTCAATGCCAACTGTGAAAGTGCCATTGATTGATGTATTGAAAAATCCTGAATTGATGCGTTTGAATTTAGGCGTGTTCGTCTTACACCTAAGCCAGGTCGCCATGTTTGTCGTGGTTCCATCCGCTTTGGTGCAATATGCGCATCTACCGCTCGATAAACACTGGGAGGTCTATTTGCCGGTTGTGTTTGGTTCTTTCTTTGTGATGCTGTTAGCGATCATGCGCGGCGAACGCAGTGGCAAAATGAAGCAGATTTTTGTCTGGTCGATTGCCTTACTGATGCTGGTGCAATTGGGTTTTTGGGGCTTCCTGGAAAATGCCACCATGCTGATCGCGATGCTATTTGCTTTCTTTCTTGCGTTCAATATTTTGGAAGCGAGTCAGCCTTCTTTGGTTTCCCGTCTAGCGCCACCTTCAGCGAAAGGTGCGGCGCTTGGCGTGTATAACACTTTGCAAGCGCTGGGTTTGGCTTGTGGGGGCTTTGTTGGTGGTTGGATGAAGCAACACATAAGTGCTAGTTCGGTGTTTATATTTACTGCAGTTTTGTCTTTAATCTGGCTTATAATCGCAAGCCGGATGCCGGAATTGCCCAAGCGCGCCAGCAAACCGGATTCTGCAAGTTCTGGCGACATCGCTAGTACGGTCTAGTCAACATTTACAGAAACGCAGTAAGCAAATTTGTCCTCCTGTATGGAAAGCATTTTTGATCTATTGAAACACGCGAGTTACGTTGATAAATTATTTTAGAGTGTAGGAGACTTATAAATGGCATCACTAAATAAAGTTCTGATTATTGGTAATCTGGGACGTGATCCAGAAACACGCTACATGCCAAGTGGCGATGCAATGACCACCATTGCAGTAGCAACCACAGAATCGTGGAAAGACAAGCAAACCGGTGAAAAGAAAGAAGCGACCGAATGGCATCGTGTGACTTTCTTTGGCAAATTGGCAGAAATCGCCGGCCAATACCTGAAAAAGGGTTCACAGGTTTACATTGAAGGTAGTTTGCGTACACGTAAGTACACCGACAAAGATGGCGTAGAAAAATACGCTACGGATATTCGGGCCGATGAGATGAAAATGCTAGGCAGTCGTCAGGGCATGGGCGGCGGCGGTGGCGCTCCTATGGATGATGATGGTTACGGCGGCGGTGCTCCAGCACAACGCCCTCAGCAACAGCAAGCTTACAGCGCGCCAGTACAACAACCACGTCAGGCTCCGGCTCAGCGCCCAGCACCGAATTTCTCGGACATGGATGACGATATTCCGTTCTGACACCCAGCTGGTATATAAACTGTAAATTGTCATAAACCAGTTCCACGCATGACGTGGAACTGGTTTTTTTTCGACATTTTTAGAAGCTTGATGATTTTTTTAATCAAGAAATATCAAAATGCCAGAAATGATTCATTGCTTTGCCACCAAGCTTAGGCTACGTTGTTCTTTCCTGGCAGCGTTTCATAGTCACTTAAGGAAAGTGCGTTCCTGTGAAATTTGAAGCGACGGATGAGGCTCTGGTTTGTGCCAAAGAATGAGATAAATCCATAAAGCCAAAGTACAGCCAACTATTATTTTTCAAATTTGTTGGTTTCAACATCAAAAACAGTATCGGGTATGCGCATGTCTGGGGCAATGGTATCTGGCGGTTCCTCAGGCGCGATCGTGTTGAACCACAGATTCATTTTGCTATTGGCAGTCATGCCACTATCAGCCGTTAACCTATCATTATGTCCTTGCAATGCTTTTCTTTCCAGGTCTCTTATTGCTTCATTTGCAGTAATTGTCGAAACATTTTTTTGTGCCCCATTACGACCTGCAGGCGTATATGTTTTTAAGAGACGTTCGCGACGTCTTTGCTCTTCGGCCTGCTTCAGTTCTTTCTGCCGCCGTGCTTCGATGCGTTCCAGGCTTGCCAATACTTCTGGCGTACGTTTGAGAGCGAGTTTGGGTTGTCCCGCCAACTCCAATCCGAATAATTTTTTAATAAAACTCACGATAGATCCTAATTGAATGAGATTGAATGCGACGAATTACTAGTCGCTAGCAGCTATTGTTATAAGTTCAATTGGCTAATAAGCAAAAGCTGTGCCTGTTCGTAATCTTATTTGTGTGAGTGGTACTTTATGAAGAGCTTATTTAGTCAAGGTGTGGAAGTAAGAGCTTATCGAGATAGTCGGTAAGCCGTACTTAGCTTGCAATGAATCAGTTGACTATGAGCACTGTTTCTTTAGATTACAAAATTCGATCAAAACTTCAAGGTCTTTTTGGGATAGTTTTGAACAGGAATAGGTAATTCGCACTACTTGTATATAGGCAAGCAAGAATTGATCACGGAGAGAGAGAGTGTAATTTCGTCTGACTTTTGAGCGTCAAACTGCTTATAGTCGCCAAAAAATTTTACATGTAAATTGCCATGATCTACTTGGTGAGAATTGATATTGATGACGCAAGGCCTGAAGTTGTTCGTGCTTTATTGATACTCCTTAGAGTTGCTTGATAATCTAGGATTTATTAGCTGTTCGATAAGTCTGTAAATGGATACTCGTTTCAGTGTTTTGTATCGCTTTGATCAGGCGTATACGCTCTAGTACACTCGACAATTCGGAGAGATTAGATGCACGCAGGCTGGCCAACAAATCCCAGCGTCCGTTCGTATCGTGAATTTCTTCTATGCCTGGCTCGCCTAGCAGCGAGGCGATCACGGCGCGGGTTTCATTACCTTCGACGGCAATGCTGATCCAGGCATGAATTTCATTTTGTCGCGCATCAGGACGCAAACGAACCGTATAGCCGACGATAATGCCGTCATCCTCGAGTCTGGTGATGCGATTATTGACCGTGCCACGTGAGACTTTGAGTTTATGTGCCAGATTGGCGATGCTCAGGCGCGCATTGGTGCGGAGCAAGCTGATTAATTGTTGGTCTAGGGCGTCCATTTTGATCATTTCGTCATTTTGGTGTGTCATTTTGGCAGAAATTTGACGATATTGGTACATTTTTGCTGATTCTGTTTAACACAGATCTTCCGTAAGATTCTCCCATCAAGTTTTTTTAAAGAACTTACGCAAAGTTGTTGCAGCGAGATTTACCGAATCTGAGTGAACAAAAACGAAGATTCCGAGTGTAAAAATGCTTTGATCGCTACCGGCTGGTTGTAGAAATTTTGCGCAAGTTCTCATTAGTAATTAATAAACTAACGGAGACCATCATGACAAGCACCAAACAAAACCTGAATTCAAGTAGCACACAAACTGTTACGCCACGCCGTGCGGTGACGCAATATCTCAGCGCAGAACGTGTTGCCGAGATCATTAATAAGCGAGGTATCGGCGCTTGCATTACCGGTGTTGCGTCCTATATCAATCAAGATTTTTTACGTTGGAATTCCTTCGATAAATGTGCCCGCGTTGCTAATCATTCTGACGTCGGTGTCATCGAATTGATGCCGATCGCAGATGATAAATCTTATGCCTTCAAATATGTGAACGGCCACCCAAGCAACCACCGATTCAATCTGCCTACCGTGATGGCATTTGGCGTGTTGGCTGATGTAGAAACAGGTGTGCCTGAGTTGGTCAGTGAATTGACTTTAACCACAGCAATCCGCACTGCTGCGATGTCTGCAGTAGCGGCGCGTGCATTAGCACGTGATAACTGCAAAACGATGGCGATCATCGGTAACGGTGCACAAAGTGACTTTCAGGCTTTGGCCTTTCATCATTTACTCGGCGTTGAGATGTTTCACTTGTTCGATATCGATAGTGCCGCTACGGACAAATTAGAAGCGAATCTGGCAAAAATGGGTTTGCAAACTAAGCGCTTCAATAGCACCAAAGAAGCCGTAAAAGGTGTGGACATTATCACGACGGTGACAGCAGATAAAACCAATGCCACCATAATCACGCCTGACATGATTGAACCAGGTATGCACATTAATGGCGTCGGTGGCGATTGCCCAGGCAAGACTGAATTGCATGCGGATGTATTGCGCAAGGGACCGGTGTTCTGTGAGTTCGAACCTCAGTCACGTATCGAAGGCGATATGCAACAAATGCCTGCTGACTTCCCAGTGACTGAATTGTGGACAGTATTGTCAGGCAAAGTTGTTGGTCGCAGCACTCCTGAGCAAGTGACGATTTTTGATTCGGTTGGTTTTGCCTTGGAAGATTATTCTGCTTTACGTTACATGCGCGATGCCGCAGTTGAGTTGGGTATGGGCGAGACTTTGTCCTTGATACCCGCTATGGCGGACCCAAAGAACCTGTTCGGTTTCATTGGTGACAATAAAGGCCCAACAGCGACCTTGAATGTTGCTACTCGTACTAATGCTGCGTTTGTGTCATAAAATTAAAAAGAAGCTACTACCTTAATATTTAAAAATTATTATCAACTGCAGTAGCCTAAGTACCATTAAGAGCCTGATTTTTAGAAAAAAATCAGGCTTTTTTTCGTTTTAAGCAAAAATAATCGAAAAAAATTAAAAAAAACCGAAACTTGTAAGAATTTGTGTCAACCAGCTTGTCGTGACTAGCGTTTTTTCCCTAACAGCATCTTTGTCACAGAATGAAATGACAACGTGAAAAGACAGAGACATTAAGGGAGTTATAAAATGATTTACGAAATCTTAGTTCGCCCATCGTACAACAAGTTGATGACATCCGATCATTTGATCTGGGTTGATAGTCAGATGCCAACACGCTTCTTTGAGCAATGGTTGCGTGATCACGCTTTGCTAGATGGCAGCGGACGTTCCCCTGTAGTGCGTTGGGGTATCGTACAGACCCAACGTCCAGCGCATTTTCAATTAGCAACACAAGAGCATGAATTGACTCAGCGCATCGCGGAGTTGATGAGTGGTGCAGCACACTTGGGTGAGTTGCCGTTGTCTGCACGTGACACCGCGCAAATAAAGACACCAGTATTTTTGGCTGCTTAAGTAGATGAATTTAGTTGAAAAGCTCCGTCGATAACTCGACGGAGCTTTTTTACTGTCGCCGCAGTGAATTCAAACGATCTGACTTGGCAGAATATAAAGCAAAGTCTTTTTGCGTCGTACTATTTGCTTTTGCAAGATCGAACTCTTGCTGAGCTGCGTCTAGTTCGCCAAGCCGGAAATGGGCTAGCCCAAGCCAGAAGTGAAATTCGTGGTAATCGGGGGCGCGTTTGAGTTCTCTTTGGAAAAGAAACTTTGCTTGCTGAAATTCATTTCTCTCCATCGCTTTCAAGCCCAAATTGAAGAAATGAAAAGGGGGAAAGGGTTGTTTGTTAAGTAAGGACTCATTTAACAGGCTTGCTTCCGCGTCGCGCCCCAACATTTCTAAGGTCTGTACCATGTTTGACGTCGCCACCAAACTGTCAGGATCAGTCTTTAGCGCCATTTCAAGTGCTCGATAAGCATCTAGATATTGTTTTTGGCGCATATAGATGACGCCCAAAGTATTGTAAGAATATGAAAATTGTGGATCGGCTATGATCGCTTCTTTGGCCCACCAATAGGCTTGATCTGTTTGATTGCGCACCAGTGATTCGGCCGCACGATTATTCATATACATAGCGATAATCGTGTTCTCTTCCAGATCTACTGTGCGTTGACTCGCGGTGTCTTGCGGCGGTAAAAAGTCGATCGTCATTTGGTAGTTTTGATCCAAATGATTTTTTTCATCGAAACGCTTTTTACCCAGCACCACATTCACATGACCGCTAGCAAAGTATAGTCCGCCGCTACGGCTCCAATCTTCTTTAGTAATCACCTTTTGGTATTGCACTGATAGTCCCATTTCTTTGGCTAAGGCAGCTGTCATGATGACCAGCGACAGACAATTACCTGAACGCGCGGCGAAGGCTTCGCTGGCGGTGCGGGTATAGGA
Source organism: Undibacterium sp. Di24W (assembly GCF_049340325.1). Classification (NCBI taxonomy): domain Bacteria; kingdom Pseudomonadati; phylum Pseudomonadota; class Betaproteobacteria; order Burkholderiales; family Oxalobacteraceae; genus Undibacterium; species Undibacterium sp. Di24W. The sequence continues at coordinate 182,581 of NZ_JBMPOP010000006.1, forward strand.
TGAATCGTATTCAAGACGTAATTGCGCCTTACTATATAAAGCATTAAAAAGGGCTCTTTGGTGACTGGTTGAGCGCAGTTGACTTACGATTTCGGTAGCGATGAATTGCTGCATCGCCTTATCTGCGACAAAAATATCATTTGCTTTAATCGGATTAGTATTTGACACAAACAAATCGTCACGAAACAGGTTTTGCGGAACCTGCGTTATGGTAGGTGTCGCTGCGCAAGCAGTGAGCGTCAGCAATAAAATAGCGAGAGCACATGCTGATTTGAAGAACGGCGGGACACGGTAAAGTTTCTTTTCATTCATCATCGTTTCCTTATCACTCACGAAGCACGCTGGGCTTATTTTGCCGCTTCAGTATTTGGTCGCTATTAGACTTGTACAGCCTTGGAGCACCGACATTCAGAATAGTTTCCTTAGCTGGTTAGAGCAAATTTTTTAGCTATCAATCTATCCTAATCCCGACAAAAAGCGTGCTTGGCAATTTGTATTTGTCATACCTTAGTCATATTCGCCAGTTACATTCCTGCACTTTATCTAAGTTTCTGCTGTACGTGTTTGAATTTAAGTGATTTGGGGAAAATGATGCGGAATAGAGCGATAACGGGTCTCACAATCTTAGCAGCAGCGGCCGCTTTGCTAGCATGTGGCGATAGTAATAATGTAGATCAAAAAGTGGTTCCTGCGCCAGTATCAGGTGTGTTCTTAGATGCTGCGGTGGAGGGCTTGGAATACGCTGCCAACGGTGCGGCAAAGCAAAGCACTAGCGCTAGTGGTGGCTTCACTTGCCTGAATGGCGAAACCGTCGCCTTTAACGTAGGCGGTATTAATTTAGGCTCAGGTGCTTGCAGTGCCACTATTACACCTTTAACTCTAGCTGGTAGCGATAAGATCAGAGATGATAAAGTAGTCAATCGTTTGTTGGCATTGCAATTACTGGACACCGATAACGATCCTGCGAACGGCATACAAATTTCATCCGCCGTGAAGACCGCTTTGACGACGCAAAGCCTTGATTTCAACTTAGCACCAGCGGCATTTAATACTGCAATGAGTGCCGTGTTGGCGAAGCTGCCAGCCAACTATCAAAGTCGCTCAGTAGACAACGATAGACGCATTTTGGTGAGTGAACATTTTGAAGATACTTTGGCCTCAAGAATGGCGACTCCCTTTGTTGAAACAATCACGCAGACCAATACCTTAGGCAGCGTTAGCGCCAGCATTACGCGTTACCAAATTCAAGCGGCAGACTCTTTCTTTGTCCCTTATGAAGGGAGTATCGCTGCGATTAAAGCCGATTTTCCTAAAGGCTTTTTGCCGTCTTATGGTTCTGGTTTGACGTTTAAAGGTAAAGCTGCAGACGGTAGTCTTGAATTTTATGGCATTACAGATCGTGGTCCAAATGGCGATGGCCCTAAAGTACCAAATGCGATGATGACAGCAGGCGCTACTGGTACTAGCGATGGAAAGTTTTTCCCATCGCCCAGCTTCACCCCGTCGATAGGTGTGATCTCTGTTGGAAAAACGGGCGCGGTCTTGAAATCCAGTATGCCGATTAAATTCTCCAGCACGATTAATGCTTCTGGTCTCCCAATCGCAGCAGGTAAAGTAGGTTCTTCCGGCGAAGTACCTTTGACCGATGCTGTCAAGTATGAAGCTGGTAGTAAAGCGGTATTCAGCGATTACGGTTTGGATACCGAATCCATTGTATTGGATAGCGCACGCAATGCATTGTGGGTATCAGATGAGTATGGGCCTTTCATTTTGAAGATCGACATCAATACCGGTATTATTCTTAAAAAATATCAGCCTGGCACGGGTGCAGCTGACTTGCCCGCCGTATTGTTGAAACGTCGCGCCAATCGCGGTATGGAAGGCTTAAGTCTGGAGATCGCTAGTGGCAAGTTGCATGGCTTTATACAGAGTCCTTTGGACGATGGCAAGGCGAATTACATCGTACCAGGCGCAACAGCTGCCAGTAGCGAAAGCATCAAAGATTACGCCAAATTTAATCGTTGGGTAGAGTTTGATCCGACTACCGAAACCACTAAACTTTATGCCTACCCTTTAGATGCCAGCCTTTATTCAGGCGGTAAAACTGGTGGTGCAAAATTAGGTGATTTGGTGTCCTTAGGTAACGGCAAATTTATTGTGATTGAACAAGGTGCTGGCGTAGATGGCAAAGTATTCAATCGCCTGATGCTGGTGCAAATTCCGACTAACGCCACAGACATCGCAACAATCGGCACTGATTTGGAGAAAAGCAGCATGACTGGCGCCGCCGTGAATGCCGCTAATTACGCTAACGTGGTAACTTTGAAGAAAACCTTATTGTTTGATTTGAACGGTGCTGGCTGGTTGGCAGAAAAAGCTGAAGGTTTAGCATTGGTGGATGAGAATACTTTGGCTTTGGTCAATGACGATGATTTTGGTTTGAAAACCATAGTCCAAACCGCCGCTGGCGTGAACGTTGACGGTGCAGATATTACTAAATGTACGGTGGACATGGCTGGTGCTTTGACAACGACTAGCTCAGCGACTGGCTGTACAGCAGGCAATAGCACGCGCATCACTCGCGGCGCGGACAGCGAACGACCGAATCGTTTATGGTTGATTAAGTTCACTAAAAAATTGAACGACTTTATAGTGCCGTAATTTAGTTCACATGTTCGTTTCAAAAATCCGCTGAACCGTTCAGCGGATTTTTTTTGTGGAAATGCAGCAATCGCGAATACTCGGGTTTAATAAGCGACAGAAAAACGTTGCTTGGAGAATTGCGCTTGCTCTAATTCATCGATCATAGCAAGCGCATAGTCTTCTACCGAAATATGGCTCTTCCCATCAGCATCGAACAACATCTGATCCTGACCCAAACGGAATTGCCCAGTGCGCACACCCGGCGCGATGACTGCCGCTGGGCTCAACATAGTCCAGTTTAGTTTTTGTTCTTCTCGCAGTAAATACAAGGCTTGACGTGCACCCTCTGCCGTTGCTTTGTATTCAGCAGGAAAACTTGGTGTATCTATTGCCTGAATGCCGGGAGCCACTTCTAATGATCCAGCGCCACCGACAACCAGTAAACGAAGTGAATTGCAACTTTTTGCCGCAGCGATAATATTCTTAATGCCAGCAAGATAATAGGCATAGGTATCGCTCTGTGCATGACCGCTAAAAGCGCTGATGACAGCATCAAATCCTGACAGTTGCTGCGTAAGCTGATTGAGATTTTGCACATCGCTGGCTAAGGCACGCAGTGCCGTATGAGCTGATAATTTTTCTGGATGACCGACCAAGGCCGTGACCTGATGACCGCGTGATAATAACTCCTGAAGTAAAGCTGAGCCGATAAAACCACTGGCGCCTATAAGTGCAACGTTCATAATAAACTCCTTCAATTCGTTGGTGTGTTAAAAAGTGGCTGAATAACTAAAATACGAAACGAAGTATGCACCCATTAATTGACTAGATAAATACGCTAATCTAGAATTCATTGTTCTCATATTTCTAACAATGGTTTTCTTGAAATCATGCCTTACTATGTCGGATTCAGTGAGTCTTAATGTACTAGAGGAAGATATACATGGCCAAATTGGATCAGATCGATCTCAATGCTTTATGCATTTTTGATGCTGTAGTGGAAGCAGGTAGCTTTACCGGTGCAGCGGATCGTCTGGGTGTCGCCAAAGCGAAGATCAGTGTGCAGATAGGGCGATTGGAAAAGCAATTAGGTAGCTCGCTATTTACCCGTACGACACGTCAAATAAATTTGACCGAGGAAGGGCGAACTTTGCATGAACAATGCCAGCCTTACTTGATAGGATTGCGTGATGCTTTAACCCAGGTTGGTAGTGCGCAAAGTGAACTGACTGGCGTCTTGCGGATCTCTGCTAGTGTGATGCATGCGGCACAATCCGTGGCGCCAGCATTGGCACAATTTGCTAAGCTGCACCCACATTTGCGCATTGACTTACGCACTAACGACAGGATTGTTGATCTGGTGGCGGATGGTATCGATCTCTCGTTTCGCATGGGCTGGTTGCGCGATTCTTCACAACGAGCGATCAAAATAGGTGACTTCAAACAATGTGTTTTAGCTGCTCCAGCGTATTTGAAAAAATGGGGTACGCCTCAGCATCCAGAAGATTTACGCGAGCACGAATGGGTAGCGTTGTCGCTATTGCCGACCCCATTAACCTGGAAATTCGTCGACAACAAATCAGATAGCTGTACAGTCCATATGAAGTCACGGTTGCACGTTGATTCGCCCAGCTCGCTATTGGCCTTATTGCAGCAGGGCGTTGGCATTTCAGTTATAGAAGAAATGAGTGCACAAGCTTCAATAAAAAATGGAAAATTACGGCAAATTTTGACAGATTGGTCGCTACCCTCTGGAGGGATTTATGCGGTGTTGCCGCCTGGGCGTCATGTGCCTGCGAAAGTCAGAGCTTTCATTGATTTTTATCGTGATTTTATGTTGCCGTGATTATTTATAGATTCTTCCATCGAGAAACTTCTCTTGTAAGCACGCATCACAACGAGGCTTGAATTTTTCGAGATGCTCCTATCGATGTTCCTATAGATGGTCCGATATTTTACTGATTAATTTACTGCTATCTTGGATGCCGACAATCGGCCTTTGTAAAATCATTTGTTTGATCTCTGGCACGCAAGAACCGCAATTGGTGCCGCATCGCAGGCGCTGCTTTAGGTGTTGCAGAACGTCTTTTTTTGTATCGCTGAAATGTTCATTTAGTTTTTTGATCTCGCTTTGAATTTGACGCTCTCCCACATTCAGGCAAGTACAAATAATTTTGTCTCTGACCATGTTGACATCTTGCGTTGGCGGAGCTTCGTTCAGTAATAAGGATTTGGTTTGTTGAATACTTGTTTGATCATCTATTAGCACTCTTAACCAATGTTCTGCGCTTATATCGCCCGCTAAAGCGATCGCTTGCAATGTGCTGCCATATTCGTTCTGACCTAATAATAAATGTCTTGAATTCCCGCGTTTTTTATCATCGTAACGTAGCACGGCCGCACCATGTATTCCCATCAGGCATTCGATTTGTTCAGTGATGTCGTGATCTACTGCTGAGGTATGAGCCGCTCGAAATAACAGACCTTGTTTATCACGACCAAACGGGACGCAGCTGGCGTAAGCGAATTTTCCATAGAACTGACGCAAACCTTGTTGAATGCTGAGAATTTTTGCTTCATCAAGCCAAGCAATCACCAGAAATTGCCATGGACATTCTGCTTTCACAATTTTGACCGCGGTGTGTTTCAATTCTGGTTGCTTAGAGTCAGGGTCTATCGTTGGGTTGCATAGTGTATTGACGCCATAGCTAGTATGTTCTTTATTTGTTTCGTTACTCACAGCTCCTGACACAAATTCCTCACCCCAGTGCATGGCGATAAAGGCCTGTCCTGCTTTTAGAGTGTCACTAGCGCTGGCGATCAGTCTTTGCATACCGCGTCCATTGCTCACTTCGACCAGATCACCATTTTTAATAAAGCGTCGCTCCATATCCTGAGCCGCCATCTCGATTACCGGCTCAGCTGCATGCGCGAATAATTGTGCCACCGTGCCAGTGCGACTCATGCCATGCCAATGATCGCGTAAGCGTCCCGTAGTCAACGCAAATGGATAGCGAGGATTGGTTTTTTCCACGGTAGGCATGTACCGCGTATTAACAAAGCGGGCGCGACCATTAACAGTAGCGAATTGATGATCTTCATACAGGCGTGCTTTTCCTGTGCTTGCACCAGTGTGATATGGCCACTGTTGCGGACCCTGTGTTTGCAAAATGTCGTAACTTAAACCGGTGATATCAAGATCGCGTCCGCTGGTCGTTGCTCGGTGTTCGTTCCAGATTTCTTCTGGAGAAGCGTAAGAAAAAAAGGGTGCTGATTTGTTTAACTTCAAGGCTAATTTTTGTGCAAATTGCGCCGCGATTTCCCAATCATGTCTGGCTTCACCCGGCGCATCGATGGCGGCATTAACACGTGAGATGCGGCGCTCTGAATTAGTCACCGTGCCAGACTTCTCTGACCAAGTTGATGCAGGCAATAAAATATCTGCGTATGGCACGGTCGCGGTGCTGGCGTAGGCATCTTGCACAATCACCAGTTCCGCCTTCAGTAGGGCTTCGCGGATTAGATTTTGATCGGGCATGGATTGCGCGGGATTGGTGCAGACTATCCAAAGTAGTTTGATGTCGCCTTGCCGTACGGCTTCGAATAATTCAACCGCCGTTTTTCCAGGCTGCGCAGGTACATTGTCTACGCCCCACAAAGCGGCGACTTCAGCGCGATGGTCGGGATTACTTAAGTCACGATGCCCAGACAATAGATTGGCCATGCCACCGACTTCGCGGCCGCCCATTGCATTCGGTTGGCCGGTCAGTGAAAATGGCCCTGCGCCGGGGTTGCCTATTTGTCCAGTCGCAAGGTGTAGATTGATGAGGGCGGCATTTTTTGCAGTACCTGCGGCGGATTGATTCAGGCCCTGGCAATATAAGGACAGCGCCGCTTTTGCTTGACCGAACCATTGCGCTGCTTGATGTAAGTCTAGTTCCTTAATGCCACAGATTTGCGCCACCATGGTCGGTGTGAAATCGCGTACCGTTTTCTTTAGCTCAGCAAAACCATCCGTGTGTTGAGTAATAAAGTTATGGTCGAGCGTATCGTCCCATAGGCAAAGATGTAAGAGCCCATTGAAAAGAGCGACGTCGGTGCCGGGCAAAATAGCCAGATGTAGATCTGCATCGCGCGCGGTATCCGTGCGTCGAGGATCTACCACGATCATTTTTAAGTTGGGATTTTTTTCACGCGCACGTTCGATGCGACGATACAAGATGGGGTGCGCAAATGCAGTGTTAGAGCCTGCAATGAACAAGAGATCGGTATGATCGATATCCTCATAACTGCAAGGTGGCGCATCGGAGCCTAAAGTCTGTTTATAGCCCGCTACTGCGCTCGACATACAGAGACGTGAATTGCTGTCGATGTTATTCGTGCCTATCAAACCCTTGGCGAGCTTATTGAAGACGTAATAGTCTTCTGTCAGTAGCTGACCCGAGATATAAAATCCTACGCTGTCAGGGCCGTGTTCTTTTATCGTTGCAGCGAATTTGTCAACCATGCTATCGAGACAGCTATCCCAGTCTATGCGTTGTCTGGTTTGCGTGCGATCGGTGCGCGATTCTGGATACAGCGCACGTACCTGCTGTTGCAATAGTGGTTTGGCGCTCAGATGTAGGTTGCTACCTTTGCTGCACAGTTTGCCGAAGTTCGCTGGATGATCAGGATCGCCGCGCACGCCGGTGACTTGTACACCGTCGGATTCTATAATCACACCACACCCGACACCGCAATAGCAGCAGGTGGATTTGGTTTCTAGCGTAGCCGCGATATCAAGCACATTAGCTACTTTGGTTTCGCGCATAGTGTCATTCATGATTTCCTAAATCGCTTAAGTTTCGACTGCAAGCGTCAACAATTCATTCGTGTCGAGAAAGACCTGATCGGCTTCAACTTTGACACTGAATTTTTGGGTGCAGCCTTCGTCCGGAGACACCGCGCAACCAGTCGGCAATTCTATGTTCCAGTTATGCAAAGGGCAAGCGACTTTCTCACCAAAGACGATGCCTTGCGATAAGGGGCCGCCTTTGTGAGGACATTTATCTAAGAGTGCAAAAATTTTGTCCTCGGTATTTCTGAAAATCGCTACATCAGTTTTCGCTTGCCGTTTTACGACACGCGCACCGAGGACTGGAATGTCGTCTACGCTACAGATGTTTTGCCATTCTTGGGACATGGTTTTTCCTTTGTTTTCAATGTGTTTTGATCAGCCAATTTAATGTAGGGCGGGTGCAACCCGCGCGGCTCAGATGCTTGATGGGCTCGTGGCGTGGGTTTCACTCGCCCTACGTTGCTGCCGTGCTTTAATTAAACCCATCTCCACCCTAGCCCTCCCCTTGAAGGGGAGGGAAGGTTCATCGCGTTTCATGGTTGCATCAATACTTTGGCTTCAACTCATCCACCAATTCTCTCAAACTGCCGTGTATCAACTTGCGCCTTCTCCGGTTCATGCCAAGGATCAGCCTCGCCTTCTAGTGAGAATAATAAGCGTTGATACAGCTCTTCACGTCGCACAGAATTTTCAAGAATCTGTTGTTTTACATAGTCGAGACCAGCACGGGCAATGTAGTGCACAGTGCGCTCTAGGTACCAGCCTTCCTCTCGATACAGCTGTAAGAAAGCACCTGTGTATTCCATCACTTCTTGATGCGTCTTGAGCTTGACCAGAAATTGAGCGACTTCGGTTTTGATGCCGCCATTGCCGCCCACATACACTTCCCAACCTGAATCGACTCCGATCACACCGACGTCTTTGATGCCAGCTTCGGCGCAATTACGCGGACAGCCAGAGACAGCGAGTTTGACTTTGTGCGGCGCGTACATGCGTGCTAGTTCGCGCTCTAATTGCTGCCCCATTAAGGTGGAATTTTGCGTGCCGAAGCGACACCACTCGCTGCCGACGCAAGTCTTTACTGTGCGCAGACCTTTGGCGTAGGCGAGGCCGGACGGCATGCCCAGATCTTGCCAGACCGCGCGTAAGTCTTCTTTCTTCACACCGAGTAAATCAATACGTTGGCCACCAGTTACTTTCACTGTTGGGATATTGAATTTGTCGACCACGTCGGCAATTCTGCGCAGTTCAGAAGCATTAGTTTCGCCGCCCCACATACGTGGAATCACCGAGTAAGTGCCATCTTTTTGGATATTCGCATGCGAGCGCTCATTGATGTAACGTGATTGCGGATCATCCACCGCTTCTTTCGGCCACGTCGAAAGCAGGTAGTAGTTCAAAGCAGGGCGGCAACTTGCGCAACCATTTGGTGTGCGCCAATCCATGAATTGTTGAACCGACGCTACGGTCAACAAATGATTGATTTTGATCGCTTCACGTACCGCATGATGCGAGTGGTCCGTGCATGAACACATGGCCTTGGCTTTGGGTGTCGCCGAATAATCACCACCCGCCGTGAACATGATGATCTGCTCCACTAAGCCAGTACACGAACCGCAGGATGCGGACGCCTTGGTGTGTTTGCGCACATCTTCTAAAGTAAATAAGCCTTTTTCTTTAATTGCTTTGACGATCGTGCCTTTACACACGCCATTGCAACCACAGACTTCGGCGGTGTCTGGCATCGAAGCAGCTTTGGTATGGCCTTCGTGGCCGACGTCACCCGTGTTCGATTCCCCAAACATGAGTGAATCACGTATCTCCGCGATGTTTTTTCCTTCGCGCAGTAGCTTGAAATACCAACTGCCATCAACCGTGTCGCCATACAAGCAAGCCCCGATCAGTTTGTCGTCTTTCAGCACTAGTTTTTTATAGACGCCGCCAATAGGGTCAGACAAGATGATTTCTTCGGTATCTTTACCGCCCGAGAAATCACCAGCCGAAAACAGATCGATGCCAGTGACTTTGAGTTTGGTGGACGTGACCGAACCTTGATAACGGCCGATGCCAAAATTCGCCAAATGATTGGCGCAGACCTTGGCCATTTCGAACAAAGGTGCAACCAAGCCATACACGGTGCCGCGATGATTCACACATTCGCCAACCGCATAAATGCGCGGATCATAAGTTTGCATGGTGTCATTCACGATCAGACCGCGATTGCAATACAGTCCTGCCGATTCCGCTAGAGCGGTATTTGGACGGATGCCGACTGCCATCACCACGAGCTGGGTAGGAATTTCTAGGCCATCCGAAAAACGGATGGCTTTCACATGACCGTTTTCATCGCCTAGTAGCGCTTCAGTGTTTTTTTCCAAAAGAAAATTCAGGCCACGATCTTCTAGAGATTTTTGTAGCATCTTGCCAGCAGTCAGGTCGAGTTGTCTGTCCATCAGCCACGCGGGTAAATGCACGACCGAAACGTTCATGCCTCGCATCTTCAAACCGTTAGCCGCTTCTAAGCCGAGCAGGCCGCCCCCAATCACGACGGCATGCGTGTGTTTTTCGGCTGCAGCGATCATGGCATTGGTGTCGTGGATGTCGCGATAGGCAATTACACCTTGTAAATCTTTGCCCGGTACTGGCAACATGAATGGTGTAGAGCCGGTGGCGATCAATAATCTATCGTATTCTGTTTCCATGCCATCTTCGGCGATCACCACACGTTTATAGCGATCAATTTTGACGATCTTTTTACCCAGATGCAGGGTGATATTATTATCGGCATACCAGTCAACATCATTGAGCATGATGTCTTTAATTGTTTGCTCGCCCGCTAAAACGGGTGACAACAAAATACGATTGTAGTTGGCGTAAGGCTCAGCGCCAAAGACCGTGATGTCGTACAAATCTGGCGCAATCTTCAGCAATTCCTCGAGGGTGCGCACGCCTGCCATTCCATTGCCGACCATGACGAGTTTGAGTTTTTTCATAATTTTTTCTCTTGGATATTCGGGGTCTTGTGGGAGCGAATTAAGCAACTTCTTTGCTCGGATGCGATTGGCGATGATATAAAAATTCCAGCACCGCGCTGCGATATTTAGCGTACTGCGCGTCATTCGCCAGAGCGACTCGTTCGCGTGGTCGCGCTAATTCTACGGACAAGACTTCGCCTATGGTGGCGGCAGGGCCATTGGTCAGCATCACGATCTTGTCAGATAACAGTACAGCTTCATCTACATCATGGGTCACCATCACGACCGTTGATTGCGTTTTGGCGACGATCTTGAGTAGCTCATCTTGCAAGTGAGCGCGGGTTAATGCATCGAGTGCACCGAACGGTTCATCCATCAATAAAACTTTGGGCTCGATCGCTAAAGCACGGGCGATGCCGACACGTTGTTTCATGCCGCCTGAAATTTCGTGGGGACGTTTTTTGTCGGCAGCGCTCAAACCTACTAAAGCTAGGGCATTGCGAGTGCGGTTGATGAGTTCTGCTTTTGATTCCGTGGATGAGAACACACGCTCTACCGCAAGATAGATATTTTCAAAACAGTTTAACCAAGGTAGTAAAGAATGATTTTGGAATACCACGCCACGTTCAGGAGAGGGCCCAGAGATCTCGCGATTGGCGCACAATAGCGTGCCTGAGGTCGCGTTGGTTAAGCCTGCAATTAAATTCAAGAGTGTCGATTTGCCGCAGCCTGAGTGACCAATCAAGGTAATGAATTCACCTTTGGCGATCTGTAGATTAATATCGCGCAGAGCGTGGAAGCTGCCTTTTTTTGTGTCGAAGCGCATCTCTACATTTTGAATCTCTATGTATTTTCGCTCACTCGCTTTGTCAACTGCAATAGCCTGCGAGGTGATCGGAGTTGTTGTCGAATTTTCCATGAGTTGTGTCATCACTAGGCTCCAGTCTCTTCATAAGTAAAGGCACGTGCTACTGCGACCAAAATTTGTTCCAGAATCAATCCGACAAAACCAATCACGACAATCGCGATAATGATGTGCGGTACATTCAAGTTATTCCATTCATCCCATACCCAAAAGCCGATACCGACACCCCCTGTTAGCATTTCCGCCGCCACGATCACTAACCACGCGGTGCCGATTGCCAGACGTACGCCAGTTAACATATAGGGCAATACGCTAGGCAATAAGATGCGCGTTAGGATCTTCCATTCGGATAGGTTTAATACCCGAGCCACATTCATATAATCTTGCGGCACACGTTGTACACCGATAGCAGTGTTGATCACCATAGGCCAGATTGAACAAATGAAAATTGACCAGATGGCTGCCGGGTGAGCTGCCTTGAAAACGAGCAAGCCGATTGGTAACCATGCTAAAGGCGAGACTGGTTTCAGGAGGCTGATGATGGGGTTAAACATGCCCGCCATAAAGCTGAAGCGACCTATCATAAAGCCGAGCGGAATGCCGATGACGGCTGCAAGACCAAAGCCTACCGCGACCCGTTTTAAAGACGCATAAATATTCCAGCCTATGCCTTGATCGTTCGGGCCATTTTGATAGAAAGGATCTGAAAATAGTTTGATCGCTTCTTGCAGGGTGACCCAAGGCGAGGGGAGAGAGGTATTTTTCTCAGCGATGATAGCCCAGATTAAAACCAGCAAAGCCAACCCCAAAAATTGCGGCAGTATTTTTAAAGCCAAGGCTTTCAGTTTGAGGGAGAATGCAGAAGGCGTCGCCATCTTGGTTTCTTTCTTTCGTGATTTCTCAGGTGCAGGTAAGGACGCTGCCTGTGCCGTTGGTGCAGCTTTACTCTTATCGGTCACGCTGGCATCCGGGCTGGCGGTATAAGTCGAGAGCACGCTAGTCATAAGAGTTCCTTAAGCCTTGATCTTAAATGAGGCTGCATAAGCGGCAGGATTTTGCCCATCCCACAACGTGCCATCGATCAGCTTACTCTTACGCATCACATCTTTCGGTACACTGACTTTCGCCATCGCAGCACCGTCTTTATAAATATCGATACGATTAACCGCCTTTGCCACACCCAGATAATCTGGATCGGTTTTTAATAAACCCCAACGCTTGTGCTGAGTCAGGAACCACATACCGTCTGACAAGTAAGGGAAATTCACCGCACCATCATTGAAAAACTTCATGTAGTGAGGATCATCCCAAGTCTTGCCTAAACCATTTTGATAGCGGCCCATGATGCGTTGATTGATGACGTCTACCGAGGTATTGACATAAGATTTTTCGGCGATAATTTCCGCCATCTTTTGTTTATTCATTAGTGAGGCATCAATCCAGCGACTAGCTTCTAAAATCGCGGCCACCATTGCACGTGCAGTGTTCGGATATTTTTGTGAGAACTCGGAGGTGCAACCTAATACTTTCTCAGGATGATCGCGCCAGATATCTTGGGTCGTGGCAGCTGTAATGCCAATACCATCGACTACCGCTCTGTGATTCCACGGCTCACCCACGCAATAGCCGTCCATGTTGTCGACGCGCATATTGGCAACCATTTGCGGTGGCGGTACGGTGATGACTTTGGCTTCTTTCATTGGATTGATGCCATGCGCCGCTAGCCAGTAGTACAGCCACATAGCGTGAGTGCCAGTAGGGAAGGTTTGGGCGAAGGTATATTCACGTTTTTCACGTGCCATTAATTTGGCGAGACCAGCGCCATCGACCGCGCCTTTGTCGGCAAGTTTCTTCGACAAAGTGATGGCTTGACCGTTATTGTTTAGCGTCATCAAGATATTCATATCTTTTTTCGGACCCCCTATGCCGAGCTGCACGCCATATACCAGGCCATACAAGACATGCGCGGCATCGAGTTCGCTGTTGACCAATTTGTCACGCACGCTGGCCCAGGAGGATTCCTTGGTCGGAATAATTTTGATGCCGTATTTTTTATCAAAGCCCATGACTGAAGCGATCACCACGGAGGCGCAATCGGTCAAAGGAATAAAGCCGATTTTGACTTCTTCTTTTTCTGGCTTATCGGAGCCAGCGGCCCACGCGCCACTGATTCCTGTGCCTAGGCCTAACATGCTACTTGCTGCAAGCATGCCAGCGCCTTGTATGAGATTTCGACGTGACGGGTCATGTGCAGTCGTACTTGTGTTGGCAGGAGATGTTTCATCGAGGGCACCTGTTTCGTTTGAGTGGTTGACTTGCTTATTCATGGTTTCGCTCCAGCGTGTTGGTCTTTACAAAGCATGATCAAAACGAAAAAAGACGTCTTGCTACCCGGCTCGTTTGAGCAGGTAGGAAGACGCCTTTGTCTTTTCGGAAGTAATGACTAAGTCAACGAGCGTTGCAAGATTGTCTTTGCATTGCCTGTACTACTTAATTGGTCCTTCCTGAGAAATTTACCGCCGTTAGCAAATTTCTGTATGTACCGATGGGGTACTTGATCTTGTAGTTGCAATTACTGTGCCAACTGGTCTTATCGCTTGTTCGCCTTGCGCTTGCCAAGATCGTGCTGGTAAAAAAGACTTTTTGCACTGATTTGGAATCCAATTTGGTGCAATGCACTAAAAACGATCAGGCTTAAGTGGATTTAACCTAACAGATCCGCGACATCTAAAATGCGTTGCGCTAGGTCGACTAATTTGAGGTTTTTTTCCATCGCTTGCTTACGTAGCTTTTGATAGGCTTCGTTTTCGCTTAGGCGATGACGTTCCATTAGTAATCCTTTAGCGCGCTCTATGGTTTTACGTTCGGCTAGTTTGGTTTTGGTATCGGATAATTCCGAGCGCAGTTTTTGATCGGCGTTAAAGCGCGCTACCGCGACCTCTAGTACGGGTTTTACTCTATCGACTTGTAAGCCCGCTACAACATAGGCGGAGACACCAGCGGCCATTGCGGCTTCTAGTTGTGAGGGATTGCCGTCTTCTGTGAACAGGACGATAGGGCGTGGTGCATCGCGACTGACAATGACTAATTCTTCTAAGACATCTCTGGCGTCCGACTCGGCATCGATGATAATCAGGTCAGGCTGCAATTGAGTCAGCCTGTCAATCAGATACATATCACCGGGGATGGAGGCAATAATGTTATAGCCAGCTTGCAGCAAACCTATTCGTAAAGCGCGCGAGCGTGCCATTTGCAACTGCATCGCGGGATCTTGATCATGGGTATCCTCCGACACCGGCATCACGGTATTGATGACGACGATCTTCAGGTTAGGCGCATGAGGTTGAGACAAACAGGGCTCCAAAACTATGTGCGAAATTACATCGTCGAATCGGCTTGCCTTTGCCGGGCAAGGACTATCAATGTGATCCGCAATATGAAAATAAAATGTCGAATAAGGATTGTATGCTGCTACTTTCGGCTAACACACAAACTAGTCATGCAATATTCGAGCCACCTTATTTTGGGGTGCCGTGCTTCTCCTATTGACCTAATTTACGGTGTTGGATAGATGACCATAGAGATGCAACAATAAACGCAATGCCGATCAATCCGGTAAAAATTTCTGGTATGTGATATTTCATACTGGCGAACATGATTAAGGCCAAAATGCCTATCGCATAATGCGCGCCGTGTTCTAGATATACATATTCTTCCAAAGTGCCCTGACGCACCAGATACACGGTCATAGAGCGCACAAAGAATGCACCTATGGCCAAGCCCAGCATGATGATGACGACATCATTGGTAATGGCAAAGGCACCGATCACGCCGTCGAACGAAAATGACGCATCGAGTACTTCTAAATACAAGAAGCCGCCTATACCACCGCTTTTCACCACGGCACCAATGTCGATATCGGTGGATTCTTCTTTTTCCAAAAGGTCACTAATAAAATCGACCCATACATAGGTCACCACGCCCCATATGCCAGCCAGCAGCACGGCAAATTGTTGTGTCTCATCGACCATGCTCACACTCGCTATGACGACAAGTAAGGCGATCAATACAGGAATAGATCCGATAGTCCCAAATGAAGACATTTTTTCTTCTATGTTTCCGAGCCAGTGCATCTCTTTTTTCTCATCGAATAAGAAGTTCAAAAACACCAGTAATAGAAACACACCACCAAAAGCGGCCACTTCCGCATGATGACTGACCAGATGCGTAGAAAAAGCTTTGGGATTGTTGATCGCCAGATCCCAGACTTCCAGTATGCCGAGATCCGCTGCCTGTGCCACGATTACTAGGGGAAACACTAGGCGCATACCAAATACGGCAATGACGATACCGACTGTTAGAAATAATTTCTGCCAAAAAGCATCCCAATTCTTTAATACGGACGCATTCACTACCGCATTATCGAAGGAGAGTGATATTTCCAAGATCGCTAGAATTGAGGCGATACCAAGCGCAGTCAGCGCTGCATTGATGCCACCATGGGTATAACCCCAGTAAGCGGCAAGAGCTAATAGAACGATAGAGATCAGGATAGATACTTTGAAATGCTTCATGGGATTCCGATAAGGCCGTGTGTGTGTGTGTCAATTGGTGTGGCGGCGAGATGATGTATTTTTCATATCGACTGCTAGACCTATGTTTACGATGTAAAAATGGCCCTGTTACCTGAGTTTAACCGATAGTTTGGTCAAGATCTAAAATTGCCTCACAAAACCATGCGTTAGATTGTGAGCCAAACTTCACACAAACTTCATCTTTGCTTCACTTGGTCTCTTCAAACTACATGCTTTCAATTTCATCGGAAGTCATTATGAAAACTGCAGAGGCAACAAGAGTCATGTTAATCAATCCGCCACACACACCGATTGGTAGTCGCATACCCAATTTGCAATTGCCCCCATTAGGTATGTTGAATGTTGGTAAGTTTCTAGAGAAAACCGGTTTCGATGTGATGCTGCTCGATGCTGAATATGGTCACATGTCTTTGTTCGACATTGTGCGTGCTTGCAGAAAGTGGGCGCCGCAGTATGTGATTTTGGGGAAATCTGGCGCTACTTCGGCGCATGCTACAGTAGTGTTACTGTGTGCCATGTTGAAGTTCTTTATGCCGAATTTGGTGATTAGGTATCTTAGCGTGTATCCACCATATCGCTATGAGCAAGCCTTATATGAAGGCACACTTATCGATATTGGAAAATTTGACGAGGTGGAACACGCGTGAGATAAATCTAAGGATTAAGCAAAGTTAATTCTTATGAATGCTCTGCTTTTAAACGGAGAGGCTGAATGCGCAAGCAGTGCCGATGCAAACAAAAGAGGGCACGCATTGCGTGCCCTCTTGGTCATTGCATCCCGTATGAAATTAGCGGGTGATGCTGAGTTTCGTTGCTACGGTAGTGACGCCTTCGGCCTCTGTTTTAGCGGGCAGTCCGCGTAGATTGCTATCGGCGATATACCAGGTGTAGCTGGTGGTGTTTGCACCGTTGCTATTATTGGTTAGCTGCATTTTGCATGCAGTGAATGTGCCGGCTGGTACGCTGACAGATTCGGTTCCTAAGAAAGTAAGGCTTTCAGTGGTGCTTGGCATACTGATAGTTTTGCCAGCGATTTCTTGTGTGTTGCTATACGTTTGTACGTAGGCTTGATTCAGTGGCAAGGAAAACGGCGATTTTTGCGGAGGCGTCATAACCGTCGTGACTACATAATTCGTCGTGGTATTGAGTTTTACCGTGAGGATAGAGCCGTAGGTGATGTACTCATTGTTGTTGACTGCCACATAGGACTTTAATTGGCTAGTTACGCCAGCACTGAGACCCGTTAACTGTAAGGAATCCATAACAATTTCTTGCACCGTATTGTCTTTGAAATTGACGGTCCCGTTGGGAGTATAAGTCGTTGTAAATGATTCGGTTGTGCCAGTTGCGCGTAGGGTAGACGCCATTTCCATTTTGTATACAACGCCTTGTTTATACAGGTCGCTATTGTAGCAATCTCTGGAATCGCCCTTACCTGAGCCTGTCGGCGTTGTCGCTAACAAACTGAAGTTATTGTCCTTGATGTTTATCAGCGTCTTGGCATTACTCGTATTGCTAGCAGTTACCATAGCAGCTATGGCAATGCCTTTACTGATGCTGTCGTTGGGGTCGGCGTAACCTAAACCCTGCTCGATGGCAAAGTAAGAACCCACCGCAATTTTATTGTCTAGGAGTTGCGGTACCCAGCCCCAAGTTGCGTCGCCAGCAAATCCATGTGCCGCATTGAGCATGGTCGTGACCAATGAACCTTTGCTTGCTTTACCAGAATTGAGTTCTCCCGCCCAAAAATTGATATCGGCATCTGGTGGCGCTGTATTACCAGTACGACCCAACACATTTTTATAAATAATTTTTACAAATTCGGCATTGCTCATGGTCGCAGAATAGCCTGTCAATGTCGGATACTGTACCGCTGCAGCATAAAAATTATTAGCTAGTTGGTCGACCGTCATGCCAGCTTTCATCTGTTGTATCCAATAGCCGAGACCATCAGCATCTGGCACGCGATTGAAGAAGGCGATATAGAGTTCGATCAACGTGCGCAGATTGTTGGCTGAGAGCACTTTAGACTGCTCGCCAATCGCCAGGTTGACTGTCATATCTGAGAATTTCAAACTGGCATCGATCGCCACAGCAACATTCGCTGTCTTGCCGGATAAATCGCGCACTTCAAATCCAGTGGCGGTCCGAGTGATTAAATAGTTATTGCGAGAACCAGAAAAAGTAATAGCTGGTGCGGGCGCCATGGGTGCCGCTTGAAATATCGGCGCAGCGCTATCGTGCGTTGATTCACCACCACATGCAGCGAGAAATACACCTAGGAGAGAGACTATTAATCGTGTTGGCAGTGGATGACGGGTAGAACGCATAGCGAATATTCCTTAATGAGTCAGATGGATCGGCGGTGGATTTGGCCCAATGCAAATAGGCTTCTTTCAACCTAGTTGGTGAAATGTGTTGCACTAAAGGCAAAGAAAATAGGCATTGTAATAGAAAAGCCAAGTAAAAATACCACTTTGAAAATTTTTTTACGTTAAGCCGTGTTGTGATTCGAGTTCGGCGACCTGTTTTCGAGTTTCGCTTGCGTTTGGAGTATTGTGATGGGTTTGCGATGGGCGGAATCGTTCTCAATCAGTTTGCCTTGTTGTCACTATGAATCCTAGCTTTCCTCTACAATGTCCCCATTAAATTTACACTACGCTAATCCAGATCATGGCAAGACTCCCCCGTTTAGTAATTCCCCATCAGGCACATCACATTACCCAAGCTGGTATCGACAGCAAGATTATTTTTGTCGACTCGGCGGATTATGTTGTCTTCATTGATTGGTTAAAAGCGGCGGCGAAACAATTCAACGTCCAGATTCATGCCTATACCATTTTGCCTGATCGCCTACATTTGCTGGCGACACCATGTGATGAAATAGGATTAGGCAAAATGATGCAATGGTTGGGGCGCTATTACGTTCCCTATTTCAATGCCAAATACAAACGCAGCGGTTTGTTGTGGCAGGGAAGATTTAAAGCGACGGTATTAGAAGCGTCTCACTATTTTCTGCCGTGCTGTGTGATGATAGAAGAAATGGCGGTGCGTCAACATTTAGTCGCGGAACCCAATAGTTATCCTTGGTCTAGTTGTCAGCACCATTTGGGTATCCGCGTCGATCCTGTGGTGGCGGATCATGCGATGTATTGGGGCTTAGGGAATACGCCTTTTCAACGCGAAGCAGCGTATCGAGATTTGCTGGAAAAAGGTCTGTCTTCCAGCCACCTCAAGGCAATTAACGATGCCACCAATAAGGCATGGGTATTGGGCTCAGAACAATTTAAGTTAGAAATGGCGAAGTTGACTGAACGCAGAGTCGAGCCAGCATCGCGTGGGCGACCACGGAAGAAAGCTGTGGTCGCTACCTCAAACGCATCATAAATAAAATTGGATAAATTTATTTATTCGCCCACCAACTGCACCGCATCAATGACCTTGTAGCCACGCTCTAAATTATTTGCCAAAGTGACTTTAACCGCCTTAGCTTTGTAGTTGGTTTTCTCAAAGCTACGAACGTACCAGGTGCGACTTCCACGGTTGTCACGTTTCTGATCGCTGATACCTTCCCAAACAGTATTCCATTTGCCATCCGTGCTTTGCAGTTCTATCTTACTGATCGCTTCAACGCCGTCACCACCTTCAAATACCACGCGTACTTCGGTTGCAGCTACGGGTTTTTCGTAGCTTAATTCCAGCCAATCAAAACCGATATCCTGATTATTATTCGTCCAATCTTTACCGTCGACAGGGCCTTTGGCATTCGTTGCCAGATTCGATGAGGATGGGCCAGAGCCATCTTTCTCGCCGAAAGTTGAACTAGCTTTGGCATCACGTGCCCATTGCGCCTTACTATCGTTGATGTATTGGTCTTCCATCTTGGCATAGTCCATCAAGGCTTTCTTCTTTGCCATTTCTTGTTGCTCAGGTGTTTCTTCAGCCGGTTCTTGGCTTGCTTTCGGTGCAGGTGTAGCAGCAGTTGGGGCATTGACAACAGCGCTAGCACTGGCGACTGCAGTTGCGTCAGGCGTTTTTTTATTACAGCCAACCACGATCAGGCAGCTGATCGCTAATAATGCAGATAACAAAGAAGACATGTTTGCGGATTTTTTCATGGGATAGTCAATCAAAAAGTAAAAACTAAAAATAATGTTGCAACATCATCGGAAGAAGAATGCGATTTTATGTGATATGGTTTTTCTATTACGTAAGCAAATGTAAATCCGGTGCCAGAAACCATCGAATCTTCACACCCAAAGTCATTCTCCGATACATTAGTTTAGCTCGTCGTCTTTGTAGAACTTGGTGCCTTTGATTGTCGCCTGAAGTGCCAAGCCTGCCTCTGTGATCTGATAAATGGTCATGCCCGCAACAGCAACTTCGCCGCCAACTGCAGCTCCTTTATCACCTGCTTTGGCAGCCGCATCCGCATGTGCGCCTAGTTCCCAACCAGAATTCACAAATTGCTCGAACGCGCTTTGCGAATGAAAGATAAAGATGGTACGCACATCTTTGACACCTGCGCCAAGACCGATGCCTGCTTCTGCCATACGCATATAGGTTTGCTTACCATTACGATCTTTAGCGATGCCATAGCCACCGCTAAAACTCGCGATCAACAAATTGACGTTGGCCGTGCTGAACACAGCAGTACCATAAGCAGCGTCGACTTTAGCTTTTGCTTCAGGTTTGGTTTTGTACAGTGAAACCAAGGCATTGTCCCTCATTGTTTGCACGGCTTGCCGTTTTTCGCCCGGGTTATTTCCTTGCGTGGTCGCACATCCAGCCAAAATACCAAGTGCTAAAATGCCAGTGAAAAGACGGCGACTTACTGAGCTAATTTGGATCATTTTTTTTGCTTTCGAATAGTGAGTAAAAAGAGAGTACAACTACAATGTGCAAATATAACGCACGTGAACAAAGTCTTTTGAACCAGTTGAGTGCTGGCCTAGCGCAAACTTTTCCAATGGGGTATAAGTGGGCTTAGGTTTTCTTCCTCTGGCGTACAGTAGCACATCATAGAATCAAATGGTCTACGTAAGAACTAATGACTTCGTCTAGGAATTAATATGAAAATTATGTCGTTTAACTTGCTTCTTATGGCGGCGTTCTTTTGCAGTACGCATGCAAGTGCTCAAAAGCCGGCGGCTGACGTGATCATACAAAACGCTAAAGTATGGACGGTTGATCCCGCTCAACCTCAAGCGCAAGCATTGGCGATAATGGGCGACAAGATCGTCGCGGTCGGCACTAATCAACAAGTGATACTTTGGCGCGGCAAACAAACGAAACTGATTGACGCACATAGCAAGCTCGTGCTGCCAGGTTTTAATGATGCGCATGTTCATTTTGCTGACGGTGGTAATTCGCTGTCCGAAGTCGCGTTAAAAGACGCAAGCTCTCCGCAAGAATTTGTCCGTCGTATTGCTGCACATTCCGCCACCTTACCGCAAGGTGAATGGCTGATAGGTGGCAATTGGGATGATCAGGCGTTTAGCACACCTGAGTTACCGACCCGACAAATGCTTGATGCGGTCACGCCAGAGCGACCCGTATTCGTGACACGTTACGATGGTCACATGGCAGTAGCAAATTCTCTGGTGTTGAAATTGGCAGGCATAGATAGGAATACGCCAGATCCAATCGGAGGTGAAATCGTGCGAGATCGAGAGGGTAATCCCACTGGTTTGCTGAGAGATGCGGCGATGGATAAAGTATTCGCAGTCATGCCAGAGCCAAGCACGGAAAAACGGCTGCGCACGATTCGGTCTGGTATGCAATTTGCGGCGCAGATGGGTGTGACCAGTTTGCAAGACATGAATCCTCCGTATGCCGATATTGCCGCCTATGCAATCTTAGCAGAAAGCGGTGAGTTAACTTCTCGTATGTATCTTGCACCTATGCTTTTGCAAGGTGAGGACATCATTAAAATTGGGATACGACGCGCATTCGGGTCCGACTATTTACGTTTGGGGGCTTTAAAGGCTTATTCGGATGGCTCACTAGGCTCTAGCACCGCGTATTTTCATGAAGCTTATCTGGATGCGCCGCACACTCGAGGTTTGCTTGCCGCCGAAATGCAACCTATAGAAGGGATGCGCGAGCGTATGATTAAAGCTGATAAAGCTGGATTGCAATTGTGTATTCATGCGATTGGTGATGATGGTGTATCAGCGATTTTAGATTTGTTTGAAGATGTGGTGAAGGAGAACGGTTCGCGTGACCGGCGTTTTCGTATCGAGCACGCACAGCATTTGGCGCAAAAAGATTTTGCGCGTTTCGCGGCACTTGGTGTGATCGCTTCAGTGCAACCCTATCACGCGATTGATGATGGTCGCTTTGTCGATAAACGCATAGGCCATGATCGCGCTAGCCGCACCTATGCCTTTCGTAGTTTTCTCGATCATGGCGTCAAGTTGGCGATAGGCACTGATTGGACGGTTGCGCCGCTCGACCCTATGAGTACGATTCATGCCGCAGTCACGCGTGCCACGATTGATGGACAGTTTCCACAAGGCTGGCGTCCAGAACAGAAATTAACCGTCGCTGAAGTAGTGCATGCCTACACCATGGGCTCTGCTTATGCTGAATTTCAAGAGCATGTGAAAGGTAGCGTCACCGTCGGCAAATTGGCCGACATTGTGATTTTGTCTCAGGATATTTTTAAAATCGCTCCCGAACAAATTAAAGATGTCAAAATTGAGAAAACCATGGTGGGAGGCAAGCTCTTGTATCAACGTAAGTGAAGTCAGGCAGTACCTCCAATGAACATAGATTTAATTCACTTGTTCTCTTTATCAATATTACGCAATAGGGACCAGACCATCGCACCTAGTACGGCTAAGGCTGCAATCAATGCGGCCCATAACCAATATCGTTTTTGTGCACCTTCAGATTTGTCTGGTGCTGGTGTTTTGATGGGACTGCTGACAGCACTTGGTTCCGCTGCAGCTGTCGGCATGCTTACTTCAGCAAAAGCTAATGCGGTATCGGGCAGATTCACTTTGGGCATCAGTGTATTGAGGTCCAAGGCGGTGCCTTCTTTTGCGTTGGCTGAAAATTCTATGCGATACGGTGCATCGCCGCGCGCTAGAAACGCCAGGTTACGACTCAATGACCCTAATGAAATGGTGGGAGCTAGCGTGCCTAAGCTTTTTACGCCTGCAGGAATTTGCAAACGGATTTTGTTGAGACTATAACCGCCTAAAGACAGCTCTTCGGTGCTGATTTCTCCGGCAGGAAGTTCCAAGCGATAAGCGTTGACATCGCCGAGAAAGAGCTCTTGTGTTGTTGGGGATGTTGCCATCTGTTTTTGGTGGCGCAGTACATATAGCGGATTGCGGAAATGGCGATGTTCCAGACTCTGTGATGTTGATGCTGGAAGTTCGCCAAAAATTTGTACTTTAGCTAGCGTATTTTGTTCTTGTAAATGTAGTCGTAGACTATCAATCGGCGTGTTTTTTGGCACGTGGTATTCGCAAGAATTCGCATTACATTGATATGCTTGGAAAGGTGCTGTCCACTGCATCTTTGGCGGGACCAGCTCTTGTTCTTGAGTATCTATATCGATGGCCAAAATCTGTGGAAAAGTTAGGGATTGCTGTGCGCTTGTTTGCAAACTTAAACGCAAATATTTTGCTTTACAGTGTTCAAGATTTAAAGATAGTTTTTGTATTTCTTGGCCCTGATGCCGTAGTTGTACAAGTTGTTCGACGCCACCCACGTGAATCCAATTTTTAAAATCCTCACTCGCATCAATTCTTAAGGGTACGATACCTTGAAAATCTTTGTCGATGTAGACTCTGGCTTGGACTAAACGAGCGGCTGGATTCAACTTGGTGGCATCAATAATCCATGAGCGGACGGAAGTGGTTGCATTTCCTGTTGGAGTGAATTTGCTTTGTCCGATTAAACTGCCATCGGATTGACGCAGGATGTCGGGTACGATAACTTCCTTGTCTTTCCCAACGTCTTTTGATCTAGCTAGTACGGGAAAAAATGGCAGCGTATGGCTTTCTATCTTTAAGATTTCTGTTGCGCTGTCTAGCCAGGCATAGTTCAAGAAATCGCCTTTAGCATTTCGTATCTTCAGGTCGGATAACTGGCTGTTCGCACTTCGCGGATAGAGTGACATTGGTATCCGTACCGCGTAATACGGCAGGGATTTTTCGGTGCTGGTCGGAAGTCCAATAATGACATCGTCGTTGACTGGCAGTGCACATGCACCGCCAACGAACATCACTACACCTGTGCATGCGCTGACAAGAAGTGAACGCTTAAGCATGATTGTTTCTCCCGCTATCTGTCACGTTCTCCGCAGCTTCGTTCACTGTCTCACGCGCGGCTTTCGACTTAACCGGTACTGGTGCAAAATAGCCGACCACCAAGAAGGCAATACCGACCCCTATGAAAGACACCATCCGATACAGATCACCGCGACCCGCCAGTTCAATCGCAAATAATTTCAAGGCTACGATGCCGAGTAAGACTACACCCGCAATCCACACGGTGCGGGAAGCGCGGCGATTGCCAAATAACATAAGGCCAACGCCGCACAGTGCCCAGGCAATCGACACAGAGGCTTGTGCCAGACGCGATGCAAATAGCGTTTCAAAGTCCCATGGGATACTGCCAAAGTGGTGTACCGAGCGTAATACTATCCCTGTTAATAAAGCCAAGCTGGTCATGGCCAAGACACCGTATGCATGTGGCTTTGGTAGTTTCACTTTGGCGCCTTCTGGCAGGTGCTGCCACCATCCATAAAGACTCAACAGTATGATGAACTGTGCCAGCTCTAAGGGGTTGAGTACGGGCAGATAGGGTAGGGGTGATGCATTGCCAGCCGACAATATATTGCTGATCCAGCACCAGATCAAAAGATAGAGTGCAATCGGCGTGCAAGCTTCTTGCAAATATATGGTGCGATATTGTGAAACCGGCCAGCGCTGCGCGAAGAATCGACTTCCCAATCCAAACAGTGTTAATGCCGGTGCCAGTATCCATGCCAATAAAACCCAACTCGAGGTCGACTCACTTAACATGCTAAATTGTCCGCGCAATTCGGCGGAGATGATAAACAACGCTAACCACAGACCTAGTATGTGTAGCCATGCCAAAAGGCGCGGGTGCGCAGTATAAAACTTCGCTTGCTGTTTCAAAGCAAACCAATGCCAGATAAAGGCACAGGGCCAGGCAAGAATGCCCCACGAACTTGAAGGTAAAAAGGTGGCTAAGCTACCTGTCATGCCAAGATCGGCAGCGTAGATAAACAGACCTAAACTGACTGCACTTAATAGACCCATAGGCCGCCAGTCTCGCCATTTTGCCAATATCAATAAGAGCGCAGCGGTGACTATACCTATCGCAATATCGGCATTAGGGAGGACTGCGGGTAATTGCCATTGCGTGAAGGCAGACGCGGTTTCTGCTAGCCAGGCCATCAACCACCACGCTAAGCCCCACAGTACTGGCAACCATAGCATTACTGCCTGATTGCACCAGGGATTTAGCCAAGCGCGGAAATTGGCGTTACTGTCATTCAGATTCGTGTCGGCATTTTGCGGCTTGTTTGATACAGATAACTCCCGCAACACCGCCAGAAAGCGTTGTGCTTCAACACGAATCTGATCACCACTCCACCATCCCGAGACTGCTAAAGATAAGGCAGCAAAGAAACCTAGATTCATAAACGGCGCAGTCGCATAACTATGGCGATGAGCAATGAAAAGCAGTGCGCTGAAAGCTTGCATCATCAGCGCGAAGGTCGCCAAAGGTGCATGCGACATATGTAATGCGCCTGCCAAAATGAGGCTGGCGGTCAAAGGCCAGATCGCCGCTGCTTGTGGCAAAGTCAATGCAAAGAGCATGGCGATATGCAGCAAGCTAAAGGCGCTGATTAAGGCCACGCTATTGAATACGGACCATGACGGCGGGATACCTTGCATTTCTGACTCGCGCTTGCGACGCAGCATGTGACGTCCTGCATTAAAGAGTATAGAGGTCGCGATGATCACGGCTGCTAGCATGCCGCGCCAACCATCTTGTAAGAAGCTTTGTTGCTCCGCATTGCCGTTGACATGCAAAGTCATCATGAAACTAATTAGGGAGAATGCTTGCATCGTCGCTGCAATCGGCCGTAATGCAGGTAATTGACGACGTATTCCTTGATCCGAGACCAGCAGTGCCAGCGCGGCGCAAGTCGCTGCCGCAAAAGTAGGGCGCAGCAAAAGCCAGGGTAAAAGAGTCAACGCCGCAATGCCTAGCCAAGGCAGGCCAGCCGCACCCGCCGATTCCCAGCGGGCTATGTTTTCTTGCGAACGACGCAAATGCATTGCCCACATACTTAAGGCGCTCAAACCCAATAACACTGGACCGAGCAAGGAACCCTCTAACAAGGCTTGCTCAGGTAAAGCATTGATACTGATTGCATTAAGTAATTTGATCGTGGCTCCTGCGATAACGACAAAGGCAAATGCACGTGCATAAGGTCGGTCCTGTCGTGTGCCCAACCAAAACATACCCGCACCCTCTACTGCCCATGCGGCGCTAGTCCAAGTACCTTCTAAGCCCAAGGGAATGGCGAGCGTGGCAAAAATGGCTGCAACGATGACATAGGCTTCTGCTAATAATGCCAAACCTTGTTTTTCTTTGGAGAAGATGAGGCGGCCTAATAACAAATAAAAGAATGCGACCGCTAACGCCGAAAACGCAGCGCCGAATTCCGTGTGCTGTACTAATAAATATTGCAAACCAAAAGCGGTAATCGGGTTGCCAAATACCAGCGCGCTGTCAACTCGACCAACGATTTTTATGCCCGCAAGTGGATTGCCAGCTTGTTGGGCTAAGTCGGCTGTATGACGCGCTTCCGATAAAGTACGGCGCGCAAACAACACACCGATTAGAGCAAATAGGACGAAGAAGAAAATGAGGAAGGGCTGTACCAAAGCGTAGTCGCTATCAGCATAAAATTTGTTAGCCCAGCCTATTGATAGAGTAAAGGTGCCAACAAAAGCGATCACATTCAGGACGCGCCAAGCGTTGAACCAGGCAACTAGGAAGATGCCGACATCAAGTATCGCCAGATAAGTAAATAGACCGAGAGGACGATTCGTGCCTGTCGACGTCAAGATAGGCGCAGCAAAGCCCTCCAAGGCCGCGATAATCGCTAATGCCGGTGCTCTTTGCAAGACCGCCAGCGCAGCACTCAGTACCGATATGGCGAATAAAAAAGCAAAGCCGATTTCGGGTGCTATCAAGGCATGAACTTTGAGCGCCGACAATATGGTGAGATAAAACACACCGATCGCCATCCCTTGCAGACTCAACGCATAGTCGCGTCGTTTGTTACGTAATCTCCATCCTAATCCTAACAAGACAAGACCCGTCAGCGCCACGCCAACATAGCGCAATTCGACCGGTACTGTCACACGTTCCGCCGTGTAGCGTAGTAAGAAAGCAAGTCCAAGGAATAGAATGAGGACGCCCACTTTCACCAGAATATTTCCACCATAGATAAAATCAGCGATGGGCTGGGGCAAACTTTCTCGGAAAGTTTTGCTCGGTGGCGGAGCTAATTTTCTTGCTACTGGCTTGACTGGTGGTGCTTCGATGGTAGGCGTGGCAATGGTGTTGAAAGTGATCGGCGTCGGCACCGCAACGTTGCTTACAGCTTGTTCGTTTACTAGTTCTAGCGCTAACTCTGGCGTTTGGGGAACCAGGCTTAGGTCGTTCGCAGTTTCTACCCCGATGGTGAGATCAGATTTGGCACGTGCAATTGCCGCTTGCATGACACTGTTTAATTCTGGTTCTTGATTGCTATGAAGTTGGGTGCTTTGATTTTGAGTGTCGACTGGCGTTGTGGTCGTTGTAGTTACTCTAACGGTAGTCTCTGCTTGCGTTGAAGTTTCGGTGACGATGTTGGCTGCTGTTTGTACCTCATCGTTACTACTGGAAGAGCGGTAGGCACGTAACTCCTCCTCTAAGGACTTTATTTTTTGCTCAAGGCTTGAGATCTTTTTTCGTAGTTCATTGAGTGCCGCTGCTGCTTGTTCATGGAGGGTCTGGTTGGTTTTTTTGAGTGTATCAAAGCGCATGCTCAAATTGATTTGCACGACTAGGCCAAAGATTGCGCCACACACGGTATAGATAAATGCCATGCCCGAGCCGCCGACGCCTAAACCCAAAGCCAAACCAATCAATGCGCCTATCCACCACATACCCTGTCCTCTCAAAGATGACTCAAAGTCAATGAAAGAACTGTAAGTAGTATTTGAGTTTTTTACAAGAGAAAAAAACAGTCTGTCACGAACCCTGTATCGACTTGGATTAATTTAAGTGAATACGGGATGGCCTCAGTGCCTCTCTCAAATTGAATGAGCGTGGATGAATCCGGTTCACCCCAGCCTATCAACAGTTCGCCACAAATGTCTAGCTTGTAATATGACATATTTGTACCATGCGTCCTAGGTTCTCAAATTCATTCTTATAAGATCTTAGTCAACGATAAAGGGCGATCACAATGCAGCTTCAAAACAGTAGCAAGAGCAATGTCACCGACACCTTCAGTACTGTCAGTTATGACCTATCAAACCGCCGTAATGATCTGGAATTGCTGCGTATCGTGGCTTTATTTATTCTGATTTTTTACCATACCGGCATGCTATATGTCAGTGGTTGGGGTTTTCATTACAAGAGTGAGTACCAAAGCGAAATGGTGGCAAACTGGATGTTGCTGGTCAATCCTTGGCGCATGTCTTTGCTGTGGCTAATTTCTGGTGTCGCATTGCGTCATGCCTTGCATAAATACGGCGCATGGCACAGCTTGCAGCAGCGTTGTGTGCGTTTGCTCTTGCCACTATTATTTGGCGTGCTAGTCGTGGTGCCGCCGCAGTTGTATATAGAAATGGCGGGCAAAGCACAACTGCCTTCGGACTTGAGCTATTGGGATTTTTACCAGGCTTTTTGGCATCTGAAGGATCCACTCTTTGCTCAATACAAAAGCGGCATTTTGCCGCATATGGATGTGAATCATCTGTGGTACTTGCGTGAATTGTGGAAATTTTCTTTATTGCTGATTGTGGTGCATTTTTTCTGGAAAAGCTTGAGCCTTAGGTTTCCGCTTGCCATTGCTTCTGTAGAAAATCGAATGAAGCATGTCTTTGCAATGAGCTGGCAGGGTGCGGCTTATAGTGGGTTGTTGATTGCTGCTCTGGTCGTTTTAGATATTGTTCATCTTGACGACCGCAACAACACAGGATTCTTATTCCTGCTAGCCGGTTATGCGCTGGCATCGACCAGCTCTTTTTGGCAGCACGTGTTTGAGAATCGTAAAGGATATCTGATCGCGGCAGGCGTTTTTTATGTGCTATTGCTGTGTGTGTATAATTTTTTGGCCTTGGTACCTGAACGTAATGCCTGGCCGTGGGTAGACCCGGTATCAGCCATAGTCTATAGGTCGTACGGCGGTTTTTGCATTATGGCAGCGCTTGGGTATGCCAGGTATTTTGGCGAACAATTTCAGCAATTTTCGCAACGTTGGAGTGAAGCTGTATTGCCGGTTTATGTCGTGCATCAAAGTCTGATTTTGATTGCCGCCTACTGCTTAAAACCCTACACAGTCGGTGCATGGTTAGAGCCAATTTTAGTCATTACTTTCACCTGTGTTACAAGCTGTCTGATTTACTACGTGGTAGCACGCATTAATATTTTGAGAGTTTGCTTTGGCTTGAAATGGAAATTGACTAAACAGCTTGCTGTATCAGGTACTTTGGAAAGGAATCAGAGAGAGCAATTTGGACAAAAATTGCGTAAGGGTTTGGCCTATATTTTATTGGTGCCGCTGGCTCTGAAATTGATATTGTAGGGAATTGTTCGTGACGATGGAAGGGAATTTACTATGCGCTTCCCAAAATACAGGAAGCGCAATCCCGACTTAATTTATTCAAACTCAGGGCGATCCGAACGCATCCAAGTATAGGTTAATCCGAACAACACTGAAGGTGATGTTTTGCGTTTTACCAAAGGACTATTTTCATTCGCTGCGCCTACGACGCTATCTAAACGGACGCCGCTAAATACGCGGAAATTATTGGTGTAACTATGCGAAATAAAGGCAGACATGCGCCATGAGATCAACCCCTGCTTAGCTTGATATGCGCCGCGATCTGGGAGTACTTGATCCGGGCGAACTTGGTAGAAAGTTTCAGCCATTTGGCGGTTACCAAAGACTGCTGATAAACCAGTGCTATAGCGCCAGCCGCCGAAGGCACGTCGCTCAAATTCAATTTCTGGCTCCAGTGTGTAGCCTTTGCGTTTAAAGCTATTGCTTAAATCAAAAACCGCACGTAACGGTAATTCAAAACGCCACCGACCATTCGCTTCTGGATCACTCAGATTCCATTTGAAACGAGGGCCAAATTCAATCAAATTACCGAGTCTTTCCATGCCGCGACGAGCAGCGATTTTATCTGAACTGGAGCCAAGTGCACCGGCAAATCCGACATCAAATTCAAAACGTGGCGTCTTGATTGCACGGTAACCAGTATTGCCACGATCTATACGAAAGTGTTCACCGCGATATAAAAAATAGGGTACTGCCAGTACTCGATTCACGTAAGTATCCGACCCAGGATAGGCTTGTTGGCTTAAAGCGAATGCGGATACGCCTAATTCCCAAAGAGGTAAAGGTTCAACATCTTTCACTAAAGTTGTTTTTTGAGCTTGTTCGCCCGACTCTGCTGCTGAGTTTGCCAGTTCCTGCGCATGGCTCGTCAATGCGAGCAATCCTCCAGCCACTAGGATTAGCAATGAAGTGGTGGTTTTAGTTGATTTTTTGAGCATTGGAAGGCCTTCAAAAGCTTTGAAATGATAAAAGTTTAGGAAGTGTAACGCAGCTAATAAAAAAATGCTTTCGAAGTAAAGCGTCGGTGAAAAGATCATGGTCGATTTGATCGAAGCACGACGTATCAAGGCAATTCAGGATGCATGAGCGTGACAAATTGACCCTGAAATTTTTGGCGGAAGACTGCGGTCCTTTAGATTGGTACTCCCTTAATCAATTCATTTTCATGTTGAATCCCAAAGCGAATTTCTAATTTTCCCGTACTTTTCCGCGCAATTCCTTTCGCATTCCATGAGTACTTTTGCTATCTAGTCGTTTGCGTTGTGAGCTTCGCGTGGGGCGTGTTGCACGCCGGATCTTGGGTAGTATCGCCGCTTTGGCTATGATTTCCTGCAGGCGTTGCAAGCCATCATTGCGATTTTGTTCTTGACTGCGTGATTGCTGTGCTTTGAGAATGATCACACCTTCTTTGCTAATCCGTTGATCGCGCGAAGTGAGCAAGCGTTCTTTGACGGCGTCAGCTAAGGACGAACGTGCAATGTCGAAACGCAAATGAATTGCGTTGGAGACTTTATTCACGTTTTGACCACCGGGGCCTTGAGCGCGAATCGCAGTAAATTCGACTTCGTTCGGATCGATGAGATTCATAAAAAGGTGCGACCGCAGGCTGAGCTAAAGTGAAAATGGGGAGGAGTCGACATGATAACTGAGATCTTCTTAATTTCATCCATGATTGAGGTAACTATGTGGCTCATATTTCTGGGGGAGTTCTAGTTCCTTTAATGCTAAGATCAGGAAAAAATTTTTAACGCATGATGTATCCTTGGAGTTGCTGTATGTCTATCAAAATAATATTGTGTGTGTTTGTATCTTTGGCTTTTGTCGGTATGCGCGGTGAGGTCAATGCTCAGGCGCTTCATCCTCAAGTGAGTAATGCAGAAACGCTAAAATTCCTCAAGCAATTTGAGCAGGTAGACGAGAGTCAAATACAAGCATGGAAAACCTTTACCGATGCGCAGACTGGCCGGATCAATCAAATTCCGGGCGCTTTAGAAACGTGGGTACAAGCAGCGAATAAGAAAGAAACTTGTAAAGTGTATGCGGCCACTTTTGTGGAATCAGGCAAATCACCATGGTGGGAAAAAGCCGGCAACTACGTCAATTGGGACGGCAGTTGCGTCAATGGTTATGCGTCTGGAATTGGGCGTGAATTCACTTTAGAAGAAGGCGAACTATCCGCCTGGTTGGCCGACTACCACGCTGAAAAAAAACCGCCAAAATACTATTTTGTTACGAATTACAACAGACAAACGATAGAGTTTAAAGCTGTGGCTCATCCCTTGTATGCTAGTTTGCAGTATGTACTCAACGAGGGTAATGCGGGTAAGCAGCTTGCGGTGAATTATTCGGTGTTGAATATGGCAGAGAACCGACTTTACCGAAGAGATGGAGTGGTCGGTGTTGATCAAGTCTCAAAGTCACTGTTGCTACCGAATAGAAATAGTTACGCAGTGGTACAAAGTACCAATCCTATGGCGGCATTTTCTTACCATACCAGTGTCACCGACAAGTGGGACCGCGTGGGCTACTCGATCGTCAATCATAACAATGGTATCGAGCGAAAAATCGTGCAGATGTTCAATCCTACACCCACGCAAAACGTCGAGGTGACTCTGCCAGCAAGCTATATTGGGCACCTGAAAAATGTGGATGCAAAAATCAATAGTAACTTGACTGCAGGTGAGCGCACACTGCAACAAGCCTTCGCGGCGATTCGTCAATATCAAGCCAGGGTCTGCCAAGGAACGGTTAAAGTGGAATTTATGGATAGCGCTGTTTATGGCCGCGTTTGTCTTGCAAATGGTGAGCTTAGCGTTTTTAACGATCTGATTTCCACTGCGTTGGAACAACAAAAACAAGCTCACGATCAGGCCCGAATTGAGATAGCCCGCAGAAAACAAGCAATGCCCAACTCACAGCCAGCACAAATCGCGGCAAAAAGTGTTAGTACAAAAAAAATAGCGACTAGCCTTCAACAATTTGCTGATGAAGTGGAAAAATCCAGCCAGCGCACAAGCGATTTCGCTCATTTAACAATGAACGCTCAACCATTGATGATTATTGAGCAAAGTGGCAATACACACAGCAAAGTCAATTGCGTTTTGACGGCGAATATCGTGCAGTGTAGTAAGCGTTAAAAGTTTGATTTATAAACCTATAAGCTAGTCCTAAAGATGCAACTGAATTAATTTGATTTCTGTTGTAAAAAGACAGTTTTATTGTTTCGCTTGTTATAAGCATGGGCTTGAACAGGGGAAAGTGTTGACAGTGAGTAACTCACTTGGCAAAGTAGATTGCACATGGATACTGGCAACATGGCGTGTTATTTTGATCAGGTGACTTCTTGCAAAATCTCAACAAAAATACGGTCGAACGAATGGGCCTCGCAGGCATTTTGTGCGCCCTTTTGTTGTTGTTCCCTTTTTTCTCGCTCGCGGCATCCACTTCTGAATTGCGTTTTCAACGATTTTCTTCACTAGGAACCGATCAACTCTCCACTTTGTCATTACTGCAGGATAAACAAGGCTTTATTTGGATAGGTACCAACAATGCTGGTTTGTATCGCTTTAATGGATATCAAAGCGACAAATACCAAAGCGATGCGAGCAATTTGGCGAGTTTGCCACATGACCGGATATCGGCTCTATTTGAGGACAGGGACGGGCAAATTTGGGTTGGAACCCAAAATGGCTTGGCTCGATTTAATGCCGAAACCAATAACTTCACGCGCTTTACCCCAAGTACGGGTGTCAATAATCAACGCATCATCAAATCGATAGTCGCTGACGGTAAAACTGGTTTCTGGCTAGCGACTTGGGGTGGTTTGCAACATTTTGATCCTGCCACCGGCAGTTTTACTTTGTATTCACATGATCCTGCTCGACCTGAAAGCTTAGCCAGCAATGATTTAAATGCGATCGCTGTCGATCCACGCGGCGGCGTCTGGGCGGGCACGTGGCCTGCCGGGATTGACTATCTGGCACCTGGCGCAAAGAGCTTTCAGCATTATCGAATTGATGATGAGAACGCGCCAGATTCTAAATTGAATATTGTGCGCTCTATGTATCTAGATCCACAGCATAACTTATGGATAGGCACAGAAAATGGTGTGGTGCTATGGAATAGTGAAAGTCCTTGGTCAAGCCGGCGCCGTTTAGATACGCCAGCTAGTCGTGTCAACAATATTTACGCTGACCGACATGGTGTAGTGTGGGCGGCTACTTTATCCGCCGGCCTATTACGCTGGAATGCTGGCACCAAACAATTCACACAGTTCGTAAAGCAAGCGATTGATCCCTACAGTCTGCCTTCAGATGATGTACGGGCAATTTTGCACGACCGTGGTGGCATGCTATGGGTCGCCACGTTAACAGATGGTATCGCAATTACGAATCTGAATAGCAGTGGCTTTCGGCGCATTATTCCGTTTGACGCGGACGCTCAAAATCCCAGACCCAATAATTCTATAGGACGCATCGTTGGCGCACCTGAGGGGAAATTATGGTTGGCGAATAATAGTGGACTGGCTTTATTTGATCCCAGCAATGGCAATGTAGTTAAGCAATTTCGTGCCGATAAAAAACGTGCCACTGCGCTGAGTAATGATCTGGTCTATAGCCTACACCAACAAACAAACGGACCACTTTGGGTAGGCACCTCAGTCGGTCTAAATCGGCTCGACTCCCCCGATGGTGTGTTTACTGTAATGCATTTTGGGAGCATCGCCGATGATTACATTAATGTGATTGCCGCTGGTGATACTGGGATTTTGTGGCTGGGAACGGGTAACAGTTTAATTCGCTATGACACTGGTACAGGTACGCATCGTAAATTTATTTCTGACCCAGCTGATCCTGATAGCCGCAGTGCGAAAGGGACTTCCACTATCTTGCAAGATAGTCGAGGCCGATTATGGGCAGGCGCTGAATGGGTGGGGGGCGGACTTGATTTGCTTGACCAAAAGACGGGTAAGTTCCGACATTTTCGACATGATGCCAAGAACCCTTCCAGTATTAGTGCGGATAATATTTCCTCCCTGCACGAGGACGCTAAAGGTCGCATTTGGGTCGGTGCGGTGAATGGTTTAAATCAAGTCATCATCGATCTGGATGGCAGCATACGATTCCAACATTTTTCTGCAAAAGACAGTGTAGGTGCAGCTAAAATTGTGGCGATAGAAAGTGATTTGCAGGGCAAGCTCTGGCTCAGTACAGTCAATGGTTTGATTCGTTTTGATCCTGATGCAGCGAAGGTTGAAACGTATACCGCCAGTGATGGTTTGTCGGATAGTTTTTCTGGTGCGTCTTTTCGCGATGATAAGGGTATCTTGTACTTTGGTGGGACTAAGGGTATGAGTGCGGTATATCCGGAATTAGTGAAGCGTGTTTCAACACCGCCACAAATTGCGATTACCGATATCAGTGTATTTAATCGTTCGC
Source organism: Undibacterium sp. Di24W (assembly GCF_049340325.1). NCBI lineage: Bacteria > Pseudomonadati > Pseudomonadota > Betaproteobacteria > Burkholderiales > Oxalobacteraceae > Undibacterium > Undibacterium sp. Di24W. Next base: position 217,837 of record NZ_JBMPOP010000006.1, read on the forward strand.
TCAAAACCGGAAAAATTCCCTCAGGAGTAAGCCTATCGGGCTCTATCACTGCGCCAAAGTCACTACGCATAGAACAGCAGGAGTCGGTTTTTTCGCTGGAATTCGCCGCTTTGCATTTTACCAATCCTGCACTGAATCGATATGCCTACCATCTCGAAGGATTTGATCGAGATTGGGTAGAGGTTGATGCAGAGCATCGTAATGCAACTTATACCAATTTGAACCCTGGAGATTATATTTTTCAAGTCAAAGCAAGCAATGATGCAGGTCTTTGGGGCGATAGTTTTGCTAGCGTGAAGATCGCGATTCCACCTAAGTATTGGCAAACTACCTGGTTTCAATGGCTCGCTTTTTTTCTAACTTTAGGACTGCTGTTTGGCATCTATCGCTGGCGAGTGGCGCATTTGACCCGTGATCAAATCCGCTTGGAAGGGTTGGTGGCAGTGCGCTTGCAAGAGCTGATTGCACAGCAACAAGTCAACCGCGACAGCGCACAGCGTATGCAAGCGATCTTGCAAAATGCGGCAGATGCGATTTTGACGACAGACAAGAACTGGACTATAGAATCATGTAATCGTGCTGGCCTGCAATTATTCGGATGGAATGAAACTGAAATCAAAGGAGTTTCGTTTATCAAACTGTGCTGTGAAGACGTGACACCGCTTTTGTTGCAGCACACAGGCAGTCCAGATTTTAAACAAAAAGGGCATAGCGAGTTGGAGTTGCAGCAAGTCCGTGCGGACGGCACGCCATTTTCGGCAGAATTATCATTGAGTGGTTTTACTGATGCAGGCGAAAGAAAATTTATTTTGATCGTGCGCGATATTACGGAACAAAAACGCGTCGAGCGCATGAAGACTCAGTTTGTCTCCACCGTTAGTCATGAGCTGCGTACACCGCTCACCGCAATTCGCGGTAGTCTTGGCTTGATGGTGGGCGGCGTGACGGGAGAATTGCCGGCTGCGGCTGCCAAGCTTGGGCAGATCGCATTGAATAATGCCGAGCGCTTAGCGCGTCTTATCAACGATTTGCTCGACATGCAAAAAATCGAAGCGAATATGATGGATTTTGATTTTCAGCGTTTGCCCTTATCAGGACTGATTGCTGATGTATTGGAATCGAATCAGGCATTTGCGCAGAAACTGGGAGTCTCTCTGCTGTTAGACAGCGATATTCCTAATCTCGCTTTAAAAGTAGATACAGATCGTTTTGCGCAGGTGATGGCAAATCTGATGTCGAATGCATGCAAGTATTCACCTGAAGGTGGAACGGTTAAGTTGCGGCTCATACAACTAGATAATGGGCATATTAAAATTCAAGTAGAGGACCGCGGCCCAGGCATTTCTGCGAGTTTTTTTGATCGCATTTTTCAGAAATTCTCACAAGCAGATGCCTCGGACACGCGCGCAAAAGATGGTACCGGCTTGGGCTTAACGATCGCCAAAGAACTGGTAGAAAAGATGGAAGGGCAAATAGGTTTTAATGCAAATCCGCTCGGTGGTACGATATTTTTTGTTGAATTTCCGTCATACCCACTTTAGGCAGAAAAGAGAGATAAATAGAATATAGGTAACATGCCTTATTTTCGGATTATTTACGCCCAATTAAATCCCATTTGTTTCCATATAAATCCAAAAATACCACCACAGTGCCATACACTTCTTCGCGCGGCTTTTCGGTGAAAGTTACACCATGCGATTGTAAATGCGCGTGCGTTTCCCAGAAATCATCTGTCTCCAAAAATAGAAATACCCGGCCTCCGGTCTGATCGCCAACATGTGCCAGTTGCTCAGGTGTGGATGCTTTGGCGAGCAGTAGTTTCGCTCCAGTCGTTGCGGTTGGAGCGACTACCAACCAGCGTTTATCAGGACTGATTTGTCTATCCTCGATTAGTTCGAAGCGTAGCACTTGAGTAAAATAAGTGAGCGCTTCGTCATACTCACGGACTAGAAAGCTGATGTTGGCGATGTTTGTTTTGCTGGTCATGGTCGTTGATTAGGATTGTTGTAGTTAAAATTTGTGTATCGCTAGATTACCTGAAAACAAAAATCTCTTAGGCCTCGAGCAAGAGGATACAGGTCAGTAAGTGCAGCGTACAAGGAAATGCAGGGCGGGTGCAGCCCGTGCCGCCAGCACTATGAGTACCTGAGCAGCGCGGGTTGCACCCGCCCTACGAATCTGCCATTCAGTTAAGGATTCAACGCTCAAAACCCTTCAACGCCGAGACATTGAGGCGCTGAAAAAACGAATGGAGAGGAAGCAAGAGCGCTCCAAGGTTTTCTCTGCGCTTCTCTGCGTCTCGGCGTCTCAGCGTTGAGGGGTTTTATTTCTCAACTTAATTTATGGCGCTAACCCACTTATAGATTCACTGATAGATTCACTCACTAACCTGTATCACAATCTTGCCACGTGTTCTACCCGACTCACTCTTAGCATGCGCTGCAGCGATATCTTTGAGTGCATACACACTGTCGATAATGATCTGAATTTTACCTGCGTCAATCAATTCTGCCAAAGCTTGCAATTGCGTAGCGCTGGGTTGTACGAAGCAAAACAGAGGAGTAGCTCCAACTAGTGCTGCAGCTTCGTCAGAAGGCTGTGAAATGATCGATATCAGACGACCACCGCGTTTTAAGGTTTTCCATGACTTGTCTTGTATCTCACCACCCATGGTGTCGAACACCACATCGATATCACGCAAAGTAGAGAAGTCGTTTTGCGTGTAGTCGATCACCTCATCCGCACCCAAGGCTTTGACTAGTTCCACGTTTTTTGTCGAGGTCGTCGTGATTACATAGGCACCACGCAATTTGGCTAGCTGAATCGCGAAAGTGCCAACACCGCCGGCACCTGCATGGATTAAAACGCGTTCGCCTGCTTGTACATTCGCGCCTTCATATAAAGACTGCCAGGCAGTTAAGGCGACCAGCGGTACAGCGGCCGCTTGTTGCCAATTGATGCTGGTGGGCTTGGCTGCGATTTCATTGGCACGTACGGCAATGTATTCGGCATATGCGCCATCACGACCTATGTCGGGACGCGCATAGACGGCAGCGCCCAAGTTCCAGTTTCTGACATCGCTACCGACTGCGACGATTTCACCGGCGAAATCCCAGCCCAAGGTCAATGGGAAAGTATGTGGAAGAAAATCCTTTAAATAGCCTTCACGTACTTTCCAATCAACCGGGTTGATACTACTTGCATGGATTTTGACCAAGACCTCGTCGGCCTTGATGACGGGCATAGGTGCGTCTTCGTAAGCCAAGACTTCGGCATTACCAAATTGATGAATACGGACAGCTTTGTGTGTGTTTTGCATCATGTTCTCCTTATGAGGGATAGATATTTGTTTTTTGAAAAAGTGAAGATCAATTCACGGTGAAAACAGTTTACGCCCGATTTTTTGTTTGATAAATGGGGTGTAATTCACATTATTTGTTACACTATGTAATTAAGTATACGTTTTTGAAAAGAATATAGAGTCGCTTATGGTGCGCATTACCCGTGATTTTGATCCCGTACAACTAGGTTCGATAGAGTTGTTCTGCAAAGCGGCCGAGCTTGGTAGTTTTACTTTGGCCGCGCAGACTTTGGGCTTAACGCCTGCGGCGGTGAGCCGATCGATCGCGCGTCTTGAAGCGCGTTTGCAAGTGAAATTATTTGCCCGCACGACGAGGCGGATTCGTCTGACCAATGAAGGTCAACTGTATTACGAACAATGTACGCAGGCCCTAACGCAAATACGAGAAACGGAACGCACGCTGAGCGGGAAACATAGTGATCCGAGTGGCATTTTGCGCGTCAGCGCGCCGACTACCTATAGCCATCATCGTTTGCTACCCATCATGCCGCGTTTTTTTGAACGCTATCCACGCATTAAGATTGAGTTCAATATTTCTAATCGCAATATCGATTTTGTTGAAGACGGCTATGACATCGCGATTCGTCTTGGCACCCCAGAAGATTCTCGTTTGGTGGCGCGCAAGTTAGAGGACGCGAAACGCGGCATTTTCGTTTCGCCCACTTATCTCGCGCAATACGGTACACCGCAGACGCCGGAGGATTTGCAACAGCATCGGTGCCTGCAATTTTTATTGCCCAGTACGGGGCGCCCATTTCCATGGTTGGTGACTATCAATGGTCAAGAACAAGAATACGCGTTCACATCTAGTATCAGCGTGACCGACGATGTATTAGGCTGTGTCAGCTTGGCGAAAAGCGGTGGTGGGATTTGTCAGAGTTTTCGATACATCGTGGAAGAGGATGTGCGACAAGGGCGCCTAGTCGAGATCTTGCAAGATTACACGCATGGACAAACTCGATCGTATTCCATGGTGTATCCGCAAAATCGCTTGATGTCAGCCACCGTGCGTGCTTTTGTGGATTTTGTACTGCAAGAGATCTCATTAAAAAATAGATAGCTAAAAGCGCATCGTTAGTTGGAAAGATATCCAACGCTATTTATAGCTTGTGAAGTTGAAATAAACGTTTTTGCCCCAAGCTCATACCTCGGTGCTAATACTTGAAGGAACTCAGCATGGCAATCTGGAAAGCAGATCTCAGTAACGAACTCGGCCAAATCGAAAACGCGATGGTACGTGTGTCGGAAAACACCGTGAAGCCCATGCTCAGCGAATCCATTGCCATGGCGAGTGAACATCTCGATCAAGTCGTTGATAGAGCCAGTAGCAGTTTGAATCAAGTGGTAGAACACGCTGGCAAGCAACTCAATGAAAGCATCGATCGCTTATCGTCCGAAGTGCATAATCACCGCTCCATCACCAAAGACGACATCAAAGAACTCATAGAATTCGCTACCGTTCGTATGGGCGATATGCTCGATCAACGCATTTCGGCATTGAAGGATGAAACTTCAAATTTGATCAATGAAAAAACTCAGATGCTAAGGCAAGAATTAGAAGAAGCGGCGATCCGCAGTCGCAAGACCATGTATACCAATGCTGCGATTTCTATAGGTGCTGCGATATCGATGGCGGTCGTCGGTTTCCTGTACAAAAAAGTCTCGCTCGATCAACTCGACTTGCTCTCCGTGTTTAGAATTGCCTTGTTGTCGCTGTCAGTCGGCTCAGGTATCGCGAGCGTACTGAAGATCATTCAGCATTGGCGCAGTATGAGTGAAGCGAAGAAAAATACCACGACGGTGGTAATTAGCTATCTGGGCGTGTTGCGCCCCAATGGTGCGTTTGGCTTATTTGTCTTGAGTTTGATTTTATTATTGGGGTGGGGTGGTTTGCTGCATATGCCGAAGTTTTTGCATTTGGGATCATGAGTGCTTTAATGCTAAGTTCTAGTAAGTGGAATTTGAAGCTTGGGACAAATTTGCTTCCCGAAAACCCGAAGGTGACAAACCCGTCACCCGCAAAAACTCTTTATTAAAATTCGATTTACTACTAAATCCCGACTCCTGCATGATCTCAATGACTGTCATCTCAGGCGCTTCGATCAAGAGGCGCTGGGCTTCGCGGATGCGTTGGTCGTTGAGGTAGACCGAGAAACTTTTGCCGTAAATTTGATTGATCGCATTCGATAGCTGGCGTGCCGGCACTTGTAGTTTTTTGGCGGCTTGCGGCAGCGTGATGCCAAATTCTCGTTTGTGCAGTTGTTCGGTTTTGACCAAACCTTCCCATCGTTGAAATAGTGCCTGCGCCACATCGGGCGCGATGGTTGGTGCGGCGACTTGCAGGGTTTGCTCTCCCAATTGGTACATCCATTCTAGCCAGTCGCTGCGTTTGAGAGCCGCTAACATGATGCTGGTATTGATGGAGAAGAAAGCAATACTGGCGACTAGGAGGGAAATAGAGTCGCGTAATGCGACGCCGGTTTGCATTTCCAGATTCACGGCAATTTCTAGCAGGATGTTAACTAGCGCTAGCAACATCAGACTCATTAGCCAGCGATAAGCCGGCGTCGCGTAGCCTCCAAGGTGAGCAAGCGCTTGCTGGCCAGATCGCATTTGTGCCGCAATCAGAGTAGTGTAGACGATGAAGCTGGTAAGGATGGCGACATCGATAAAGGCTCTGAGTGGTTTGGCTTGACTAAGTAGGATGAAGATTGTGGCGCCGAGGCCGAAGTGCCAAAGATCACTTTTTAAAAATCGAGAATCTTGTCGGCGCACACACAAGAAATACACATAGAGGCAAGGGCCGAGCAACATTGCGAATAGGGGGCGGGTGAAAGCAAAAACTGCAGAATGCCCGTTAAGTATGGCTGCGAGTGCAATACTTTGATGTGCGTAGAGCAGACAATTTAAACCCAAAAGCCGTTTTGGGATGGGACGCATGGCAGTCATGGCTAGCAATTGTGCTGCCAATAACAGGCACAAGACGGCGTTGGCGATTTGTAGGTGGCTGACGATGGATGGCATGTTTGTCATCATAAACGATGTTTTGACCTAGAGCCAAAAAATGCTTGGATGATAAGTCGTTTTCGCTAGGGCTATTCAATTCAATATATGTTTTACAATTAAATCGTCAATGGTGGCGATGTGAACGTCCTTAAACACGCTTTCCAGCGTCCTTCATCGCGTTTTAGGTCGAAGATTTGGTTTTGCTCGACGACACTGAAGTCCTTACCAGTCCAAAAGGATTTTATGATGTTTTCTGAATTTATCGTTTCTCCTCGTTTCCTTGTTGTGTCCAGTTTGCTAATGTCTTTACTGTCGCCTACCGCTCAGGCAGATAGCTTATTGATTAAGCAAGTTCGCATTATTAATAGTGTGAGCGACGGTCAAGCCAAAATCTCCAAAGTCAGCGATGTATTAATCCGTGATGGCAAGATTCAGGCGATCGCACCAAATTTGAGTAGGCATGCAAGCAAGGCAACAGCTCAGATTGATGGTCGTGGCCGCTTCCTGATTCCTGGTCTTATTGATAGCCATGTGCATCTCGATGGTGTGCCAGGCTATGCCGGTGATGATTCAAAAGATGCCGCAATGTTGCAAGAGGCTAGGGCACAGATGCCACGTAGTTACGCCTATTTTGGGTTCACGACGGTGTTAGACCTGACTGGCGATGCAGGCTTTATCGCGAAATGGAATGCGCAACCCGCCGGCCCGCAGGCACATTTTTGTACGCCAGTCACGATCCCCAACGGTTATCCAGCGTCATGGATGGATAAGGATTTGCAGTTTCAAGTACCTGCAACTAAGTATATGTTGTTCGACCCCGCGCAGCCGAATGTCTATCCAGCCAACTTCAAAACCGACGACCACACCCCGCAAGCCGTGGTGAACGCCGCGAAACAAGACGGAGCCAATTGCATCAAAGTTTTCTATGAAACTGGGTTTGGCCCGAAAAAGAATCTGCCCGTGCCATCGGTTGCATTGATACAGGAAGTCGTCAAACAAGCTAAGCACCTGAAAATGCCAGTGTATTTGCATGGCAATTCTCAAGCATCTTACGAATTTGCGCTAAAAGCAGGTGTTACGACTTTGGTGCATGGCATGTGGCATGAAGCCAAGAACGTAGAACAATTTGCCAACCAAACTCGACTCAAACAGATTGCCGATGAGATTGCTCAAGCTGGTATTTCTGTGCAGCCAACGATGCAAGTTTTGTACGGCGAGCATGAAGAATTGAATCCAGACTTTTTTAAAAATCCAATGGTGGCGCAAGCGATTCCGCAGCGATTGATGGCTTGGTATCAAACCGACGCAGGGCAATGGATGAAAAATATTTTGGCCGAAGATTTTGAGCCGGCGACAAAAACGCCAGCAGAGTTATATCAATCCGTAAAGACCATGTATCAGAAACCGCTTTCCACGGTTCGTCGCATGACGGCGGAATTACATCAGCAAGGCGCCAAGATGTTGTTTGGCAGCGATACACCCAGCGGCCCGTTTTACACCCAATTTCCAGGCATTAATGGTCGATGGGAAATGGATAGATGGCTGGAAGCGGGAATGAGCTTGCCTGAATTGTTTAGCGCCTTAACCATGAAAAACGCCCGGGCATTGGGCTTGGAAAAAACGATAGGCAGCGTGGAAGTGGGCAAACAAGCAGATCTGCTACTACTGACTACTAATCCGCTGCTTGATGTGCGTGCTTACGACACGATAGAGCAGGTCATCTTGCGTGGGAAAGCGCATCAGCGCGCGGTGTTGTCGGCGCAGTCACATTAGAGGTAGCGAACAGTAGTGCGAAGTTCTAACATTTTTGTCCGGAATAGAAACTTTTTCCGAGTGCAAGAATGTTAGAGCCAAGCGCATTGTTCTTTTGACCTAATGTGAATTTATGTACCCCAGTCGATATATTCAATGCCATTCTGAATTTGACCAATAATTTGCGCCTGATTTTCTGCACTTTCGCTGAAACTAGCGAGCACTTCAGCACGAGAAAATGAGCCGCTATATAATTTATCGCTCCAATAATTGAAACCACCCACATCAGGTGCGCGATGCAAGACGTTTTGATACAGTGTCGTTATAAATGCTGCGTCTGTTGGGAAGCTACCATACATTGAGCGAAATTCGTCAGAGCGATAAAATTCAGCAGCGACTTTCGTCAGGCTCATACCATCATCCAATTTTTCTATCCAGTATCCCAACCCCTTTAAATCAGGTTGGCGATTGAACGCGGCTTGATATAAACGATAAGCTTGACCAGCGGCGCCATCAATATCAAACGCTAACGCATAATCATTAAAGAGCAGACGTTCTACTTGCGATACGCTATCAACACCATCGTCACCAAATTTATCTTTGATGACAAAATTGTTAAGGCTGCCGCTAATCGAGTATTCATCAATGTTTCCCGACATGACGAGGAAATCCAAACCGCTACCGCCGTTAATATAGTCATTACCAGGACTATTTTTTATCGTGTCGCTGCCGGCATAGCCATAGATGTTATCGTCCCCTGTGCTGCCGCGCAGATAATCACTAGTGTTGGTGCCATAGACGTTCGACCCAGCGACTGTGCTCGCTTGTAAGCCAATCACATAGTCAGTGGCGCCGTAGGAAAGATTGGTGACTCGCAGATAGAAATCGCCATGGGAATAGCCGCCAGTATAGTTAAAAGCAATGCGACCATCGGTATCGATATTGGCAAAGCTGGTATCGATGCCACTTAAAGGAACGCCGTAGCTATCAGTAATAACAAGCTTAATGCCACTGTAAGTAGCACGCCAATCATTCGAGGCGCTATAGTTATTTGTCGCATCGGTTGATATAACAATAGAGTAATTTCCCGGGCCATCGAGATTCAGTTGATACCAGTCAGTCAGGTCATTTGCAGACAATTTGCCGAACGACACCATACCACGTTGCACCTGAAAATTAGAGCTAAGGCCAGTAGAATCAAAGCCCTTGGTTCTCTCGTCGAAATAACTGCCGTCACCATTTACGTATGCCATATCAAACTCCAATCGTTCCGAATTCTTGAATTTATATTGAGTGCCACTACGATCTGCGTCTACCCAATTTTTTAATGTCTAACTATCCACTTTAAATTTGAGAGCAAACTTGAATTTAGCCCTTGTCGTCTTAACGTCTGTCGATCCATGCGCGATGACAGATTTGTTAAATATGTTTAAATCTTTAGGTTTGCATATGTTGTGTAATAGCTGACCGTGCTCAGACGCAGTCCCGAAGCGATGCCAAAAAAATAGTCAAACATTAGGTCGTTGCTTAATACAAACCCAAACTTTTGTCGAAGGTGGGCGCAGCGCAGAAAACTCAGATGATGGTTTAAAGTAAGTCTTGTTCGAGATAGCGTGGCTTGACGCAAGATGATTCAGACGCTATGTGCATATTAATTTGAAGCCTTGAATAAAAGGATTAACTTGGCAATACTGTGGAACTATTTGTCAACGCACACTATCCAACTGATATATGAACACTTATATGCAGACTTTAAGTAATCCTTCGTCAGCCCCCTTTCCTAGTGTTTTATTTGCGTTTCATTTCGGATTTTGTACACCATGTTTAAAGCTCATTCACAACTCAGACTCAAAATGAAGAATATCATCGTCTTGCCCCTGCTCTTTTGTACTTGCTCCGCCATTGCCCAAGAAACGCTCTGCGTCATTAAGGTTTCTGGCACGGAAAACACAGTAAACATTAAAGCGACCCAAGATCCTTACGCTTTGAGTACGCTTGATCTGGAGGGTGGTTTTCGGTTTAGCGGACAAGTTTTGCAAGACGCAGTAACGAAACAAAGTAAACTGAAAACCTTTACGTATCACGAGTCCAAAGATCGTTATGTTCTGATACATGCAAGTGAAAACAAGCTAGACTCAGAGAGCTGCACCAACGCAAAAAATGTGACGCAAGAATTCGGCCTGCAAAGAGTGTATTCGCATAAATATGAACGCGAGTTGAGTTTTAGCTGCAAAACTATTTGTGCCGCAGGAGTGTCGCAATGAATCGCACCTTTTCTCCAATAAAACAACTTTCTTTGGCGCTCATTTTCAGCACGGCTTTCATCTGTAATGCGTATGCGCAAAAGCAAGATGTGCGTATGTTATTTGTCGGAGATCTCATGCTCGATGAGTTACCCGGAAAAGTCATCGCACAAGGCAAAAATCCATTCGCGGCTTTTCAAAAACAATTCAAACAGGCAGATCTGAGCTTTGGTAATTTGGAATGTGTGGTGGGTTTGAACGGGAAAAAGGAAGATAAGCCATTTACCTTTTTGGCCCACCCTAGGGTTCTCAAGACCGTCAAAGCGCATTTCTCGGCTGTGTCTTTAGCCAATAATCATAGCGGTGATTTCGGCCCTAAAGCCTTTGATACGATGTTGGGCTTATTGGAAAAGGAAAAGATTCCTTACTTTGGTGGTGGCCGTGATTTGCGTTCTGCGCATGCGCCCTATATGGTCGAGAAGAATGGGCACAAAATTGCTATTTTGGGCTATGACAATTTCTTTCCGCGCAGTTTTGAAGCTTTAGAAGATAGACCCGGTGTGGCGTGGGCCGATGCCGATCAAGTGGCTTTTGATATTCGCAATGCGAAAGAAAAACTTGGCGCCGATATCGTCATTACCTATCCACATTGGGGCTGGGAGCACGAGCCTCAGGCTTCAAAACATCAAGAAGAGTTAGCGCGCTTTATGATAGATGCGGGTGCCGATGCTGTCGTCGGCGGACATCCGCATGTGACGCAAAATATCGATATTTACAAAGGCAAACCAATCTTCTATAGCTTGGGCAATTTTGTGTTTAACGGTTTTAATTCTGAAGAGTCGCAAACGGGTTGGGCCTTAGAATTAGTTTTTGATGCCAATAAAAAAATCACCTGGACTATTCATGTCGCTAAACTCGATAAAAATGGTATTCCCAAATATGCCGGTGTTTTGACGCAACAAGCAATCGATAAAATTCTTAAGTAATGGTGGGCAATCTGCTTGGATATTCGCAAGGCTTCGAGTTAATGTTTGGACATTCAGGATCAAGAGCTGACATCAAATTTTACGACAGCACGCTGTGCTAAATTTGTCGAATCTAGACGGCCAGATCAGACGTACTGAATTAAAGAAGCGTGTTGGTATTGCTACAAAATACTAATAAAACACGGGTCAGGGCTTGGTTTCGTTGTAAGGTATGCCACCGTAGTTTGTAATCTGCGACTGTCATCTAATTTTCCATGAAGGAAGAACTCATGCATGCTCGATTCATTGCTTATCCTATTGCCTATCTTATCGGTACGCTGTTTTCTGGCGCTGTAATGGCGGATGACTTGTTCGATTACTATAAACGTCTGCATGCCAATCCGGAATTGTCGCATTTTGAAATCAACACATCTGCGAACTTAGCTGCGGAGTTGCGTAAAGTTGGCTATCAAGTGACAGAGCGCGTTGGAAAATATGCTGACGGCAGTCGTGCTTATGGTGTCGTGGCTGTATTAGAAAATGGTTCCGGACCTCGCTTACTGATACGCGCCGATATGGATGCATTACCGATCGTGGAAGAAACCGGTTTGCCTTACGCTAGTAAAGTGATTGCGAAGAATCTTGCTGGACAAGAGGTGGGAGTCATGCATGCTTGTGGTCATGATGTTCATGTGACGACTTTGCTTGGCACTGCGCGTGAACTGGCAGCCCGTCGTAACGAATGGCACGGTACTGTGGTGTTAGTGGGACAGCCGTCCGAAGAAACTTTAGATGGTGCGCAAGCATTGTTGCGTGATGGGCTGTATCAACGCTTCGGTCGTCCCGACATGGCACTTGCCATGCACGATTCTCCTGGGCTGGCGACAGGTCAGGTTGGTGTCTATTCTGGTGCGACTCATGCTGCAGTCACTTCGATTGATGTGACGATCCGCGGTATTGGCGGACACGGTGCTGCACCACATCGCGGTAAAGACCCGATAGTGATGGCAGCCCAATTTATCAATCAGATACAAACGATTGTTAGCCGTAATCAAGATCCTATGAATTCCGCTGTAGTTACGGTCGGCAGTATCCACGGCGGCACTAAACGCAATATCATTCCCGACGAGGTCAAACTTGAGCTGACGACCCGCGCTAGTAGCGACGCCGCCATGAAAATCATCGTAGACGGCATACATCGTGCAGCCGAAGGTGTCGCGGTTAGTAACGGCCTTGCAGAAGACCGCAAGCCTATCGTCAAAATCATCGAATCGGAAACAGGACCCAGCAATATCAATAATCCTGCGCTGGCAGCTCGCGTCAAAAAAGCGATTTCTGGTGCACTAGGTGCCGACAAAGTTACCGATGGTTTTGGCATTATGGGGAGCGAAGATTTCGCCCAATACAGTCTACCGCCTGAACGTACGATTCCAACGGTGCTGTTTATTTTGGGTGTGATCGATCCAGAACTATTGGCCAAAGCCAGTGCAGGTAAGGCTTACGTCCCTGGCACGCATACCAGCAAATTCGCACCGATGGCAGAAGCGTCTTTGAAAGTGGGCGTGAAAGCCATGACCGCGGCAGCGATAGACTTATTGCAAAAGTAGCGGCTGCGGGAGTTCGCAGATGTATTTTGCAATTGTCCGCAAGTAAAAACACTAGAGGTCTAATAAGGTCTAGCAACGCCACAATATTTGCACGTATCGTTGCGAGACTGCGGTTTTGTTTGTAGTGATTACCTCCGATATGATGGTCATCAAGTTTGAAGTGCCTATTGGTCAGATCAAATCAGATCAAATCAGATCAAATCAGATCGGATCAGATCAAATCGAAGCCAATACAAGTTATCACGATAATGTGCGAGGGTTTCGTTTGACTACTGGACTGCCAGTGGCTAATGCTTGACCCACGCTGTAGGACGAAATTTAAGGTGAGTTAGCTGTTTTAAGCGAGTCCCAGCCATACGCGCTTTCCACTCGGTCCGCAAGCTGATTAATCAGTGACATGCCACTTTCACTGTTGGTCATCACCACTAAGCCATAACCTTTTCGGATATGCCCAATCGCCCAAGTGCGGTAGCCCCAATTGGCACCGCTATGGGAAAAATACCATCCATTGTTGCGTTGGCTGATAGACCACCCTATGCCAAATCGACCCACACTGACAGGCGTGATCATCTCGCGTGCCGATTGTTGCGTAAGTAGGCTCTCCTCTTTTCCTAGTAGGGCATTTTGCATGGCGATGATCACTTTCGTTAAGTCAGTCGGCGTCGTCCACAAACCAGAGGTGGCGAGTTCAGGATAAACATGCCATGGCGCGGTATAGCGTTGTCCCGCCTCATCATGAGCAAGTGCGGCATTAGGATTGTCTTCTAGTTTTTTTGCCTGCACATAGCTGCTGTCATTCATCGCAAGTGGCGTTAGCATAGTCGCCTGCATTAACTCCGCGAAGGGGCGACCACTAATATCACTCATCGCCAATTGCATATAGGTCACTCCGCCACCGGAGTATTTGGAAACTTGATAGGGTGCTTGCGTGAAGAAGATTTTACCCACATTGGATGGTGGTTTTCCCTCTAAAATTTGCTCTGTCGTCGGCAGTGTCGCATCGGGTTCGTATCCAGGGAAACCAAAACCGTCAGCAGCCCCCGAGGTATGACTAAACAGGGATCGTGCCGTAATCACTTGATTGGGAAAGGATGGATTCACGGGTATGCGCAAGGTTTTGAAATACGTATTGACGTCAGTATCGAGATTGAGTTTGCCTTCTTGAACCATGCGCATGGCCGCCATTGCGGTAATCGGTTTGCTAATTGACGCGGCTTGAAAGCGGGTTTGCAAATTTAAGGCTTTGCCAGTTTGTGCATCACTCACGCCATAGGTCTTAGCCCAATGCAGCTTAAAATCTTTGATCACCGCGATACTCATACCGGGTACATGGAGTTTTTCCATCAATTGTTCCACGCTAAGCTTGTCAAGTTCGCGGTCCCCATCCTTTTGCGGCGCTTCTATCATGCTGATCATGGCCTTTACATTTTCTTGCGCCAATACCGGATTGCTTTGCAAAGCGATGGCGAACAGCACGCCCATCGACAAAATAGCTTGTGTAGGTTTTGGGCGTAAAGTCGGTGACGGCATGAAAAATTTCCTTTTGATTTTGGAAGTGAGGAGGCTAGTATAAATCGAAATCGCCAATCATCTATAAGGCATTGGCCTTTAATGGAATTGCTTTCATTGCAACTTAAATACATTCAACGTAAAATGAAAGTTCATCATTCAACTTGGTTCTCAGGCTCAAATTCAAATTGAGCAATTGATAAAGCCAGACAGTGTACCGAATTACCTTTGTCGTCGCGTCGACATTCTCTTTGGATCATAAAATATGAAACTCAAGACCATCACTTTCGCTCTGGCTTTACTCACTGGTGTCAGCGCATGCGCAACTCGTCAATCGACGGAGACTATCAGCTTGCCGCTGCAAGAAACACAGGGCTCGCAGTGGTTCAAATTGCCGACAGTCGCCTTTCAAGGCAAACAAGATGATGTGTTTTTCGTCAATACGGATCTCGGTTTTTACGCGAACGGTCAAGGAAAAATCTATAGAACCACAGACGGAGGCATCACATGGAATCTGGTACTTGATAAACCCGGAACGTATTTTCGGGCGTTGGGAATGGTTGACGCCAAACATGGGTATGCGGGCAATATCGGTATCGAGTATTTCCCCGGTGTGACCGATGAAACACCTTTGTACGAAACGAATGATGGTGGCAGCACATGGCAGGCAGTACAAGGTCTGCCTGGGAAGCCAATGAAAGGAATTTGCGCGATCGATATCTTAAAGACACAGTTCATCAATGCCGGTGTGTTAGATCAGCGCACCGTGATTCATGCAGGTGGTCGAGTCGGTAGCCCTGCGCAATTATTGCGTTCGCTCGATGGCGGAAAATCATGGACGCAGATTGATATGAGTCCTTGGGTTTCCATGATCGTCGACGTAAAATTTTTCGATGAAATGAATGGTGTTGTGTTTGCCGGTAGCGATCCACAAGTGGCGAATTCGCATGCACAAATTGTTGCAACTCATGATGGTGGCAAAACATGGAATAAGGTCTACGAGTCTAAACGTCAATACGAACTGACCTGGAAAGGCAGCTTCCCGAGTCGAGATGTGGGTTATGCGACCATACAAAACTACAATCCAGATAAAGCCGAAGACCAACGCTATATCGTCAAAACCGTCGATGGTGGCAAGACATGGATAGAAATGCCACTCGTCAAAGATTTTGCCGTCAGAGAATTCGGCGTAGGCTTTGCCAATGTGAATCTAGGTTGGGTCGGCACCACCAAAGGCGGCTTTGAAACACGCGATGGCGGACTAACGTGGAAGCCTGTTAACTTGGGGCGTTACGTCAACAAGATTCGTATATTGCCAGACGATAAAGGCAGTTTTAATGCCTATGCGATTGGTGCTGACGTATTCAAATTTGGCATAGCGCCCGCAGCTTTACCAAGCACAAAACCAGCGCCTGATGTTGCGGTTGGTAAGCCTTAAGCGATCAGTTTATACCCTTAGAAGAACATCGCATTGGCGTCTTGGATGAAGCGTAAATTGAACACATTCATTCAAGACTTAATGACATATTTGAGACCTCAGCATGACCGTAGCGAACGGTCGAAGTGCATTCGAGAAGCGCTCAGTGTGCGTAGGGATCGGTCTATGCAAGATCGATTATCAGCTCCAATAAACACATTCAAAATTAACGATGACTTGCAATGCTTGTGGCAATCCTCAAGTCTAGGGCACATTGTTTTTAAGAGTGGACAACATAGGCATGTATCGGCTTATTGCTTGCTCGGATGTCTTCGTATTCGGAAGAGTATAAGTTCGTTTTTCCATGTCATCACCATGTCACCGACACTTCGCATAATCGCGTCATTCTATTTTTTCGAGGTTGACATGTCTTTCCCAAAACGTTTTTCTCCTTTGTTTCAATCTCTACCTAAATTACTGCCACTGGCTGCCGCATTAGCATTAACTGCTTGCGGTTCGTCTATCAAAACCGACACGCCAATCGCACCAGCGGTGCCTATTGGTTCTACTGCAGACCTCGCACTTTTGGAAACGACAGATATTCACACGAATGTGATGAGTTACGACTACTTCAAATTAGCGGAAGACAAAAGCTTAGGTTTGGAGCGCACTGCGACGTTGATTAAAGCTGCTCGTGCAGAGGTCGCTAACTCCTTGTTGTTTGATAATGGCGATGCGATCCAAGGAACGGCGATGGCCGATTACCAAGCGGTGATTAGTCCAATTAATTGCGATACACCGTTGGCATTGCATAAGGTGATGAATAGCCTAGGCTACGATGCCGCCGGAGTGGGCAATCATGAATTCAATTATGGCTTGCCATTCTTGGCGCAGGTCACTAATAACAAATTTAATGTTGATGGCATGCCCGCCGTCGCTGATCAAAAAACTTGTGCCGGTCCAAAGTATCCGCAAGTGTTAGCGAATATATTGTCCAGCAAAGACAAAGCACCATTGTTCCAGCCCTACACCATTTTGAATCGCACGATTAAAGTCGTCACGCCTGATGGTAAAACCATGGACGCGCCGATTAAGGTTGGTGTCATAGCCTTCACGCCGCCAACCATTATGAGCTGGGACAAGCGTTGGTTAGACGGCAAAGTGTATAGCGACGGCATCAAAGAAGTTGCTACCAAATATGTGCCGGAAATGCGTGCTAAAGGTGCGGATCTGGTGGTCGCTATCTCGCACGGTGGCTTGGATAATTCGCCATACTTACCATCGATGGAAAACGGTAACTATTATTTGGCGCAAGTGCCAGGGATAGACGCGATGTTGATTGGTCACTCGCATCAAGTGTTCCCTGATGCAACGTCGACCAGTGCACAGTTCAATTTACCTGGCGTTGATAAAGTCAAAGGTTTGGTCAATGGCGTACCGACCGTGATGGCAAATTTCTGGGGAAAACATCTCGGTGTGATCAAAATGAATTTGTCGTTTGATGGTAAGACTTGGGTCGTCAACAAAGACAAAACTAAGGTGGAAGCGCGTTCAACTAAAAACGCAGATGGCACTTTCGTTGCGGCAGATCCTAGCGTCGCTCCATTGATCGCAACTGAACATCAGGCCACTATCGCTTATGTCAAAACACCCGTCGGTACGACTGATTTCAACATGAACAGTTATTTTGCCGATGTCGGTGACGTCTCAGCGATCGAAGTCGTGAATCAAGCACAGGCAGACTACGTCAGCACGTATGTGAAAGCGAACTTGCCACAATTCGCGAGTTTGCCAGTGTTATCGATTAGCGCACCGTTCAAGAGCGGTTTTGCAGGTGGTGGCGACTTTACCGATGTGGCAGCAGGTAATGTCGCGATTAACAATGCAGCGGATTTGTATCTATATCCGAATACGATTTATGCGGTGAAAGTGACAGGCCAAGATATTAAAAACTGGTTGGAAACAGCAGCGACTCGCTTCAACAAAGTTGACCCAGCAGTGACGACCGAACAAGCCTTGATTTCCGACTTCCCTGGTTATAACTTCGATATGTTCACTTCGCCTGATATTAAGTATGAAATTGACGTCACGCAGAATTTGAAATCACGCATTAAGAACCTGACATACAAAGGTGCACCGATTTCCTTAACGCAGGAATTCATTGTCGCTACAAACAACTATCGTGCAAGCGGTGGTGGTAACTTCCCAGGCATCGATGGTACGAAAACGATCTATGCTTCACCAGATGCCAATCGCGATGTCTTGATTAGCTACATCAAAACACAAAAAGCCTTGAAATTGGTGACCAATGGTTCTGATCGTAGTTGGTCGTTCACTAAAGTTAACACCGCTGGGCCTGTGACGTTCAAATCGGCACAAAACAAACTGAGCGTGGCGCAAGCTGCAGGTATTAATAATTTGTCGGTACTGCGCGCTGACGATGGTTCAGGCAAGGCTTTATCGGTATATCAAATCGATCTGTCTAAATAAGCGCTAGTGTTGAGCTAGTCAGCGAGTCAGCTAGTAGTTTCTAAAGAAAATCGACGTCTGCTGGCGTCGATTTTTCTTATTTTGAGCATCGTAATGTGTTCGTACCATTGGTAGTAAAAATAGGTGGAATTGGTAATGCTTTTAAGAAGTTTTTTGATGCGTAGTGGTCGCAAAACCCCTTGGTTGTTCGGCCTGGTAATTGTCATGCTCTGTGCATTAGCGTTCAGTGCTTGGCAGTGGCAAATTTATCGCAAGAATCAAGAACAAATCGGCATGCAAGAAATTGATCGTTGGCGTATGCAAGCGATGGCAGGCCAGGTTGCCCAAGCTATACCGCAACTCAAACATGCTGCTAACGAAAACAATGTCACTGCGCAGCGCGCTTTGGCAGAAGTCTTACTGCACAAACTTGAAACGGCACAAGAAGGCGCACGATATGCCGAGCAAGCCGCTGTTGCAGGCGATGTCGCGGCGCAGTATATGCTAGGTAAAGCGTATTTTGATGGCAGCGCTACGGCGACGGGCGCACCCGATATGGCTAAAGCACGCCATTGGTTGGAGCTGGCAGCAGAGAATCAACATGCGCCAGCCATGTATTTGTTAGGGCTCATGTATAAAAGTGGTTACGCTGGCAGAGTCGATTACATCCTGTCGGTGAAGTGGCTGGCTCGCGCTGTACAGTTGCATCATGCAGAGGCCATGTTCATGTTGGCGAATGCTTACCACGATGGTCAAGGTGTGACGCGAGATCAAAAACAAGCACTGCGTTTATATCAAGCTGCAGCTGAGAAAGAAAATCCGCAGGCGGCACAGGTGTTGGCGATGGCCTATCGTGATGGGACTTTAGGTTTGAAACAAGATAAAAATGAAAGCGAACAAATGTTGCGAGAGGTCGCGCATATACTCAGTCATCCAGATCACCAATAATTTGTGGTGCAAGCTGAGATGTTTTTTCACGAACTGCGTGATTTGCGCTGAGTATTTTCAAGCACCTGATTTATCACGTTTCGCGAAACAGCCTAGGCTTGGCCGTATTGTTGGGCCGCAAGCGAAGTCAGTTCATTTGAAGAAAACTAGTGGCAGCACGAAGCTCACGATGGACAATGCCGCCCAGCTTAGTAATACCCCAAAAGCCGAAGATCATAATCAGAGTCGCGACCGCAACTAAGTAGGGATCACTTCTCAGTGAGCTCAGGAATGAGGATGTGTTATTCATGGGCACACTGGTGCTTCAGCGCTTGATTGCCAGGAGGAGTACGCCTGCTGCCACCATGCCGATACCAGCCCACTCTCGCAGTGAAGGGCGCTCGCCCAAAAAGGTAAACGCAAAAATGGCAACGAGCACAAGGCTGAACTTGTCGACGGGCGCAACCTGTGAAGCCTTTCCAATCTGGAGCGCGCGGAAGTAGCAAACCCATGAAGCCCCAGTTGCGAGAGCTGACAGGATGAGGAAGAGCCAAGTTCGTGGCTTCAATTCGAAAGGATTGCTCCACTTGTCCGCAAACCAAACGAAGGCACCCAGAACAAACACGATGATTACCGTGCGCACCAATGTTGCAAGGTCGGAATCAACGCCCTGGATTCCGATCTTGGCGAAGATTGCCGTCAAGGCAGCGAATACTGCTGAGAGCGCAGCCCAGAAGAACCAGTCAGCAGAGGTCATGTTGTGTGGGCCTGACGTTTGACGTGAGGGGCCGCCGTAGCGGCAAAGCCGCGAAGGAAACCCACAAGCGCAGCTTGTGGGCGGTCCCACTCGACGGAA
The DNA here is from genome assembly GCF_049340325.1 of Undibacterium sp. Di24W. Classification (NCBI taxonomy): domain Bacteria; kingdom Pseudomonadati; phylum Pseudomonadota; class Betaproteobacteria; order Burkholderiales; family Oxalobacteraceae; genus Undibacterium; species Undibacterium sp. Di24W. The sequence goes on from NZ_JBMPOP010000006.1 coordinate 237,949, forward strand.
TTGTTAGGCCGCGGTTGCATTCTCGGCCCGCCAAAGAACGAATGAGCCTTCCATTGCAGCAGAAGCCTCGATGATGACCTTAAATGTTGCGTCGGATTTGTAGCCCTTTACGTACTCGCTGAAGCCATCGAAGAAAAGTTCTTTGCTTCCGACTGCATCATTTGGAATGCGAAGCAAGTTTTCTTGGTTTCCAACATACCAATAAGGAAAGGGAAGGAACTCATCTTCGATGCGGATAGCAATCAGATCAATTTCGCCCCAAGCGACGGATTGCTTCACATCCCCTTCAAAGTACAACTGAACTCCCTGCTCGTTGTAGATGACCGAAATGGGTGAAGAAGGCTGATTACTGGGAGGTGCACTTGTGGAACGTGTGCCACTGCTCTCGGACTTTGTGAAGAGACGCTGAAAGAATCGGAGCATTTCGTAAGGCCTAACTTGTTTTAAAGTGAAAAACCCAACGTTAACACATTCTTAAATTTTCATCAACAAAGTTCCAAATCTCTCAAAACCCGCACCACGCCTTGCTCTTTTTTGTTATACCTGTCCCGTAGCAGGTATAACAGAGGGGGCAAAAGAGGCTTTCGCATTTGATCACTGTCACACTTTCCTGGAGTGGTGTGGGCGTGCTAAGGATTTGCTCAATCGCTTTGCTCCTTCATGACCACTTCTCGCAAGATTTAAGGTCCGCGTCTCGTCACTACCTTGTATTTCATAGGGTTCCTAACTAGTTATAATATTTACTCCGTCCCCATTAAAAAATATCTAAAAATAAGACCAGTTTTTATAAACTCTGACCCTATTTATTCTTGTTGTGAAATCTTTTGCGCTGCACTATTCTTGAGCCCAAGTTTGATTTTTTTATTGTCGATTGGGTGATTTCCAAAACTTTATTTGGAATTATTCAGCAAGCAGATTGAGGTACTTCGGTATCACGGAGAGTAGGAGAAAGCTATGCAAGCACAAGGTTTATACGATCCAAGTAATGAAAAAGACGCCTGTGGTGTCGGTTTTATTGCGCATATCAAGGGTAAGAAGACACATGCCATCGTTGAACAGGGCTTGTTGATTCTGAAAAATCTCGATCATCGGGGCGCGGTCGGTGCTGATGCCTTGATGGGCGATGGTGCGGGTGTCTTGATTCAGATTCCTGATCAGTACTATCGCGAAGAGATGGCCAAGCAGGGTGTGGAATTGCCGCCGCCGGGCGAATATGGCGTGGGCATGATCTTTTTGCCTAAAGAACATGCTTCCCGTTTGGCTTGCGAACAAGAGATCGAACGCGCAGTGCGCGCTGAAGGTCAGGTTGTCCTTGGCTGGCGCGATGTGCCAGTGGATACCGAAATGCCGATGTCGCCCACCGTGCGCGAAAAAGAGCCGGTGATACGCCAGATCTTTATCGGTCGTGGTCCTGACATCATGGTGACCGATGCTTTGGAACGTAAGCTCTACGTGATCCGTAAATCCGCAGTGCATGCGATCGAGGCTTTGCACCTCTTGCATGGTAAAGAATATTTCGTACCGTCGATGTCGGCGCGTACGATCGTCTACAAAGGTTTGCTGTTGGCTGATCAAGTCGGCGTCTACTACAAAGACTTGCAAGACGAACGTTGCGTCTCGGCTTTGGCGTTGGTGCATCAACGCTTCTCCACCAATACTTTCCCAGAATGGCCCTTGGCTCACCCATACCGCATGATTGCGCATAACGGTGAGATCAATACGGTTAAAGGTAACTTCAACTGGATGCGTGCTCGTGAAGGCGTCATGAAGTCAGCAGTGTTGGGCGACGATTTACAAAAACTGTATCCGCTGATTTTTGAAGGTCAGTCTGATACAGCGAGTTTTGATAACGCGCTCGAACTCTTAGTGATGGCGGGTTATCCAATTGCCCAAGCCATGATGATGATGATTCCAGAAGCTTGGGAAAATCACACAATGATGGACGACAACCGTCGTGCTTTCTACGAATATCACGCCGCGATGATGGAGCCATGGGATGGTCCAGCAGCGATGGCATTTACTGACGGTCGCCAAATCGGTGGCACTTTGGATCGCAATGGTTTGCGTCCTGCGCGTTACATCATCACTGACGATGACTTGGTCGTGATGGCGTCCGAATCTGGCGTGTTGCCGATTCCAGAAGCACGCATCATCAAAAAATGGCGTCTGCAACCAGGTAAGATGTTCTTGATCGACTTGGAAGCCGGTCGCATCATTGACGACAAAGAAATCAAAGATACTTATTCCAATGCCAAGCCCTACAAGCAGTGGATTAATTCCGTGCGTATCAAACTCAATTCACTCAAAGGTGAAGAAGACAATACGCCAGAAGCAGCTTCCTTATTAGACAGACAGCAAGCATTCGGTTACACACAGGAAGACATCAAATTCTTGATGGAGCCAATGGCGGTATCCGGCGAAGAAGCAATCGGCTCTATGGGTAACGACTCCTCCTTAGCGGTGATGTCGAATAAACTCAAGCCACTGTATAACTACTTCAAACAATTGTTCGCGCAAGTGACGAATCCACCGATCGATCCGATTCGTGAAGCGATGGTCATGTCACTGGTGTCTTTCATCGGACCAAAACCGAATTTGCTCGACACGAACAACATCAATCCACCGATGCGTTTGGAAGTGTCACAACCAGTTTTAGATTTCGCCGATATCGCTAAATTGCGTAACATCAGTGCGAACACTGGCGGTAAATTCAAATCCTACGAACTCGATATTTGTTATCCAGTCGCATGGGGTAAAGACGGTATCGAGGCGCGCTTGGCATCTATCTGTGCAGAAGTTGTCGACGCGGTGAAATCCGGTCACAACATCATGATCATCACAGATCGCAAGATGGATGCGAACTTTGTCGCGATCCCAGCTTTGTTGGCTACTTCTACCGTGCATCAACATTTGGTCAGCAAGGGCTTGCGCACTACGACAGGATTGGTGGTCGAAACTGGTTCAGCTCGTGAAACACATCACTTCGCCTTGTTGGCAGGCTATGGCGCAGAAGCCGTGCATCCTTACTTAGCGATGCAGACACTCGCTGATATGGCGAATAAGCTCAAAGATGTGGACGCAGAAAAAGCCATCTACAACTACACCAAAGCCATCGGCAAAGGCTTGCATAAAGTCATGTCGAAAATGGGTATTTCGACTTATATGTCTTACTGCGGCGCGCAGATTTTTGAAGCCGTGGGTTTGAACAAATCTTTGGTCGACAAATATTTTAAAGGTACAGCGTCAAATGTCGAAGGCATAGGCGTTTTTGAAGTCGCGGAAGAAGCTTTGCGTTTGCACAAAGCGGCGTTCGGCAATGATCCAGTCTTAGCGAATGCACTCGATGCGGGTGGCGAATATGCCTTCCGTATCCGTGGTGAAGATCACATGTGGACGCCAGATTCGATTGCGAAACTCCAGCATTCCACACGTTCGAACAACTTTAATTCCTACAAAGAATACGCACAGATCATCAACGATCAATCTAAGCGTCACATGACTTTGCGTGGTTTGTTTGAGTTCAAGATTGATCCTAGCAAAGCGATTCCGCTGGATCAGGTAGAGCCAGCCAAGGACATCGTCAAACGCTTTGCGACTGGCGCGATGTCTATGGGTTCTATCAGTACCGAAGCGCATGCGACTTTGGCGATTGCGATGAACCGCATCGGTGGTAAATCGAATACCGGTGAAGGTGGCGAAGATCCAGCGCGTTACACACAAGAGCTAAAAGGCATCCCGATCAAGCAAGGCGCGACCATGGCCTCCGTGATTGGCGCTGAAAATGTCGAAGTCGATATTCCTTTGCAAGACGGCGATTCTTTGCGTTCACGTATTAAACAAGTCGCGTCTGGTCGCTTTGGTGTGACTGCAGAATACTTAAGCTCTGCGGATCAGATTCAGATCAAGATGGCACAAGGCGCGAAGCCAGGTGAGGGTGGTCAGTTGCCAGGTCATAAGGTGTCAGATTACATCGCGAAATTGCGTTTCTCTGTACCAGGTGTGGGCTTGATTTCTCCACCACCGCATCACGATATTTATTCCATCGAAGATTTGGCGCAATTGATTCATGATTTGAAAAACGTCAATCCACGTGCATCGATTTCTGTGAAATTGGTGTCTGAAGTTGGCGTCGGTACGATTGCCGCGGGTGTGACTAAAGCGAAATCCGATCACATCGTGATCGCAGGTCATGACGGTGGTACAGGTGCATCGCCTTTGTCATCAGTCAAACATGCAGGCACACCGTGGGAACTCGGTTTGTCTGAAACCCAGCAAACTTTAGTCTTGAATGGTTTGCGTGGTCGTGTCCGTGTACAGGCTGACGGTCAGATGAAAACCGGTCGTGACGTCGTGATCGCCGCGATGTTGGGTGCCGACGAAATCGGTTTTGCGACAGCACCGTTGGTAGTCGAAGGCTGCATCATGATGCGTAAGTGTCATTTGAATACATGCCCAGTTGGCGTCGCGACACAAGATCCAGAATTGCGTAAGAAGTTTTCTGGTAAGCCTGAGTATGTCGTGAACTATTTCTTCTTCGTTGCTGAAGAAGCGCGTCAAATCATGGCGCAACTCGGTATCCGTACTTATGACGAACTGATCGGTCGTGTTGACCTCTTGGATAAATCCAAAGCGATCACACACTGGAAAGCCAAGGGCTTGGATTTCAGCCGTATCTTCCATCAAGTGGATGCAAGCGAAGAAGTCGCGATCCGCCATGTTGAAGAACAAGATCACGGCTTAGACAAAGCCTTGGATAACAAGCTGATCGCACAAGCGAAGTTGGCTTTGGAAACAGGCGAGAAGGTGTCCTTCATCCAGCCTATCAAAAACTTGAATCGTACAGTCGGTGCGATGTTGTCCGGTGAAGTGGCGAAGCGTTACGGTCATGCTGGTTTGCCAGACGATACGATCCATATCCAGTTGCAAGGTACAGCAGGTCAATCCGCAGGCGCATTCTTAGCTCGCGGTGTGACGTTGGATCTGGTTGGTGAAGGTAACGATTACGTCGGTAAAGGTTTATCCGGTGGTCGCATCATAATTCGTCCAAACACAGAATTCCGCGGCTGGGCAGTGGATAACATCATCTGCGGTAATACCGTTTTGTACGGTGCGATTGCGGGTGAAGCTTTTATTAATGGTGTCGCGGGTGAACGTTTTGCGGTGCGTAATTCCGGTGCTTTAGCAGTTATCGAAGGCACAGGTGATCATGGCTGCGAATACATGACAGGCGGCACAGTCGTGGTCCTCGGCGCAACAGGTCGTAACTTCGCGGCGGGTATGTCAGGTGGTATCGCTTACGTCTACGATCCAGATGGTGAGTTTGCACCTAAATGCAATATGTCTATGGTGAGTTTGGAGCCTGTCTTGGCAGGTGACGAACAAGAAAAAACGATTCCGAAATCACAGTGGCACGCCAAGACTCGCGGCGCTGAACCAGAGACAGACGAAGCGATTTTGCGTAATGCGATCGAGCGTCATTTCAAACACACAGGCAGCACGCGTTCACGTAACTTGCTGGACGACTGGGCGCGTAGCCGAGCCAAGTTCGTCAAGGTATTCCCGCATGAATACAAGCGTGCTTTGGGTGAGATGTATGCGGCTAAACAGGCTGAAGTGAAATTGGAAAAAGCGGCTTAAGGAATCGAGGTTTGGGTAGCGCTCCCTCTCCCGCAGGCGGGAGAGGGTTGGGGTGAGGGTGATTCAGATTAGCGAAATGAATGTTTCACGATGATTGGTTCGAATTTGAGAACTCATAATCCAACGAAATTTCTCGTTAATCTACCTCCCTCATCCCCAACCCTTCTCCCGCCAGCGGGAGAAGGGAGCAAGAATCGTTGAGTTGAAAAAGTTAAAACACGCGCATTGCGCCTAGCTAGATTGAGGTTTTATCATGGGAAAAGTAACAGGTTTTATGGAATACCAGCGCTTGCAAGAAGCGAGCGAAGCGCCGAAGGCGCGTTTGAAGCACTACAAAGAATTTTTGATGCATCTGGATGATGGTCAAGCCAAAATCCAAGCAGCACGTTGCATGGACTGCGGCATCCCGTTTTGTAACAACGGCTGCCCAGTCAATAACATCATCCCAGACTGGAATGATCTGACTTACAACGGCAATTACCAACAAGCCTTGGAAGTGCTGCACTCGACGAATAACTTCCCTGAGTTCACAGGAAGAATTTGCCCGGCACCTTGCGAATCCGCTTGTACACTCGGTATCAACGAACTGCCAGTCGGCATTAAGTCGATTGAGCATTTCATCATCGATAAAGGCTGGGAAAATGGTTGGGTCACACCACAAATTCCTGCAAACAAAACAGGTAAAAAAGTCGCCATCGTTGGCTCAGGTCCAGCAGGTTTGGCCGCAGCTCAGCAGTTGGCTCGCGCTGGTCATGACGTGACCGTGTTTGAAAAGAATGATCGCGTCGGTGGCTTGCTGCGTTATGGTATTCCTGATTTTAAAATGGAAAAATCACACATCGACCGCCGCGTTGAACAAATGCAAGCAGAAGGAGTGACTTTCCGCACTAGCGTTTTGGTTGGTAAAGATTTTCCAGCTACGATTACTAACTGGGCGAAAGAAACCGTCTCTCCAGACGATTTGAAAAAAGATTTTGATGCCGTGATCGTAGCAGGTGGTGCAGAAGTGCCACGTGATTTACCAGTGCCAGGTCGCGAACTCAAAGGTGTACATTTTGCGATGGACTTTTTACCATTGCAGAATAAGGTGAATGCAGGAGACAAGATCAAAGACCAATTGTCCGCTAGTGGCAAACATGTCGTGGTCATAGGTGGTGGCGATACAGGTTCCGATTGCGTCGGCACCTCCAATCGTCACGGCGCAAAATCAGTCGCGCAATTCGAACTGATGCCACAACCACCAGAAACAGAAAACAAGCCGCTAGTCTGGCCATACTGGCCAACCAAATTGCGCACCTCTTCCTCGCACGAAGAAGGCTGTGATCGCGATTGGGCAGTGGCGACAAAACGCCTAGAAGGCAAGGGCGGCAAAGTAGAAAAACTGATCGCCTGCCGCGTTGAATGGAAAGACGGCAAGATGTCCGAAGTGCCAGATTCTGAATTCGAAATGAAAGCCGACTTGGTTCTATTGGCGATGGGCTTCGTCTCACCAGTCGCTCAAGTCTTAGACGCCTTCGGTGTCGACAAAGACGCACGTGGCAACGCACGCGCAACGACTGATGGCGAAGGCTGCTACAAAACCAATGTAGAAAAAGTCTACGCAGCAGGCGACATGCGCCGTGGTCAATCACTGGTCGTATGGGCGATCCGCGAAGGCCGTCAATGTGCGCGTGAAGTGGATATGTTCTTGATGGGCGAATCAGTTTTACCGCGTTGATTTTTTTGCGATGAATTGAAGTCGTAAAGCGTTTTTTGAGTAGCACCATGTTGTTTAAGGTTTCCCTCCAATGTATTCATTCGTGAATGTATTGGAGGGTTTTTTTATGGGCGATGCATTTTTCACTTAAGACGCCGATGGAAAGAAAAAGCGCGATGGATGTCGATTTACTTTTGGCAATGGCGCAAATTGGTTTGAGAATTTGCTTGAAGATTGAGATGGCGGTTGATGCTATCTTCATTTTTTTGTTATCGGATGGGATTAGGTCGAAATTTTTAGTTTTGAAAAAGGCGTTAGTTATATCTTGTCTCTGCATGTTCGGCTAAATGCAATTTTCACAGACCTGGAAAAACAAACTTCGTATTCAGCTTGCATGCGGCCTATTTAAAAGCACAAATCTAATTTATACAGACCATGTAACCTGCATCTTCTGTCGATTTGGGTAAACCTTGTTTTTACTGGGTATAAGCGTTTTCAACCCAATCTTATGTGAGTTTGGAAAGAGTTGAAACAAATTGCTTTATTTTTGATGTCCGGTTATCTTTTCAGCTTCTTAAATTACGTTAGGTGCCATAGGTGACGATTTCTCCTGACTCACAAGGCTGGTACTCGTTTGAGCGCGACATAGATCCCGAAGTCGCCGAGCAGCTCAAGCGGGTTGGCAAAATTTCGAAGCTTTCGTTAAAAAAGATTCCTCTTGTCACGGTCAAACAAGCACGCCGTCTTTCAGGCCTTCACATCGATAGCCTTTGGCTTTGGTGCGACGTCACTCGCCGCGCCATGCGACAGATTATTCAGACCCCTGGTCTTCGGGAGCTAGATGTTCTTTGCATCAAAGGACCCGGCGTGTTGGGCAACTTTCGCAAAGCAGAATCCCTAGAGATCTTCCGAGCGAATCACTACATGACCGAGGCCGATCTCCTGGAGGTCACGGAATGCGCTCAGCTCATGCAACTCGGCGCGCAAGGAGCCGAGCTTTCTTCAACTTCTTTAGCGGCAATCTTAGGGCTGCCAAATCTGACTTCTCTAGACCTAGAGTCCACCCGATTCAATGACAACATGGCAAAGAAGGTTAGCCGCTCCAAGACTATCGAGTCACTTGATATTGGAGCAACGCGCATCACTGGTGTTGGCTTGGAGCATCTTTCGCAGATGAGTCAGCTTCGATCCATTGACCTGTGGGCTACTGAAGTTAAAGAGGTTGATCTGCAGTTCCTGCTAGACATGCCAAAGCTTGAGTACGCGTCTTTTGGAAACCACGAAGACTTACCGCAGCTAGACGCAGAAAAGGTATGTGGTCTTATCCTTGAATCGCCCAGCCTCAAGCGAGTTTGGTTAGACGGAATTCGCCTTAATGCAGCCCAACAGGAAGCACTTGAAGCGAAACTCGTGTCTCTGCGAATCACATAACCCAGCGATGGCGCCTAACTCTTCAATCGAGAGGCGACACCCGGCAAGCCTGGTGTCGCCTCTCATCTTAAACGTTTGCCACCGAAAAAACCATGCGCTTCCTATATCCATGCGATCCATTTAATAAAAAGAAACCTGACGAGGCTTACGAAGAAGACTTTCTGGCGGCACAAGCTGCTGGGTTGTCGTGCTCGCTTTATTCCGCTGAAGATTTTGAACAAGGTGAATTTAGCCATGTAGGGCGGGTGCAACCCGCGCGGTATATCGGTCGATCAAACCATACACATTGGATAGGCGGCGCGGGTTGCACCCGCCCTACAGAAGAGCAACTCGATTCAACGATTTCTTCGCTTCAGAATCTGGAAGTGGGATGCACGGTTGAACGGGCGAAGTCAGGTCTGAACATCCCCACTCAATCCAAAGACGATCAAACCAAGAGCTTTGCCGCTGCACTCGCCGCAACTCTTCCTTCATCAGTTGGGACTAAATAAATCTCGACAGCACTGCTGCTCAGATGCAGGGCGGCGATTTTGCTGCCGTTTTCGCTGCGGTTTTTTTCTTCATCGATTTGCACCCCTAAGTAGTGAAGTCGCTTGCACACGTCCTCACGCAATTGGCTATCGTGCTCGCCAATGCCGCCAGTGAAAGCAAGGACATCGATGCCGCCTATGGTGGCGATCATGGCGCCAATTTCGCGCACTACGCGATAAGTAAATAGGCGTATCGCCAAAGCGGCGTCCGGTGCATCGCTTTGACGTAGTGAGCGCATATCCGCCGAGATGTTAGACACACCGAGTAAGCCACTTTGTGAATACAGAAGACGTTGAACGTCTTGCTGAGTCCATCCTTGCGCTAGTAAGTGCAATATCACACCCGGATCGATCGAGCCGCTGCGGGTGCCCATCATCAATCCGTCTAGGGCAGAAAATCCCATACTGGTGGCCTGACTTTTGCCTGCCAGCGCGGCGCATAGGCTTGCACCGTTTCCTAAATGCGCCATCACCGTGCGTCCATTGGCGCGCTGCGAATGACGCTGCAATGCCTCCATCACATAGTGATACGATAAGCCATGAAAGCCATAGCGCCGCACGCCTTCTTGTGACAGCGATTTTGGAATTGCAAACAGATATTCTTCCTCAGGCACATCCGCATGAAACGCGGTATCAAAGCAAGCCACTTGGGGGACATCAGGAAATGTCTGCGCAAACATCTCAATGCCGGCAAGATTGTGCGGCTGATGTAAGGGCGCTAGTGGACAAAGGCTACGTAATTGTTCGAGGCGCTGTTCATCGACGATGATGGCTTCTCGAAAAAAGCTGCCACCATGCACCACGCGGTGGGCGATGCCTAGAATTTTTGTGCCCTGTGTTTTTTCCTCGAACAGGTTTTGTAGGGCGTGCAGTGCGGTTTGAAACCGTATCGTCGTGCTGGCGTCTTTTGGTACGTTTAAGGCAAAGCGGGCGGTCTCATCCTCCTTGCGCCAACTCAAGAAAACCTCGCCCCCGGTTTGCAGTCCTTCTACCATGCCAGTAATCAGCGCCGACTCTATCTGTTTCGCATGAATCGGATAGAGCGCGAATTTGATACTCGATGATCCAGCATTAATCGTTAAAATCGACACTTTGACTCCAGAATTTAAGCACATGATTAGTAAGTAAAAAAATCAGCGATTAAGGCTGTACCAAGCGATTATGATGCGCGACCAGTTTTGCCAGCAGGGCAGAGGCAATCCGCACATGCGCACCATCGGCACGGCTGGTTAATGCAATCGGTAACTTGGCACCTAAGACGATGCCGGACGCCGTTGCGCCAGCGAGATATTCCAATTGCTTACTGAGCATATTTCCTGATTCGAGATCTGGTACGACTAAAATATCGGCATCACCCGCTACTGACGAAACGATGTGCTTGATGTGGGCTGAATGGTTCGAGATCGCATTGTCAAACGCCAAAGGTCCGTCTACGATGCCGCCCGAGATTTGGCCGCGTTGCGCCATCTTGCAAAGCGCCGCTGCATCGATGGTGGAGGGGATATTCGGATTAATGGTTTCGACCGCCGAAAGGATTGCCACTTTCGGTGTCTCAACGCCCATCATTTTTACGAAGTTGATGGCATTTTGGATGATGTCGGTTTTGTCATTGAGCGTAGGAGCGATGTTCAAGGCGGCATCCGTGATATAGAGAGGTTTGTAATAGGTAGGAACCTCAAATCGGAAAATATGCGACATGCGTCGATTGGTGCGCAAGGCGGGTGTCGAGACGATGGCGTGAATTAATTCATCGGTGTGCAAACTGCCTTTCATGAGCGCTTCTATGTCTTTATTGACTGCCAATTCTGCTGCGCGCGCTGCGGCTGCATGGCTATGGGGAGCTGATTCGATGTCCACACCTTGCAAATCGATGCCCGCCATTTCAGCGATTTCGCGTATCTTCATTTCTGGTCCGATCAGGATAGGGTCGATCAAACCATACTGCGCTGCTTCGATCGCACCTTTTAAGGACTCGACATCGCAAGGATGGACGATACCGCAGCGAACCGCGCTCATGTCACTGCCCAATTGAATCAGTGATTTGAGATGCGCTTGTGGATCGAATAATTGGATTTGTGGCGCATGAATACGTGGCCGGCTGACTTTCTGCGTCGGTGCTAATACTCTTGCTAAGCCATGTAAAACACTGACGCCTTTTTGATTGGAAACATCACATTCGAGATCCACGCGTTTTTTTTCATCATCTTTGGCAGTGACGGTAACGGTGACTGTCAGGGTGTCGCCGACCCGCACTGGCTTGGTGAAATGTAGCGCCTGTTCAAGATAGATCGTACCTGGCCCCGGGAATACCGTGCCCAGTAAAGCGGAGATTAAAGAGCCGCCCCACATGCCATGGGCGATCACACCATGAAACAGGGTGGCATCGGCATAGGTCGAATCCAGATGGGCGGGATTCGTATCACCGGATACCGCAGCAAAGGCGCGGATGTCGTCTAAGGTTAATGTTCGCACCGTGCGTGCGGACTGACCTAGGGTGATTTCATCATACGTTACGTTTTCTATCGATTCTTGCAAAGCGCTCGTCATCATTGTCGTATTCCTTGTTGTCACTGTTTGTTTGAAGATCTTGAATGTCGTTTGTTGGTAAAGAGCGGGGGATTCCCCATATCTTTTGCTTCTACTACTTCTTTTTTGAAGCTGCAGTACTTGAGCTTCAAAATCATCTATTGCTCGTCATACCGGACTTGATTACATTGCTGTCCGGAATAATTTTCTTGACAGTTTTATTTTGTCGCTCCCTTCTCCCGCAAGCGGGAGAAGGGCCGGGGATGAGGGAATGTCAGATTAGATCAACGATATTTAGAAAATCTAAACCACGCCATCTCCTCACCACTTAGTCGTATGAAACGGCAATGCAGCTTCTGAACTACCCTCACCCTAGCCCTCTCCCGCTTGCGGGAGAGGGAATATTTACGCCTTCCACCTATCGGTCTTTTTCAAGTCTGGCATGACGCTTAAGTTAATTTCTGTCTCTCAAAATGTAGTCACTTCCTTGAAATCGGGTAAAAAACTATGGGCAAACCTCAGTAGAAAAAAGGACGATTGTTAATCCGCATATCGCTTCATCACATATTCACCCGGCGCATCCATCAGATCCTGATCGGGTGCGATGGTTTTGGAGGCAATCTGTCCATGCGAATGCGTGCTTAACCACTGGTGCATGGCGTTCCACCAAGAGCCTTCTTGGGTCGGTGTGGTCGTGCTCCATACATTTGGCTCTATCCATCGATGTCCCGCTTCCACGCTAGCGATTTGATAGCTGCGTTTTGGATGTCCAGGTTCAGACACAATTCCCGCATTGTGACCGCCAGAGGCTAAAATGAAGGTCGTCGCCGTGTTGGTCAGCAGGTGAATTTTGTATACTGAGTGCCAAGGCGATACATGATCTTTGGTGGTGCCGACGACCAAGAGTGGCGCTTGAATATCCATCAATGCAATCACTTTACCATTCACGCGAAAATGGCCGTGCGCGAAATCGTTATTGAGAAACAGTGATTGCAAATACTCTCCATGCATACGTTCAGGAAGGCGCGTGACATCGGCGTTCCAGCTCATCATGTCATTGCCAACGTCACTCTGTCCGAGCAGATAACGGCGAGTGTTTTTTGACCACAGCAAATCTCTTGCATGCAGAAATTGGAATGACGCCGCCATTTGCTTGCCTGTGAGAAAACCTGTTCTCGCCATCGACTCACGCAAATTCTTGATCTGATCCGCATCGATGTAGACACCCAATTCGCCAGGCTCACTAAAGTCGGTTTGCGCTGCTAGTAGGGTGATGCTTGCAAAATTAGGTGCTTGCAGCATTTCTGGGCGTGCTGATCTGATATCTGGATTCGCTAACGCAGCCGCTGCCATTGCCAGGAATGTGCCGCCGAGGCAGTAGCCAAGCGCGTGTATTTGATCAGATTTGGCGGCTGTTTTTACCGCAATCATGGCGTCGATCACACCTGCATTGAGATAGTCATCAATGTCCAGATGGCGATCAGTCTCATCGGGATTTTTCCACGAAATCATAAACACGGTGTGACCTTGATTGACCAGAAAGGCCACCATTGAGTTCTCTGGCGATAAATCCAAAATGTAATACTTCATGATGCAAGATGGCACGATCAAAATCGGTTCTTTGTACACTTTTTGCGTGGTCGGCGCGTATTGAATGAGTTCGATCAGATGATTGCGAAAAACAATCTTCCCTTTTGTCGTGGCGACATCTTGGCCGACTTTAAAGTCGAGCTCGGCGATCTCATCTGGTGCAGTGCGCGCATGTTTGGCATGTAGCTGCATCGCATCCATGGTAAAGCTGCGCCAGCCTTCAAGCAAGCTCAGTCCCTGCGATTCTAGACTTTTCTTATGGACTTCTGGATTCGTCAACAGCCAATTGGATGGCGAGAGCGCGTCGTAAGTTTGACGATTGAAAAAATCAATTAGATGCGCATTGTGCTTGTTCACACCATCGACTTTAGCAAGATCCGTTAAGAGAGATTCGCCCGCTTTGAAACTGTTTTTGATCGTATTGAATGGCCATTGATTCCAACTGTCATCGCTAAAGCGCAAGTCGTGATCCACCGGTTTTTTAGGAAGAGCATCTGGAGCGCTGTTTGGTGCTGACAAGTCTGCTGGAGTCAGCAGTGAAGTTGCTGAAGTCATCGCTTGCTTGAATAGCTTGTACTGTCGACCAGGTGACGCTGCTAAATGTAACGCCCAGTCGGCATAGGCTAAGGACAAGGCGATAGGCGAGACACCGGCTGTGATTTTGCGGATCTGTTCGTGGATAGTGGCATCGAGTATGTCGCCAATATCTGCCGGTGTTGTTGTTGCCACTGTTTTTGCAACGACGGTATCAGTATCAGTTGCAGTTGCGGTTGGCGTCTTGCCCGCAGCATTGACCCGCTTTGTTGAATTGGTTCTTGTCGTGGTTTTCATCAGATCATCTTTCTTAGGCCACCGCGTGGCATCCAGCGTCTACATAAATGGTTTGCCCGGTCATGCCAGATGCTGCATCGCTTAACAAAAAGCTTGATAGTTGAGCGATTTCATCAAGGGTGACTAAACGTCCCAAGGGCGCTTTGTCTTTCGCATGCTGCATCAAGGAATCAAACTCTTCGATGCCAGAAGCGGCGCGTGTCAAAATCGGGCCTGGCGAGACGGCATGTACGCGGATGTTTTTCGAGCCCAAGTCAAGCGCCATATATCTCACCATCGATTCCAGTGCTGCTTTCACTGGCCCCATCAAACCGTAGTGAGGAACAGCCGCAACCGCACCGACATAACTCATGGTCACGAAACTTCCGCCGTCGGGCATATGCGGAACACACAATTTCGCCAACTCAGCAAACGAATGACAGGACACTTCTAAAGCACGCGAAAAACCACCAATGGAGCTATCGATGACCGAGCCATGTAAGTCAGTCAATGGTGCCCACGCAATCGAGTGCACCACAAAATCAAGATGACCGAGGTGGGCAACTGCCTGGTCTACCAAGTTCTGCAATTCACCTTCTTTTTCTATGTCACAGGTGATCAATGGCACACCTAATGCGCGGGTCAGTGGCTCGACATAAGTGACCGCTTTTTGGTTCAGACAAGAGGTGACGATTTGTGCCCCTTGAGCATGTGCTGCGCGCGCGCAACCGTAGGCGATACTATGTTCGTTCGCCAGCCCCAGTATTAGTCCTTTTTTGCCTGCTAAGCCTAGATTGCTCAGTGTCGTGTTCAGTGTCGTGTTCATTGTTGTGTTCATTTGTTGTGTTTCTTTCTGGCGTGATGGTGTTCTGCAAATTGAGATCGAAGTTGGCGCAGGCGTTCTAACAATGCTTCATCCATGACGCGTACAGACTCGACGGCACCCGCATACACAGTTCCTTGATTGCCATCGACGGTAATGACATCACCTTCATGAAATTCTTGATCGCCAAAATAGAGCGTGCGGGTAGCTTCGTCGATGTGTAGTTGCTCGCAGCCGACCAGACAGATTTTGCCTAATTGCCTAGCCACCACTGCCGCATGCGAGGTTCTGGCGCCGCGTTGTGTCAGCAGTCCTTCAGCCAGATCGAGGGCGGCGATATCGTTGGTTTCTGCATCCTGACGCACCAGAATAATTGGCACGCCAGCGCTGTGTCGATTCGCGGCACGTTCGCCATCGAGCGCGATTTCACCAGTGGCGATACCAGGGCAGGCAGGTGCGCCGTGAGCAAGAACGCTGCTCTCCGCTTGCGTTGTTGCATTCGACACGAGTTGCACCACACTCAATTGGGATTCGTCGAGATGGGCGGTGCGTTCGTGTGCGGTGTCGAGATCGATGATTTTTTGATCGAATAGGTCGAGCGCGATGCGGGCAGTCGCCAAAGCAGAGCGTTTTCCTGAACGTGTTTGTAGAATATGCAGCACGCCATCTTGCACGGTAAATTCGAAATCTTGCATGTCGCTGAACTCATACTCCAAAGCCTGCGTTGCGTTCTGCAATTGTTCCCAAGCTTCGGGTGCGATCGCGGCTAAGACTTGATGACCGTGTGCATTGCGACGTCCTGAGACGACGTCTTCGCCTTGTGCGTTGGCTAAAAAGTCTATCCACAGTTCGGCTTCGCCGTTGGTCGGATTGCGTGTGAAACCAACGCCTGCACCTGAGTGCCCGCCCGTGTTGCCAAACACCATACTTTGTATCGTCACTGCGGTGCCGATGGCATCATCGATTTGATTGAGGCGGCGATATTCTTGCGCTTTTTCCGCATGCCATGAGTTAAACACGGCACGTACTGCGCCACTTAATTGCTCGTTGACGTTTTGGGGAAATGGTTTGCCGACTGCGTTTTGATAGAGCGCCAAATACTGTTTGCTCAACGCACGCAATTGTTCAAAGTCTAGCTCTCGCTCATCTTGTCCCTGACACAAATCTTGCAGGGCGTTTTCAAACACGGTGGCGGAAATCCCGGCAACGACTTCGCCGTAGCTGGCGATTAAGCGACGATAGGCGTCCCATACCAGTCGTGGATTGCCACTTTGTCGAAGCAAACCTGGCAGCGTGTCATCACACAGACCGATGTTTAGTAGGGTTTCCATCATGCCAGGCATGGAGACCGGCGCACCCGAGCGTACCGATACGATCAAGGGATTGCGCGTGTCACCAAAAGTCTGCGCTGTGGCTTGCTGCAGGCTGGGTAAGCCCAAGGCAAACAAAGGCAAAATGCACTCTTCAGGACTCTGCGTGTAGTGCGTGCCTATCACTAAGGCGGGCGGAATCGGTAATCCTATTTGTGCCATTCTCAGCAGGTTATAGGCTTTCGAGCCCATGTGATTGCGATCTGCCTTATGTTGGTGAGACGCATTGTCGGTCGCAACCAGATAAAAATGCTTAGGCCAAAACGAGTTTGATTTCATCACTTCACTCCTGTTTTCGTTAATACCAATTGACGTAAGGCATAGCCAGCTGCTAACAAATGGTCGGAGGCCTTTTCTAAGGCATTCACCAACTCATTCGCAATCATTAAGGACGCTGCCGATGCATGTAGATGGCGAATGATCTCGACCCGCGCCTGACGGGAGAGGTCATCGCAAATGCGTTCCGCTCTTAACATGCGCCAGATGGTTTGTAAGAATTGATCGCTATCCACATCATTCGCGTTGTCACTCAGATGGCGGGCAATCTCAATTGCTTTGATTTGATCTTGGATTGCTGCCAAGGTGGTATTGGCCAATTGACGTGCGTAGTCTAAAACTGGTGTAGGTAGCCCCGTCAAAGGCGGTACTAAACTGAGCGAATACGTGAACATCGCTTCTTCCAAGGCGTCGGCGATATCGTCTGCCTTGTCGAGAATGCCGAGCACTGGCCCCCAACGTTCTTGGCGCTCGGCTCTGACGCGTGCTTCCATTAACTGATGGTCAGCTTGACGTTCCCATTTCTTGGCGCGATTCACTTGCTGCTGCATTTGCTCAAGTGGAATGCGAGTTCCAGCATCAAACGTATCGCATAGCGAAAACGCTAAGGCATGGCAGTAAGCGGCGTGCTCTGCCAACAAATCAAATTCAAAAGTACGGTTGCGTAATATGCGCGCCAATAAAATTCTGGCTTCGTCGGCGATGAGTGCCTGCGGCTGCTTTTGTTGCAGCATCACGCTAGACATACGCAAGAGCTCTGCCAGATAGTTAGACGCCGCGCTTTCACCCAACACATCGTCTAAGCGATCACCGACACGAAAGGCTTCATTGTCGACATCCTGCATCGCCTTGTAGATCAACTGTTCTCCACCTGCCATCAACCAGCCCATGTGCCCAAATTGTTCTTTGGCTGCATGACGCAGTAATTCTTGCACCTGTGATTTGGCGATAAACTTTTCTAAGCGTTTGCGGGCGCGATTCCAATCAATCACAAAGACAATTTGCGCGGCCAAGGCTTCTAGTCCAGCCAGCAATACTTCACTGTCGCCGCTCAGCATTGCGTTGCCTAATTGGTAGGGCTTGCCAGCGTTTAAACCATCTGAGGTTTTGGGCTCAAACACATGCCATGAAAACCCGATATCTTCGAGTAACTGTTTAAAAAAGTTAAATCGTCCTTTGTGCAAATCGGAGTAAGTGAGCTGTAAGGATTCTGGTAGAACTTCAATCACCAACACATGCACATCATTGGTGCCGATATCATTCTGTATCAGCAATCGATCGCCATCACGTGTGACAGCGGTGTCTAAACCCGGATGTGAAAATTTTAAAGGCGCAGTGCGATGCAGTCCACGCATAAAGGCTTTGATATAAGTCTGATCGGTAGACTCGATTTGCCAGACATGCGCGCCATCGATGGTTTCTGTTGCGATCTCGCTAGACAAACTATTGAGCTCTTTGTGAAGATCCATCACAAAAAGATGAAAGCTATCACCGGCTTTTCTATCACCATGCGTCAACGAGCGCAAAAAGGCTGAGCTTATTCCCTCGGATTCGGCATTTTGTTTAATTTGGCTCAGCCAATACTCGCGGCGCTCAAGAAAAGTATTCGATTGTTCGGACGACTCGTCACACATTGGTCGCGCCATGACATTGATATCCTCTGACAGCGCTAACAGCAATTGCGGCTGCTCAGGGAACACGAGAGTATCATCATCGAAGTAGGCCGATTTCACGACACCTTGCAGCCACTTTTCATCATGTAAGCCTAGCTTGGCTAACTCGCGGCTCCAATCCATATTCGGTGCTGTAGGGCTGTGCGCATGTTGCTCAGCGGACTGCAAAATACTGAGATATAGCTTCAATCGATCATTGGCCGCTAGAGCAGCTTTGATCCAGGTCGGCATCAGCAAAGACTTCTGACCAAGCGAAGCGACTACTTTGTCCTTCAACATCGGCATTCCCCTTAGAAATATGAAAGTAGGGGAAAGATAATTTGCTAATGTGTCAGGTAAATGACAACTTTAAATGACGCGAAGCTTCTTCAACTGAGTTTGCGGTGGATCAAATGTCGTGCGGTATCGCCTATGCATATGATCCATTTAGTGAGCTTTCCCTTAATGGAAATATGTCTGTGACTGGATTGAAAACTGTATTGTCGGCAGCTTCTGTATTTCATTAGCAATTGGAAAATTCGTATTTACTTCAAGGGAAAAGGCTTTAAGATGCTATGTATATTTTGTAGATGAGAAGGAATGAAAATGCGCTTTCAAAAACATAGTTTAAAGGGTGTGTGTTTAGGATTATTGCTAGCTGGTAGCGTGTGTGCGCAAGAAACGACTAAAGTGACGGCACTGCAGCCGCTCGACTCGCAAGAAGCTAAGAAATTAAAAACACCTTATGAATTTCGCATCGCTAGTTTTGCGCAAGACGAAGGTTCGTATGGGAGTGGAGCCTTGGTATTGTTGGTCAGCAATGATACCAACACGGCAGTTATCAATTTACAAGGCGTTCGTACTGAATTGAAGGCGATGCAAAGTGTGGCAACACCAAGCTGCGTGACGGGCGCGACACGCCAGCAGATTTATGCCAAAGACCAGTTGCGTTTGACGGTGAAATTTAAATTGAAAGCGGGCGAAGAGGCTTGTTGGGCCGAAGGATTGGTGTCTATTCGTACCGATAAACACACCAATCGCTATTTGGTCAAAGGGGTTAGTGGGCTGTAAAGGTAGCAAAGTTTGCTGTCATAAATAGGCAAGTAAGCGCTCACGAGTCCAGAGTTTATTGGCGTAGATTAAAGCGACTATGCCTATCCCGACGACGCACAAGACATAAGTTGTGTTCATGGTGAAGACCGCAGCCGTAATTGGGTTCTGTTGCTGCACATAAAAGTAGAGAGCGGCAACCGATGTCACCAATAAGCACATCATAAACAAATAGAAAAAACTACGACCTGGTTTTTTGCTGCCACGGATGACCAAGCCAATGCAGAATGCACTGATTAATTCAATGACTAATATGGCGATGTTGTACAACGATACTGATTCCGTACGATTCAATGTCATCGGTGTTGAAAAAAACATTTTCGAGCCAAGTAAGACAAGGAATAGGATGATAGCCCAGCACCCGTAATACATCACACTAGAGATCAGTAAATGATTGGCGATGCGCGCTTGCTGAAAGTGTTTTGGCAGCAGTAGAAAACGCCAATGCAAATCCTTTACCACGATGTAAGAGCTGGAACATGCAGCAATCATTACCAAGAACAGCAGGTGCGGTAAAGTCACTGATGCCTGCCAATCGACGATGAGCATAGAGCTAATAAACAGGCACCAAAATAGACCCATATTTTTCATTATTTTTCCTGATGTTGCTAGTCCATCTTTCTTTTCGAGGGCGTTAATCGATCCAAGCTCGGTGAACCGCAAATAGAAGTGGCGCAAGTTGCTGATGATTCCTAACTCTTTTACTTTTAGAAATAGCGTTTTTCCTTTTTGTGCCGGTGGTTTTTCCCAGTACAGCAATGTGGCAACAGCGAGTATAGGCCACGCCAACATGGCGGGCAAATGCCACTCAAAGGACGCATTTATCCACTGCTTAGTCCCCAAGTAGAAGCTGATGTAAGCCAAATACGCTGCGAATGCTAGGAGTAGCAAATAACATCGCTTATTCAAATAATGATTGAATGCCAGCGGTAAAGAAAAACCGCCCGCCAGTGCCAATGACGCCATCGCCAACAAGGCACTCGTGGGAAGCAAACTCTGATGGCTTAACTCCAACGACGTAATCACACAACACAGCACAATCAGGCTTAAGGAGGTACGCGTTAAGATCGCTCGCTGCCAGCCATGCCATAAACTGACTGGCGTTTGCATGTGATAGAAAACTCGTGCACCGGAGAGCATCACGCGACCCCATTTCAGCCCGCTCACCAGTAAACTAAACAGGCAAACACCAGTAAAAACGGAAGCATAAAATGACCAGTGTTTGTCATCTTTGTTCAGCAACAGCAGGCTGTAGACGATCACGAGTAGCGTCAGGAAAAAATTTGAAATATAGCTCGTAGCGCTCCGCTCATACCAAAATTGCGTTGCGTTCGGTTCTGATTTTGACATGGCTTGCGTTTTCATGATTCAAGAATTCAAGGCGATGAAAAGATCATCGAGACCATTGATAGACGGTGCTGTAATGATGTCGTCGATGTTAAATTTAGTCTCTGGGTTTCTCTTTAGCCAGTCATTTAAATGGCGTATGTCGACGATACATTCCTCTCGATTTTCGGCAATACACAGCGATTGTGGTAGGTCGAATATCGACCTTGGCAAGATTCGAACAAACTCCAAAACCGCATCCCATTCTTCAAATAACTGTATTCTGCCATCGCGCATGAAGGCAACATGAGACACTACACGTTCTAAGTCGCTCAATAAATGGCTGGAGATAAGAATGGTAGGAGCGTATTCGGCGCTGCTGTCCGGCATAGCATTCTTATCGATAGAGTCAGCAAAGATTGGTCGTTCATCTTGAAACAAGGAGCGCATGAAATCGCGTCTTGTCAAAGGATCGAGGCTAGATACTGGCTCATCCAAAATAACTAAATCTGGTTGATGCGCGAGCGCGAGCACCACCGCCAATTTTTGTTGATCGCCTCCCGATAGTTGACTTACTTCGCGTCCCATAGGCAGACGCAAGCGCAGCGCCAATTCGATGGCACGTCGTTCGCGCCATTTTGGATAGGCTTGTCCTATCATCTTGATATGCCTTTCAACGGTCAACCAAGGAAATAAATCGGCGGACTGTGCTACAAAGCCAAGTCGTTCGCGTATCGTATCGTCCATTTCTAATACCGGCGTATTGAAAAGGCGTACTTCGCCTTGCTGCGGCTTATGTAATCCGACCAGACAACGCAATAGCGTCGATTTACCGCAGCCGTTGGCGCCAATGAGACCCACCACTGCGCCATGAGGGATCGCTAGATTGACGTCTTGCAATATCGATTTGAAACTATAAGAAAAATGCAGGTTTTCGCAGGTAATCGCGAATGGCTTGGCGGCTGATGCTGTGGTCTTAGTCTGCATTTTTTCTACTCTCGTTCTCTATTGTTTTTAATGCCTGCTCAAATAATTTCAGTGCTTGCGTCTTTTCCAGACCAAGTTGATGAGCCACTTGGGCTGCGCTCAACATCGAAGGCATGGCTAGATTAGTTTTGTCTTTTGCCGTATTGCGCCGCTCTGCAATCACCATGCCGACCCCACGCATGCGCACTAATACACCTTCGATCTCCAACATGTTGTAGGCCTTGCTGACAGTCATAGGATTAAT
Organism: Undibacterium sp. Di24W; assembly: GCF_049340325.1. NCBI lineage: Bacteria > Pseudomonadati > Pseudomonadota > Betaproteobacteria > Burkholderiales > Oxalobacteraceae > Undibacterium > Undibacterium sp. Di24W. The sequence continues at coordinate 259,957 of NZ_JBMPOP010000006.1, forward strand.
CGCATGCTGCATAGCGACCGTCCGCACCGAAGGCAATGTGTCACCTGAGCGCAACTGCCCACTGGCAATAAAACGCCTTACCTGATCGATGATCTGGCGAAATATGGGTGTGCTACTGGAAGGGTGGATATCGTAATTCATTGCGAATTAGTGTATCACTACGATAATACGCAACGCAAGTGAAGATTGTTGGGCGAGCAAATAGAAATTACTCGGTGAGTGCCTTGTGTTAGACGAAATATGAAACGAGACTATTGTTTGCGATGTCGCGGCTCGGTTGGTGTCTTGTTGACTGAGAACGCTCAACCTTCTAAAGCCCAATATTCCACGATAATGACTTTGACGCCCTAGACTTGCATACCGACGTGCTTTTCTTATTGCATTGCACATTGATTTAGTACTGAACTTTTGTGAAACATCAATCCTTGTTGAAGGATTGATATGAATTGATTGCGCCAACGACATTTTTGAAGTCAATCAGGCAATTTTTAACAAATTACTTGCCAAGTCGCTTCCTTAATTTAATACTCTCAAGACAAACTCGCTTTAGCGCATTGCGCAATCGATTTGCATGCTTACTAAACCCATAGCATCGTTCTTGCAGCAATAGCAGAGTCGCAAGAAAGAGGAAATCGTGATTAGCCTCTCGTTTTTATTGCTAAACTTTCTAAAGACGAGGATGCTCATGATCTAAGCGCATAAATTTTAACGATTAGTAGAAGCGCCTGGAGGCGAGTGATAGTTCGACTAGGTGCGCCAACGAAGAAACAAGGGCTGAAGGCGTCGTCAGCGCGAGTTGTAAAACAGCAGGGCTGCACAGTTGCAGTTGTCCAAAACCAGCTTTCAATTAATGGCAAAGCTAAGGTTTCATCGACAGTAGCAGCGATGCATTGCACAAGGTCGATTTACCCAAATAGGCAAGTGTATTTCGCGTTATCTGGCCAAAGCTATATGCAGTTTGTAAATACGGAAAAATCGTATCCTAAGTAGTTAATCAGTGTAGGCATTTTACTGAAATATGAGGATGAAATGACTAAGTGTAAGTCTCGGATTTCGCTAATGTTTTTTGTGTGTATGTCGATGTTTTTTACCTCGAATGTAGCTCGTGCAGAAACATTTAAAGTCTATGTGGTGCCTCAGTATAACCCCTCCCAATTACATGCCGAATGGACACCACTATTAAATCGAATCTCGCATGACACTGGGATTACACTTCAGCTAGTGATGATGTCTAGTATTCCGAAATTCGAAAAAAGTCTATTGCGTGGAGATCCTGATATAGCGTTGGTGAATCCCTACCATGCGGTGATGGCAAAAGCTGCCAAGGGCTATCTCCCATTTTTAAAAGACGCAAAGCCGCTAAGCGGAATTCTGTTAGTTCGCAAAGATAGCCCCTATCAGACTTTGCAGGATTTGGAGGGTAAAGAAATAGGATTTCCAGCGCCTAACGCATTTGGTGCATCTTTGTTTATGCGTGCATTACTAAGCGACGCCAAAGTCTCTTATCGCGAAAAATATCTTAATACGCATGGCAATGTCTATCGTAATATTTTGAACGGTGGTGTCGCTGCCGGCGGCGGTGTGAACAATACTTTGAATGATGAAAACCCAGATGTAAAAGGGGCTTTACGTATTTTGTATCAAACACCGCTCAGCGCATCTCACCCTTTGGTGGCGCATCCGCGTGTTCCACCGAAAATTGTCCAAACTATTCTATCCGCATTCTTGGCCTTGAAAAACGATGCTACGGGGGAAGGATTGTTAAAAGAAGTACGCATTCCGAATCCTGTGATGGCAAATTACGACAGCGATTATCTGCCTTTGGAAAAACTGAAGATTGATAAATATGTGCTTGTCGAAAAAGATTAGGACACAAAACAGCAGGATAGATCGGTTTATCCGCATGCAAAGATAATAGGAAGTCGGGCCTTAATATGCTGAGAAAATGGTTATCTTTTTTTGTTGACAGACGTTGGCTGCCGCATCGACTTTCTTCGCAAATTTTATTTTTTGTCGGCGCTTCGGTGTTACTGATCTCGCTTTTTTTTGGCAGCTTTTTTTCGATTTACTCTTTACATCGATCGAGAGCATTGATTGATGACCAGATGTTGTTCCTAACAAAAAATGTATCCTCGGTAGCGGCGAATCATGTGTTAACTTCTGATCTGTTAGCACTGGAAGAAATTTTATTATTGAATGCTAGCTTCTCTTACGTTGAGTCGATCACGATCCTCGATGCAAACTACAAAACTTTGTTAAAAGCGCTGAAGACTAAGCAAGGTTCAAGAATCGTATATGAGATTTCCCAACAAAAACCCATGGTGCTGGATCAGCCTTTGGTTGTTGATGAGGTCGCAGGAAGTGAAAGAAAGGAGCTTGCATTCTGGGTCTTGCCACATAAAGACCTGATGATCTGGCATCAGATTGGTGACGGTAGTGCTGTGGGGTATGTCGGAGTTGAGTATTCTCTTGATCTGTTAAAGGAAACAACTGCAAGTCTATTAGTCATTACCTTTCTGGCTGTTGGCTTCACCTCGATCCTGGTGATGGTGCTGCTATGGCTATGGATGCGCGTGCCGATGCGATTCTTGCAAGAAATCACGGCGTTTGCGACGGTCTCCGAAATACGGTCCGGTCGTCAGTTACCGGTGTATCAAAAAACTCATGAAATCTATGAATTGAGTCGCGCTCTAAATCAGTTTTCGATCATGATTCGATCACATGAGCGAAATTTATTGGATCGAATGGCGCAAAATCAGGCGATTTTGGAGAATCTGGCAGACGGCATTGTCGTTACTGAGTCAAATGGTGAAATACGCTCTTGTAATTTTGCATTAACTAAGATTTTTGGGTATGAAGCGATTGAATTGGTTGGGAAGAATATTTCTATTTTGATGCCCGAACCGATTGCCGGTCAACATGACGGACACATGGCAAACTATGGACGAACCGGAAGTTCCAAAATAATCGGGGTTGGTCGAGAAGTCGAAGCTAAACGCAAAGACGGCACGGTTTTCCCCGCTGATTTGGCGATTTCAAAATGCCGCGATAGAGATGACACGATTTTTATCGGCGTGCTAAGGGATATTTCTGAACGAAGAAAACTTGACCGTCTGAAGTCTGAGTTTGTATCAACAGTGAGTCACGAATTAAGAACGCCATTAACCTCTATTCACGGCTCGCTCAAATTAGTTGTGGCTGGCGTTACAGGTGAATTGAATCCAGAAGCAAAAAAAATGGTCGGCTTGGCGCAAAAAAATAGTGAACGCTTGATCTTGCTGATTAATGATTTGTTAGACATGGAAAAGCTCGTCGCGGGTAAGATGGAAATGAAAATTAGCCGTGTCGATATTGTCAGCGTGCTCAATCAATCGGTTGCCGATAATACGGCCTATGCGGATAAATATGAGGTGACATTAAGACTGCAATCTTTGCCTGACGCGGCCCACGTGTCAGGTGATCCGGCTCGTATTGCTCAGGTATTAGCCAATCTTTTCTCGAATGCTGCGAAGTTTTCTGGTCAGTCGAAAGTAGTCGATGTGCGAGCAATTTTCAACTCAGATTCAACCATAATCGAGGTGGAAGATCATGGAGATGGGATAGCAGAAGATTTCAAAGATAAGATTTTTAGTGCCTTTGCACAAGCAAGTAGCGGTAATACGCGGCAACAAGGTGGTACAGGTTTAGGCTTGAAAATTAGCAAAGTACTGGTTGAAGCAATGGGAGGCGAGATCGGATTTCGTACCCAGCAGGGCGTCGGGACGGTATTTTGGTTTTCATTGAAAAATGCTTGAAGCTCTAAATAGACTCAAGTCATATTGTCATGTATGACTTGAGCTATAGGGTGGCGCTTAAATATGTAAAGCATGTCCCAAGGCACGCAGAGCTGCTTCTTGAACCGCCTCTCCCAGAGTAGGATGAGAGTGAATAGTGCCAGCCACATCTTCTAAAGTTGAACCCATTTCCAAAGACAAGCCAAACGCCGCACTCAGTTCGGAGACACCTTTACCTACCGCTTGCCAACCGACGATTAAGTGATTGTCCTTACGAGCAACGACACGCACAAAACCTTCACTCGACTCCAAAGTCATAGAGCGACCATTGGCGGCGAATGGGAACATGGCGGTGATGTGTTCTATGCCGGCAGCTTGTGCTTCTTGCGGTGATTTGCCGACCACGACTAATTCTGGATCGGTGAAGCACACGCCAGGTATCGAGGCAGGCGTGAAATGACGACGTTTACCGGCAATAATTTCTGCCACCATTTCGCCTTGTGCCATGGCGCGATGTGCGAGCATCGGTTCGCCCGCTACGTCGCCGATCGCCCACACGTCACGCATGGACGTACGGCATTGATCGTCAATTTTGATGGCGCGGCCGTTCATGTCTAACATCAGACTTTCTAATCCAAAACCTTGTGTACGTGGACGGCGTCCAACGGCGACTAAGACTTTGTCGCAGGCTAGTTCAGATTCTTCACCGGCCGCATTTTTTACACGCACGGCATCGCCTGTTGCATTCAAACCTTGTACTGTCAAACCGAGATGCACTTCCACACCCAATTGTTTGAGTGCAGTCTTCACGACCTTGGTCAGGTCTTCGTCATAGGCTGGCAAGATGCGATCTAAGGATTCGACTACGGCCACTTCTGCGCCGAGTTTGCGATACGCGATACCGAGTTCCAAACCGATGTAGCCGCCGCCGACGACGACTAATTTTTTAGGGATTTCAGTGGGAGATAATGCCTCTGTCGAGCTGACGACTTTTCCACTACCAGAACCAAACGGCATGAAAGGAAGCTCTACTGGCGTTGAACCGGAAGCGATCAATAGATGTTGGCAAGTGATGCGTGATACTTCTTTGCCGTCTTGCATGACCGCTACGGTTTTACCATCAAGAATCTGCGCCCAGCCTTTGACGACTTGCGCGCCGTTTTTCTTAAGTAATGCGCCAACGCCTGTGGTTAAGCGTTTAACGATGCCATCTTTCCAGCTGACAGTTTGTGTGATGTTGATGCTGGGATTGCTGACCTGTATGCCGATAGACGAACCATGTGAATAATGTTTGGCTTTTTCAAATTCCTCGGCAGCGTGGATGAGCGCTTTGGAAGGAATGCAGCCGATGTTAAGGCAAGTGCCGCCGAGTTGGTCGCCTTCGATCAAAATGGTGGCGATACCCAATTGCGCAGCGCGGATGGCTGCGATGTAACCGCCAGGGCCACCGCCGATGACGACTAGGGTTGTGGATTGTGTTTGCATGATGTGTTCCGAAATTAGTATTGTCTGAATTCTGTAATGTCACACTCCCTTCTCCCGCAAGCGGGAGAAGGGTCGGGGATGAGGGGGCTTGGAAGTACCGTGAATTGGAAAAATACGAGCGGTTTCACGTCTTTCTATATTCCTCTTTTTTTTGCGACACACATTTCTGAATCTCCCTCACCCCAACCCTCTCCCGCTTGCGGGAGAGGGAGCTATCTAATCAATAAACAGCGTAGCCGGACATTCCAAATAGCCGCGTATGGTTTGAATAAACTGCGCCGCATCCATGCCATCGACCACGCGATGATCGAATGAGGAGGACAGATTCATCATCTTACGAGCGACGACTTGACCATTACGTATCATTGGACGTTCCACCATTTTGTTTACGCCGATGATTGCTACCTCAGGTGAATTGATGACGGGTGTCGACACGATGCCGCCTAATGCACCTAGACTGGAAATCGTAATCGTTGAGCCCGACAATTCTTCGCGCGTCGCTTTACCTATGCGTGCAGCTTCAGCGAGGCGTCCCATCTCATTCGCATTGCCCCACAAATCACGTGCTTCGGCGTGACGAACGACCGGTACCATCAAGCCCGCTGGGGTTTGTGCTGCGATACCTAAATGGACGGCGGCAAATTGCGTGACGACACCGGCTTCATCATCGTAACGCGCATTAATTTGCGGATAGTCGCGTACCGCTAATACGACAGCGCGCATCAAGAGTGGCAACAAGCTCAGTTTGCCACGCTCTTTGCCCCATTTCTGATTGAGCTGTGTACGTAGCGCTTCTAGTTCGGTGACATCGACTTCTTCGACGTAAGAGAAATGCGGAATGCGACGTTTGGCATCCTGCATTTTTTGCGCGATTTTGCGACGCAGGCCGATGACGGGAATTGCAGTTTCTTCGTGCAGTTCACGATAGCTGTTACCGCCAGAAGCAATCGGTGCAGATCCGCGCGCGACGTAGGCATCTAAATCGTCTTGCGTGATGCGACCCGCTGCACCCGTGCCCGGAACGAATTGCAATTCCACACCAAGATCCCAAGCGCGACGACGTACTGCGGGTGAGGCGATAGGTTTTTCACCATTGGCGCGTGCTGCGCTTGGAACGCTGCTGCTGGTTTTCGCTACCGAGGCAGCTGCTGCCGCTGCAGGCGCGTTTGCAGGTGTTGCTGTTGGTGCAGCTGGTTTCTCAGCAACTGTTGCAGGGGCAGGGGCGGCAGCAGCCGGTGCAGCTTTCGTCGGAGCTGGTGCTGGTGAGAATGCATTCGCATCCACATTGCCCGCACCTTCAACTTCAATACGAATCAATTCGGATCCAACCGCCATCACTTGACCAGCGGCACCACCAAGCGCGATGACCTTGCCATGCACTGGGCTAGGAATTTCGATAGTGGCTTTGTCCGTCATGACATCCGCCATGACCTGATCTTCGGTGATCATGTCGCCGACTTTGACATTCCACGCGACCAATTCAACTTCTGCAATACCTTCGCCGATATCCGGCATTTTAATGACATGAATACCCATCTTATTTCTCCATCGCACGTTTGAATGCCGCGGCAACGCGGGCTGGACCAGGGAAGTAATCCCACTCTTGCGCATGCGGGTAGGGTGTATCCCAACCAGTGACGCGCTCGATAGGGGCTTCGAGATGGTAGAAACAATGTTCCTGTACTAGTGCGGTCAATTCAGCTCCAAAGCCGCTTGTGCGCGTGGCTTCATGCACGACCACGCAACGACCTGTCTTTTTCACCGAGGCTAAAATAGTTGGCAAATCTAAAGGCCAAATGCTACGTAAATCAATGATTTCGGCATCGACGCCACTTTCTGCCGTTGCTGCTTCGGATACCCACACCATGGTGCCGTACGTTAACACCGTCAGGTCTTTACCTTCGCGGAATACAGATGCCGATTCCAATGGCACGGTGTAATAACCCTCAGGCACATCGCCCATGGGATGCTTGGACCAGGGAACAACGGGTTGATCATGGTGACCATTAAACGGACCGTTATAAATACGTTTTGGTTCTAAGAAAATGACGGGATCGTTGTTTTCAATCGAGGCAATCAACAAACCTTTGGCGTCATAAGGATTAGACGGCATCACGGTGCGCAAACCGCATACATGGGTGAATACCGCTTCCGGACTTTGGCTATGCGTTTGTCCTCCATAGATACCCCCACCGCAAGGCGTACGTATGGTCAGCGGTGCGATGAAATCACCGGCAGAGCGGAAACGTAAACGAGCCGCTTCCGACACGATTTGATCGTACGCGGGATAAATATAATCAGCAAATTGAATTTCGATTACTGGACGCAAACCGTATGCGCCCATGCCGACCGCTGCGCCAACGATACCACTTTCAGAAATTGGCGCATCAAACACACGCGATTTGCCGTACTTCTTTTGCAGACCTTCGGTGCAACGGAACACGCCACCGAAATAACCTACGTCTTGCCCGAACACCACCACATTGTCATCACGCTCTAACATCACATCCATCGCTGAACGCAGCGCTTGGATCATGGTCATGGGCGTGGATTTTCCTCTTACATCTTCAGTCATTTTTTAGATCCCCAATTGTTGGCGTTGCTGACGCAAATGCTCAGGCATGTGCTCATAGATGTCCTCAAACATTTCTGCCGGACTAAATACATGGTTGTCTGCCAGAGAGCCAAATTTTTCAGCTTCTTTCTGTGCAGCGATCACCATCGCCTCTAATTCTTTTTGGGTATCCTCATGCTCTTGTTCGGACCATGCTCCTTGATTGATTAAATATTGTTTCAAACGAGCGATAGGATCGCCCAAAGGGAAGTGAGTCGCATCATCCAAAGGACGATATTTTGATGGATCATCCGAAGTTGAGTGGGGACCTGCACGATAGGTGACCCATTCAATCAGTGTAGGACCGAGATTGCTACGCGCACGTTCTGCCGCCCATTTGGATGCCGCATAGACAGCGAGGAAATCATTACCATCGACACGTAAAGCAGCAATGCCGCAACCGACGCCGCGCGCTGCGAAGGTCGTGTTCTCGCCACCAGCAATCGCTTGGAAAGTGGAAATCGCCCATTGATTATTTACCACATTCAAGATCACCGGTGCGTGATACACGTGCGCGAACGTCAACGCCGTATCGAAGTCCGCTTCTGCAGTCGCACCATCACCGATCCATGCCGACGCGATCTTAGTATCGTTCTTAATTGCCGATGCCATAGCCCAGCCGACCGCTTGAATGTATTGCGTCGCCAGATTGCCAGAAATCGAAAAGAAGCCGGCTTCACGGATTGAATACATGACCGGTAACTGGCGTCCCTTCAACGGGTCGCCTTCGTTCGACATCAGTTGGCAAATCAAACCATGCAAAGGCACATCACGTGCCATCAGAATACTTTGCTGGCGATAGGTGGGAAAACACATATCGTCACGATTCAAAGCCATCGCTTGCGCCGCACCAATCGCTTCTTCACCCAAGCTTTGCATGTAGAAGGACATTTTCTTTTGACGCTGCGCGATCAGCATACGCGAATCGAACACGCGCGTTTTCATCATCGCCCGCATTCCCGCGCGCAAAGTTTCTATGCTGATGTCCGGTACCCAAGGGCCGACCGCATTGCCCTGCTCATCCAGCACGCGTATCAGCGAATACGCCATATCTCGCGTATCGACCGGTGTCACATCGATCGGCGGTCGACGTACTTCACCTGCTGGCGACAGTCGCAAATAAGAAAAGTCGGTAGTTTGGCCGGGGCGGCCAGTGGGCTCCGGTACGTGTAAACGTAACGGTTCTGTTTGTGGCATGTAAGTCTCCTTGCCCAATTGTGTTGAGCAACGTTAATCATATTTTCACCGCATCGTGTGGTAGGACGCGGCTCGTCTCTTTATTAATGAGCGCATTTCTTTTGGAATGGCGCTAATCGAAAGCCTTATCACTTTCTGGTGCAAAGTATCCACAAATCACTCCGGCTTGGCAAGCTACTATGTATAGGCTGTGTGACTTTTTTTGATTCGTGCACTAAGCCAGTTATTGGCTCGGGGGAAATGCTGAAATTAACCTAAATAAGACAAATTTTTAGAATTAAATTGTTGTTATTTGGAAAGTTGTGCTATGGTAATTTTGCAAGATTTTCCCTAGTTCTTATTGATAACATTCGTAAAAGTTTTTTTGGATATTGAATGACAGTTCCTAAGAATGCCGCCAAAGTTCTAATTGTTGAGGACGAAAGTATTGTTGCCCTAGATATGGAGCAGCAATTAAGGAGCTTTGGGTACATTGTGGTTGCCTGCGCGTCGACGGGACAACAAGCAATTAACCTGGTGAGGGAAATGGCACCCGATGTTGTCTTGATGGATATCCAATTGGTCGGAGAAATGGACGGTATTGCGGCCGCAAAAATCATTGGAGCCGATTTACATACGCCAGTGGTATTTATCACCTCATTCGATGCGAAAGAGATCATTGATCGTGCCAAACTGAGTCAGCCATACGGTTTTATTTTGAAACCATTTACTGCGCGTGAACTTCCCCTCATCATCGATATGGCAATCTACAAACACCAAGCCGAGACTAAATTACGTCACAGCATGGAGCAATTACAAACTTTATCGCGCCGTGTTTTGCAGGTACAAGAGTCGGAACGCCGGCGTATCGCGATTGAATTACATGACGAGCTTGGACAATCGTTAACCGCGATCAAAATTAATTTGCAAAGTGCAGAACTATTCAAAGATCAAAATCCTGCGGAGTTGAATGCGGAGAATATTCGAATCGTTGAAGATGCGATTCAGCAGATTCGACGTATTTCTTTAGCACTCAGACCTTCGATGCTTGATGATCTTGGCCTGGCGTCTGCGATACGCTGGTTAGCAGATCAAACTGCGACACGCACGGGTCTTGATGTTCGCTTTCAATTTGCGCCTCAGGCTGTCAGGTTTCTACCAGAGATCGAAACCGCCTGTTTTAGGATCGTTCAGGAAGCACTGACGAATATTGCGAAGTACGCTAATGCGGATGAAGTCCTCATCGAATTACGCCATGATGGTGAACATCTGCACCTCGGTGTTGCTGACAATGGTCAAGGCTTCGACACTGCTGTCATGCAAAAAAACGCGACGCAGGGCAAGAGTATCGGCATACTAGGCATGCAGGAACGTGCCATGCTGATTGGTGGGAAACTTACGATAGACTCTGCGATTGGACAAGGATGTCAGATAACGCTGCAATGCCCATTGGAATTGGTGCTACCAACATGAGGTTGCCTGTAAAGGTCATATTGGCCGATGATCACACTTTGGTTCGAGCTGGCTTGCGCAAGTTGTTAGAAGCCATGTGTCACGTTGAGGTGATAGGAGAAGCTGCAGATGGCACGGCAGTGCTTGAAATGGCACACCGTTTGCAGCCAGAGATCATCTTGATGGACATTGCTATGCCTGGCGTTAACGGCTTAGAGGCAACAATGCGCCTTAAACAAGACTTGCCGCATATCCAAATCATTATTTTGTCCATGCATCAAAATGAAGAGTACGTAAAACAGGCCTTGAGACATGGAGCTGCTGCGTATTTATTGAAAGATGCCGCCACCACGGAGCTCGAATTAGCGATCAATACGGTACTGAAGAACGAAATTTATTTGAGTCCGGCGATTACCAAAGGCGTGATGGTTGACTATGTGCAAAGGTTGCGCAGTGAAAACGCTGTCGATGAAGTGTTGACGCCACGTCAACGCGAAGTGCTCAAAATGTTGGCGCAAGGTCAGAGCAGTAAAGAAATTGCACGCCTGTTGACGCTTTCTATCAAAACGGTAGACACGCATCGCAGCCAATTGATGAAACAGCTAGACATCCACGAAGTCACTGGTTTGGTGCGTTACGCTATACGCGTTGGTCTGATCACGTCAGACTAAAAAACAAATCTTTGTAGCGATGACGATTCAAAGTGAAACTTTGATCGCAATTCAACTTGTTGGTAAATTCTCTTCCCTCTATTGTCTTTTTGGAAATCGGGTGTTTCTCTGCGCGGACTCAGGTATTGACCTGATATCTAATCATGCTGGTTGGCAATAACATGACTTGTTACCGAGCCATACAACGGCTTGGTGCATGGGTGACTCATCATCCCGAAAACTACATGAACTGCACAAATTATGTCATTGAAAGTTCTCATTGTTGATAATAATGACCTGTTCCTCGGGGTAGTTCGTAAGCTGTTGGCGCGTTTTAATGAGGTTTTCGTCATTGGGGAAGCGAGCGATGGTGAAGAGGCTTTGATAAAAGCGGAAGCGCTCAAACCTGATGTCATCCTGTTAGATATTGCTATGCCAAAGAAGACAGGCTTGGAAGTAGCCTTGGAACTCAAAAAATGGGTACAAGCGCCAGCGATTTTGTTTGTCACCATGCACGAGGTCGCGGTGTATGGCGATATTGCAAAGAGTCATGGTGCGCTCGGCGTAGTTGCGAAAGCGGATTTGGTCAACCATTTATTACCTTGGATACAAAATTTAGTTGATCAGAAAAATGCGGTGAAGTTCGATGGGAAATTTGTCACACCAGATCAAGTTTCTTAGTTGGATGTTTCCTTAAAACACAGAGTTACAAACAGAAATCGTCAAAGGACTGCACATGGAATCCTATACCGTCAGTGGTGAACTCTCAATTTATACAGCGTCGAACGAAAAGCAAAGTCTGTTGGCATTTCTACAAAGTGCGGATGAGCTAGAAGTGAATTTGTCACAGGTGAGTGAGTTTGACACGGCTGGATTACAGGTTTTGATTGTACTGAAACAGGCGGCGATTCAACACCAAAAAACACTACATTATGTGATGCATAGCAAAGCGGTGCTGGATGTTCTAGAGATGACTAATATGACAGGCATATTTGGTGATCAGGTGGTATTAACCTGATTTAGGTCGTCGTCTTTGTCACGCTGCTGAAAGTTATTCACAATATCGTTAAGCTTGGGAAGTCGTCATGAGTCTCGAAGATGAAATGGGCGTCGCACTCGACACATTTATAGTGGGAAGCCGCGAGTTACTGTAAGACATGGAAGATGGATTGCTTGGCCTGGAGCATGATGAGCAGCCAGCAGATACTATCGCTGCGATTCTTCATGCGGTTCATGCCATTTTTCAGATAGCGACTGATCTAGATTTAGAAAAAGGAGATTTTTTGCGTGAGACAAGAAACGATACAACTGGTGCAAAGTACGTGGAAAGACGTCGCTAAGATTTCACCTCAAGCTGCCGAGTTATTCTATAAAAATCTCTTTCAGGCTGATCCTAGTTTGCAACGCCTATTCAAAGGTGACATGCAGGCTCAAGGCCAAAAGCTCATGCAGATGATAGGCGCGGCAGTAGGGAAACTCGACGATTTAAACAGTCTCATACCGATCTTGCAATCACTAGGGAAGCGTCACGCTAAGTATGGCGTTCGTGATGGACATTACCAAATCGTCGGTGCTGCATTACTCAAGACTTTAGGTCAAGGCTTGGGTGCTGCTTTTACGCCTCAAGTAAAAGCAGCGTGGAGCGAAGTTTATGGCGTCATGGCACAAGTCATGATGCAAGCAGCAAGCAACAACAACATGCAAAGGAAATGGATCATGAATTTGAGTAATTTTAAGATTGGTATGCGCCTGTATATAGGATTTGGAGCGTTATTAACAATTCTTCTCGGGATTAGCTTGTTTGGCATCTCGGAAACTAAAAAGCTCGATGCAACTATCCAAAAAATTGGCGATAAAGACTTCAAGAAAGCCGATTATGCTTATCAAGCCTTGGTTTATTCTCGGGCAAACGCGACACGTGCTACCGAATTAGTCGCTACCGCCGACAAAAATCATATCAATACCGCCAAGGAGAGAATAGGTTTTAACCGCGCGAAAGTCACCGAGGCCTTAGATAAGCTCGAACCGCTGCTCTATACCCCTGAAGGTAAGGCTTTGTTTGCTGAAATAAAAAGGACCCGCACGGCTTATAAGGATGTCTTGGATAGGATAATTAGATTGGTTGATGACGGTAAGCGAGCAGAGGCAGAAAATCTGGTTTTTGGCGAATTACGTCAAGATTTTACTGTGCTAAATAAAGCTTTAGAAGACATGGTGGAGTCGCAACGAAAACTGATTATCAGCGGTGCAGACGAAGCTGAAAGTTCAGCGGCAAGTGCATTTAAGATCACGATAGCTATCTTAGTGCTGGCAATCGCGGTGGGGATTTTGCTGGCTTATTTGATCACGCGTTCCATCATAGTACCCATCGAGCGCGCCGTTAATGTGGCGCGTAGCTTGGGCAATGGACGTTTTGATGAAGATCTGGGGAGCATAGGCAATGACGAAGTAGGTCAGTTGTTAGAAGCACTCGGTCAAACCCAAGAAAAATTGCGCGAAGCCGATGCCGCAGCTGGTTTTAATGCCCGCTTACGCACGGCATTGGAATCCGTATCGAGTAGCGTCATGATTGCTGATGCAGGCAATAATGTGATTTTTATGAATGCATCGGTCAGTACCATGTTGTCCACTGCAGAGAATGATATCCGCAAAGATCTTCCTAACTTTGCTACCAGCAAAGTCATGGGTAGTAATATCGATATTTTCCATAAAAATCCCGCCCATCAACGCGACATGCTAGCGCGTTTGCGCGACACTTATCGTACACAGATTACCGTGGGTGGCCGCATATTTGGACTCATCGCTACACCGATCGTCGATAAGGCCGGTGTGCGCCAAGGTACCGTCGTCGAGTGGGCTGACAAGACCTTGGAGATTGCAGCGCGTGAGGTAGAACTTAAGCTGGGAGCAGAAAATACTCGCATCAAAAATGCATTAGACAAATGCACCACCAATGTCATGATTGCCGATGTCAACAACCACATCATCTACATGAACGAAACTGTGACCGAGATGATGCAGCGTAATGAGTCTGAGTTACGTAAGGTTCTGCCTAACTTTAATTCACGTCAATTGATCGGCGAAAACATCGACGTTTTCCACAAAAATCCCGCCCATCAACGCAATATGTTGGCAGCGTTAAAGACGACTTACCGCACCCAAATTCAAGTCGGCAATCTGCACTTTGGTTTAATTGCAAACCCTATCATTGACGCGAATGGTGAGCGAGTTGGTACCGTGGTGGAGTGGGCAGATCGTACCGCGGAAGTAAATGTTGAGAAAGAAGTTGGCAACATCGTTGAAGGTGCGGTGATGGGTAATTTTACGTCCCGCCTCAATGAAGAAGGAAAGACAGGCTTTTTCGCAAAGCTGAGCAAGGACATCAATCGCTTAATGGAAACCAGTGAAGTCGGCCTAAATGAAGTGTTACGTGTTTTGGCGGCTTTGGCACAAGGTGACTTGACTCAGACTATCGATAAAGACTATGCAGGAACATTCGGTGAACTCAAAACCGCCAGCAATGAAACGGTTGATAAGCTTGCCAGTATCGTCATGGATGTGATCAATGCTACCGACGCATTGTCTAACGCATCAGAACAAGTGAGTGCCACGTCCCAAGCATTATCTCAAGCGGCGAGTGAGCAAGCTGCCAGCGTAGAAGAAACCAGCGCCAGCATAGAAGAGATGGCAGCAGGTATTAATCAAAATGCAGAAAATGCCAAGATTACCGATGGCATCGCGGGCAAGGCATCCAAGGAGGCTATCGAAGGCGGTGAGGCGGTCAAGAAGACGGTCACCGCGATGAAGGATATCGCTTCAAAAATTGGCATTATCGACGACATCGCCTATCAAACCAATATGCTGGCATTGAACGCGGCGATCGAAGCAGCACGCGCGGGTGAGCATGGTAAGGGATTTGCTGTGGTCGCGGCGGAAGTTCGTAAATTAGCTGAACGTAGTCAAATTGCCGCCAAAGAGATCGGTGACTTAGCGAGTGGTAGCGTCAAGATGGCGGAGCGTGCGGGCGACCTGATTGACGAGATCGTGCCGGGGATTGGACGCACTTCTGATTTGGTGCAAGAAATTGCCGCGGCATCGCAAGAACAGTCTGTCGGTGTTGGACAGATCAATACCGCGATGAATCAAATGAATCAAATCACGCAGACGAATGCGTCTTCCAGTGAAGAGTTGGCTGCGACTGCCGAGGAGATGACTAGTCAAGCAGAGCAACTATTAGAGCTGGTTGGTTTCTTCCAGTTGGAACAAAACAATAGTAGCAAATTGCGTCAACCAGCGTATGAAGGTAAGGCAGAAAAACGCAGTGCAGGCACTTCGAGAAAAAACAAAACAGTGTCAGTTTCCAGTGTTGATAATGCGAAATTTGAGCGATTCTAGGTGAACGCTATGCAAGCAAATTTGAATGTTGAAAAAAAAGAAGCCCCGACTGGATTAGCTCTCAGTGAGACCCAAAAGCAATCAAGCACGGGGCAGTACCTGACCTTTCTTTTGAGTGGGGAGGTGTATGCCTTGGGCATACTGAATATCAAGGAGATCATTCAGTATGGCGATCTGACTGAGGTGCCAATGATGCCAAGCTTTATTCGCGGTGTGATCAATTTGCGCGGCAAAGTCGTTCCTGTGGTTGACTTGGCGGTGCGCTTTGGCAAGGGAGAAACGGCTGTTTCGCGTCGTACTAGCATCATCATTATTGAGATGATGCAAACAGATATAGCGGGTCAGTTTGAAGCCCAAAGCTTGGGGATTATGGTGGATGCTGTGAATGAGGTCATCGATATCGCCGCTGCAGACATCGAGCCTCCTCCCACTTTTGGCGCGAAACTACGACCAGACTTTATCAGTGGCATGGCGAAGCAGTTAGGACGATTTATCATTCTGTTGAATTTGGAGACTGTCCTATCGATTCAAGAACTATCGTCAATTGGTCAGTCGGTGCACGCGCTGGGTGGTGAAGTGGAGATAGGCGGTAACTGAGTTTTCTTTAGTCAGATTTAGTAAGTAAGATCCTTACTCATAATTTTGGTGATCATGTTGGAAAATTCGACAAAATTGTCCTTGGAACCCTTGATTAAGCCACGAATTTTAATTGTGGAGGATGAGGCCATCGTCGCTCGTGATATCCGGGTGCAATTGCAGGAATTGGGTTACGACCCAGTTGGCATTGCAACCAATGCGCAGCAGGCGATCTCTTTTGCAGGAGAGTTACGACCCAATCTGATTTTGATGGATATTCAATTGTCGGGAGAGGGGGATGGTATTTATGCGGCGCAGGAAATTCGACGACTTTTTGGGCTGCCAGTCGTTTTTGTGACTTCGTTCACCGCTGATGAAGTCTTGCAGCGGGCAAAGTTGATTGAGCCGTATGGTTACGTATTGAAACCCTTTACCCAAAGAGATTTGCGGACCGTCATCGAGATGGCATTGTTTAAATTCAATGCCGATCTAAAACAGCAAGAGGCGGCCTCACATACGCAAGCCATACTCGACAATATGGTCGATGGGGTGATTACCATCAATGCGCGCGGACAGATGGCGTCGTATAACCAAGCAGCAGCAAAAATTTTTGGTTACACCGCTGATGAGGCGATTGGTCAAAATGTTTCTCTCTTGATGCCTCCTCAAGATAAGCTGCAGCATGACAGCTATCTTGATCGCTATCACACCACAGGCGAGGCAAGAATGTTGGGGTTGCCACGCGAGGTCGAAGGCCAAAGAAAAGACGGTAGTTTATTTCCTATGAGCCTGGCAGTATCGCAAATCACGCGTGGAGGGATGCCGGTCTATATTGGTTTGATCCGTGACTTAACATTGCATCATCTCAATATGGAAGAGATCCGGCGCTTAGCCTTCTATGACCCGCTAACGCAATTGCCGAACCGTCGTTTATTGATTGATCGACTCAGTCAAGCCATGATTAATGCGAGTAGGACGGGGCAGCATGGTGCATTAATGTTTCTCGATCTAGATCATTTTAAAATGCTCAATGACCGACTAGGGCATCAATTTGGTGATCAATTGCTCCAGCAAGTGGCAATACGTCTCACCAACTGTGCGAGAGAGGGCAATACCGTTGCACGTATCGGTGGCGATGAATTCGTCATTTTGATGGAGTCGCTTAGCAGCCGTGATTTTGAAGCAGCGACGGAAGCGAAGGTTGTCGCTAGTGGGATCTTAACGGCATTAAGTCAACCTTATCAACTGAACGAGCACGTGTATCACAGCACACCAAGTATCGGGATTGTCTTATTCATGCAAGACTCGGAAGGGATAGACGAAATTTTCAAAAAAGCCGATGTGGCAATGTATCAGGCGAAAAACGCTGGTCGAAATAGCATACGGTTTTTTGATCCCAACATGCAGGAAACAGCGGCCGCCTATATGGAGCTAGAAAATGATTTGCGTAATGGCATTGCAAATCATGAATTTTTGCTGCATTACCAGATACAGGTGAAGGCGGGATTAAAATATGATGATGCGCCGATTATCAATGGTGTTGAGGCGCTCGTCCGTTGGCATCATCCAAAGCGGGGCATGGTGTCACCAGCTGATTTTATTCCTATAGCCGAAAGCAGTGGCTTGATCCTACCGATTGGACAATGGGTACTGGAGACAGCCTGTCGGCAGCTAGTCGCGTGGGAAAATACGCCAGCCGCGGCGGACTGGAGTATCGCTGTCAATGTCAGCGCGCTTCAATTTGCGCAAACGGATTTCGTCACGCAAGTAGAGCACGTCTTAGCCATCACGGGTGCCAATCCTAAGTTACTGAAATTGGAGCTGACCGAAAGTATGTTGGCTGACAATGTCGATGAAATTATCGTAAAAATGAATGCGTTACGCGCGCATGGTGTCAGTTTTTCTTTAGATGATTTCGGCACTGGTTATTCATCCTTGAGTTATCTTAAACGACTGCCACTCTCTCAATTAAAAATTGATCAATCGTTTGTGCGCGATATTTTGACAGACCCCAGCGATGCCGTTATCGCACATACGATTGTTGCCTTGGCTCATAGCTTGGGTCTAAAAGTGATTGCAGAAGGTGTTGAGACGCAAGCGCAACGAGATGCTCTGGCGGAAATGGGGTGCAATGCTTATCAGGGATATTTGTTTGGTCGTCCTGTACCAGCGACAAAGTTGGCAATCGAGGGATGACATGATGAGCTCGCAAATCATTATAAAAATCTCGGATGGCGCATCGTCTACCCAAGCAAACATATCGGATGATGCATGATGAATTCGCGCTTAGATCGATACTTTCCTCGTCCACGCTGGCATTCTATCAGTACGCGGATTACTTTGATTACGCTCCTTGTTTGCGTCCTTGGGTGGGTATTGCTCACATTTGCGAGTCTTCGTTTTCTCTCCGGTCAACTTGCAGAAAAAATGGGTTTGCAACAATTTTCTTCGGCAACATTAATTGCCGCGCAAGTTGATAGTCAGCTCAATTCTTTATTGAATCGTCTTGAAGGCGTGTCAGCTGACATAGGTGAAATTGGTTTGGATCAATCCTCCACCCTTCAAGCTACGCTAAATAATAATTCTCATCTTCTCGACCAATTTAGTGCTGGTGTATTTGTGATGAGTATGGATCAGCAGTTACTTGCATCACTTCAAAAAGATAACGATAAACGCTTGCCAATTCAAATTGTGGAGAGTATTGCATCGGTGTCGAGTCCGACTTTCAGCAAAGTGCTTGATCCTTTTGTCGATGAGCCCTCTGGAAGGATGATGACAGCGATTGTGATACCAATTCATAGCAAAGATGGTCAAGTCCTTGGCGTTGTGGCGGGGCTAATCAATCTTGATGCGCCGAGTATGTTTGACTATTTTTCGAACGTGCATTACGGGGAAACTGGCTACTATGTCTTGGTTGCGCCAAAGTCCCGACGCATTATCGCTACGACCGACCCAAAAAGAAGAATGGAGCAATTGCCCGCTTTGGGCGTGAACCCAGCAATCGATCAATTTGTTGACGGTGTAGAAGGCTCTCGTCAACTCATAAACCCGAAAGGTGAGCATGTGTTGAGCTCAATGAAAAGAGTCAATACTGCAGGCTGGCTGATCGTCGTTTCGACGCCAATTACAGAGGCCTTCTCCATCATCGGTCAGATCAAACAACGCGTTCTACTCTACTCTGCTTTCATTACGTTGATCACTGGCTCTTTTTTGCTATGGGTGATACGTAAACAACTAGAACCTTTGTCGCTTGCCAATGAGGTGGTGATCGCTCAGTCGCAGCATTTCAACACTAACATAGAAATACCCGTAATCAGTCAAGACGAAATCGGAAAATTGGTCACCGATTTTAACAACTTACTTACAATATTGCGTGAGCGCGATACCGCTTTGGTTTGGAGTGAAAAGCGCTTCCGGGCAATTTTTGATGCGGAGCCTGAATGTGTCAAGTTGGTGAAGGCAAATGGCAAGCTGCTCGACATGAATGCTGCTGGACTCAAGATGCTGGAAGCCGATTCAGTTGATCAAGTGAAAACCATTGGTTTGACCACATTTATTGCTGAAGAATATCGATCAAAATTTGCGACCTTGTTTGACGATGTCATCCACGGTAAAACCGGGTCCTTGATCTTTGAAGCGAAAGGCTTACAAGGTTCGCGTCGGTGGTTAGAAAGTCACGCGATTCCCTTTCAGAACCCCGAAGATGGCGAGAATATGATGTTGGCGGTGACCCGCGATATTACGCAACAAAAGCAGGCGCAAATGGATTTGCTGGAAAGCGAATTCAGGTGGAAGTTTGCTATTGAAGGCAGTGGAGATGGCTTGTGGGACTGGAATATCGCAGATAACTCCGTATATTTCAGTCGTCGTTGGAAGGAGATGCTAGGTTTTACTGAGGACGAGGTAAAAAATACTCTAGAAGAATGGTCGAGTCGCGTCCATCCTGAAGATATGAAAATGGTGACGCAAGATATGAGTTTGCATCTTGATGGCGAGACTGCTTTATACAGGAATATTCATAGGGTTTTGTGCAAGAGTGGTGAGTGGAAGTGGATACTGGACCGCGGTGTGGTCGTCGAGCGAGATGAAGGTGGCAAGGCAATTCGCATGATAGGCACGCACGCGGACATTTCCGAACAACGCGCTACGCAAGAGGCGCTTCAAGTTTCGCTAAAAGAAAAAGTTGGACTGCTTAATGAGGTACATCATCGCGTTAAAAACAACTTGCAAGTGATTACCAGCTTGCTACGACTGGAGTCGGGACGTAGCGACGATAGTGAAACGAAAAATGTTCTTAATGATATGCAGGCACGTATCCGTTCGATGGCATTGCTGCATGAGTCACTCTATCGTTCTGGGATTTTTGCTTCGGCTGATTTAGGCGCCTATCTGAGAGAACTTGCCACCCATGCATTTCGCGCGCAAGTCAATCGCACGGGCATACATCTGCATTTGGAATTGGAGACAGTCACAGTCAGTATGGATCAAGCAACGCCATGTGGTTTGATGGTCAATGAATTAATTTCGAATAGTCTCAAACATGCCTTTTCTGGACGGCCGGATGGAGAAATTCGTCTGACGTTGCAGCGTCTCGGCGTCGAGGGACAAGTGCGATTGCGCATTAGTGATAATGGCATCGGTATGCCAGACGATCTAGATATGCGCAGTGAACGATCTCTAGGCTTGCGATTGGTTAAGGATCTCGCTAGTCAAATGCAGGGTAAGCTGGAAACCTGCTACCAGCCAAACACCGTATTTACGGTGATGTTTATTCCAGACTTACCACAACCAACGACGACTATTAATGCGCCTAACTCGACGGTGCGACCAAGAGAATTTGTATGAAAATAATGAATTGGCAAAGTCTGTCGACGCGTTTGATGTTGACCTCGATGCTCATTATCGTTTCCTCGATTTGGGGGGTAGCGGTTTATGTTAGCAATATTGTGCAAGCGGACATGCTGCATTCTCTTGAGGCGCAGCAATTCTCCACTTTGACCGTACTTGCAGCGCAGATGGATGATGCGATTAAATTTCGCGCCCAGTCGATAGAAAAAGTCGCTGCGGCGATTACAGCAGACATGCTGCATGATCCACGAAAAATGCAGGCATATTTAGATTCGTCGGTCGTGCTTGACGTGATTTTTAATGCTGGTGCTTTCATAACGACTATCGATGGCGTTGTGAATGCTTCCGTTCCTACGTCCTTGAAACGCATCGGTGTGAGTTACGCGGATCGTGACTATTTTCTCGCTGCCATGGAGGGCAAGTCATCGATTAGTAAACCGATAATGGGCAAAGTTTTGGGCACACCTGTTTTTGTGATGGCAACCCCGATACGTGATGTTGAAGGAAAAGTCATCGGTGTATTGGGCGGTGTTACCAATCTCGCACAATCGAGTTTTCTCGACCCGATTTCACACCATAAGTACGGAAAGTCTGGAGACTATGCATTGATTACTCCTTTGCATAAGCTGGTGATCACTTCTACCGATCAACGCTTAATTATGCGTGCGGCCGATAATAGGCATCCTCTATTTTTGCGTTACCTGGACGCTTACGAGGGGTCTGGCTTGCTGGTCGATCAGTTTGGCGCCGAAATGTTAAGTTCCTCCAAGCGTATCCCTGCTGCAAATTGGATATTGATGGCGGAACTCCCAACCAAGGAGGCTTTTTCTTCAATCGAATTGATGAAAGAGCGGACGATCTGGGCTGCGGTTCTATTGAGTTTTATGGTAACTGGCTTAGTTTTTGTGATTATTCGACATCAACTCAAGCCCATGTTGGAGGCAACCAGCACGCTTGCGAGATTGCGTGTTGAGGATAGTTTTCCTGACGCTTTGGCCGAAACCAAAGATGATGAGATTGGCGCGTTGATAGGCGGGTTCAATCGTCTTTTACTCGCGTTGCGAGAACGTGATGCGAGTTTGCGTGTCAGTGAAGAAAATTTATCCATTACTCTCGAATCCATAGGCGACGCCGTGATTGCCACAGATGCGCGAGGCAACATTACGCGTATGAACAAAACCGCATGTCGACTAACGGCATGGACCTTAAGTGATGCGCAAGGTCAATCTTTAAGTACGGTGTTTAATATTATTAATGCCCAAACCCGTTTGCCTTGCGTCAATCCTGTGCAATTAGTGATGGAACACGGCAAGGTGGTCGGGTTGGCGAATCATACAGCTTTAATTTCACGCGACGGTAGTGAATATCAAATCTCCGATAGTGCGGCGCCAATACTTGATAACAAGGGCATGATTGTTGGCGTCGTGCTCGTGTTTAGTGATGTCACCGCCCAATATCAAGTCCAAGAAGACTTGCAAAGAACAGGAGAAATGTTACGTCAAACGGGGGAATTGGCAAAAGTCGGTGGCTGGCAATTGGATTTGCTCACCAAAGACTTAAGATGGACGCCAGAAACTTTCCGCATTGCTGAGGTGACACCCCCTAACGAACCCCCTCTTGAGGACGGAATTAATCTCTTTGCGCCAGAGGCCCAACCTGTCATCACTGACGCGCTGCAACAGACGATGACGACAGGCGAACCCTACGATCTGGAGTTGCCGATTATTACGGCTAATGGAAATCATAAATGGGTGCGCACCCAAGGGTTCGCCGTTTGGCACGATGAAAAAATCGTCAAATTACGCGGTACCTTTCAAGACATATCCGAACGTTATTTGGCGGATATCAAATTACGCGAAGTCGAACAGCGTTTTCGTGACTTAGTCGAATCCACCGATGGTATCGTGTGGGAGGCGGACGCGAAGACCTTCGCATTTAATTCCGTGAGTAAAAATGCAGAACGCATATTGGGTTTTCCTGTGAGCGATTGGTTAGTCCCGGGATTTTGGGTGAGTCGAGTCTACGAAGAAGATAGGGAATATGCGGTCAATTATTGCGCGGCTTGTACTGGTCGCTTGGAAAATCATGATTTTGAATATCGCTTCGTGGCGCGAGATGGGAACTTGATTTGGCTAAGAGACATCGTCAAAGTTGTGGCGGAAGAAGGCAAGCCGAAGTGGTTGCGCGGCCTGATGATCGACATTACAGCGAAAAAGAAAGAGCAAGACATACTTAGAGATACGCTGCGCGAGAAAACTTCATTATTAAATGAAGTTCACCACCGAGTGAAAAATAATCTACAGGTGATCACTAGTCTGCTTCGCCTGGAGTCTGGTCGTAGCAATCAGGAAAACACCAAGACAGTTTTGAATGAAATGCAGGGTCGGATTCGATCGATGGCTTTGTTGCATGAAACCTTGTATCGCTCTGGTATTTTTGCCTCGGCAGATTTGGCGCATTATCTAAAAGAGTTGGCCACGCAGGCATTTCGTTCTCATATCAATTCAAATGGTGGCGCGGTCAGACTCGAACTCGATTTGCATTCGGTTCACGTTAGTATGGACCAGGCAACACCTTGTGGCTTGATCGTCAATGAGCTCATTTCCAACTCTCTAAAACACGCATTTTCTGGTGAACTTGGTGGCGTGGTGAAACTTAGTTTATTGCCACAACCTGAAACTAAGTCCGTCTGCATCATGGTATCTGATGACGGCATAGGATTACCGAGCGATTTCGCTCAACGTCGGGAGCTGTCTTTGGGGTTGCAATTAGTCGATGATCTAGTGGCCCAAATCGGTGGCGTATTGAGTATAGAGACTGGTCATGGGTGTAAGTTTTCTATTAATTTTAATTGTGATGAATAAGACGACTATTGAAGTACGCGGTCAACAACGCGTTAGCGAAGTAATCTAAGGATGGTTATGATAAACATCGACGTGAACTTAAATAAAGCGACGAATAAACGCATCTTGTTGGTCGATGATGATCAGGCGCTTTGCAGCTTTATTGGCCTGCAGTTAGCGCGATTTGGTCATGACTTGATCGCAACTGCTGATAGTGGTGAAGACGCGATACTAATCGCTAGTCGAATTCACCCCGATCTTATTATTATGGACATTCATCTCAATGGCGAGATGGACGGGATTGCGGCCGCCAATGCGATTCATGCGGTTTCTGATATTCCTATCGTGTTTCTAACCGCCCTGTGCACGGATGATTTGCTACATCGCGCTAAAACCGCTGACACTTTCGCGTATGTTTTGAAGCCCATTAATGAGCGTGAATTGCGTGTTGTGATTGAAATGGCGTTCTATAAACACGAGGTGCAAGCCAAGTTAAAACGCAGTCAAAGTTTTAATCGATCTATTCTTAATTCTGTGAATGCCGAGATTGCAGTCATTGATGCAGATGGAGTAATTATTGCGGTCAACCGTGCCTGGAGAGATTTTGCAAACTGTGAATCTGCTTCGGCCTGTTCAGAGGAAATGATAGCTACAAATTATGGGGTCGGCACGAATTATTTAAGTGTCTGTCCATCGGAAAAGGGGGGCGGCGAAGGCGCTGAGAATAACGTCCGTAAAGGGATACAGTCCGTTTTAGACCGAAGCTTGTCGAGCTTTGATCTGGAGTATCCCTGCCATTCACCGCAGAAAAAACGTTGGTTTCACATGAGTGTAACACCGTTTGAAAACGGCGAAGGAGGGGCAGTTATTTCTCATATGGATATTAGCGCCAGAAAACAAGTTGAGGCAGATCTGCGTGTCGCATTACAAGAGAAAAATGTATTGATTAAAGAAGTTCATCATCGAGTAAAGAACAATCTGCAAGTAGTAACGAGTTTGTTGCGCCTTGAAGCAGCCCGAGCCCACAAGAATGAGGCTAAAACTGTTTTGGACAATATGCAAAACAGAATTCAAACTTTGGCTCTCATGCATGAATTTCTCTATCGACAAAGTCAATTTTCTTCTGTTGATTTGAGCTCGTACTTAAGAGAGTTGAGTGTGCTGAGCTTTCGCACTATGCATCAGGAAAAAGATATGGTGAGCTTGGCGTTTGATCTGAACGGCTTTCTTGTGACTATTGATCAGGCGACATGCTGTGGTCTGATTGTGAATGAATTGATCTCAAATAGTTTGAAGCACGCTTTTCCAGGTGGACGAACAGGACAGATCAGCGTGCGTTTGCGAACAACCGACATACAAGATCAATTGCTGCTGAGTGTCCACGATAATGGAGTGGGACTTTCCCCCGACTTTGCGGAAAAACGACAACACGCTTTGGGATTGGAATTGGTGACTAGTTTGGCGCAACAAATAGGGGGGGAATTGCAAATCGAGCAGAGTGTTGGACTATCGTTCTCGGTATGTTTTATAGCCTCATTGGATGTGCGTGAATTGCAGAGTGCCTGAGCCTTTGCGAGGCTGAATGGATTATTGATAGTCATGAGGATTGCGGTAAATAAATTTACTAAGCGAATAAGATGCCTAAAGAATTAATCTCAAAAGTAGATGCGGCTGGCGCGAGAATATTCATCGTTGAGGATGAGTCTATCGTCGCGCGCGATATTCGCCAGCAGCTGGAAAGCTTCGGCTATCAGGTTGTTGGGCACAGCCGGACTGCGGAACAGGCCTTAATTGAAATAGAGCAGGTCAAGCCGTCGCTGATTTTGATGGATATTATGTTGGGCGGCGCAATCGATGGGATTCAAGCTGCGACTATCATTCGTGCAGGCTTGGGACCACCTGTTGTGTTTGTCAGTGCATTTAATGCTGATGAAGTGATTGAGCGAGCGAAGTTAACTGAGCCTTACGGCTATATTATTAAACCATTTTCAGGCCGGGAACTGCGTACTACAGTGGAGATGGCATTATATAAATATCACACAGAAGCGTTACTTCGTGAACGAGAATTTCAACTAACGCAGACTTTTGAAACTTCTCCTATCTGTATGGCTTTGATCGCGATGGATGGGAATATTATCCGAGTAAATAATTCTTTATGTAATTTGTTAGGGCAGGACAAAATTGAGACGCACGAGATTGATGTTGATCAACTGTTTCCTAATAACTCTGAGGTCATCAAAGCTAATATGGTCTCATTGCAAGAGAGCGATAGGCCGACGATTCGATTTGAACTTTCTTTAAAGCACCAAAATGGTCTTATTGTGTGTTTGCAATGCTATCTTAATATCGTCAAGAATCGACAGAATACACCTATCCATTTTGTCCTGAAGTGCCAAGATATTTCTGAAAAAAAATACGCCGAAAATCAATTGATTAAATTCAGATCGGCCATAGAGCAAAGCACACAGCACATCTTCATCACCGATAAAGACGCAAAAATTGAGTATGTGAATGCGGCGATGCTAAAGGTTTATGGTTATACATCGGAAGAGATAGTCGGCCAGCATCCTCAAATGTTTAGTGCGGGGGAAGACAATGCAGATAGTTTTGCTGACATGTGGAGCAAGCTTGCGCAGACCGAGGTGTGGACTGGCGAGTTGAGTAATCAACGAAAAGACGGTAGTCAGTTGATCACAGCCGCCATCGTAAGCCCATTGCGTGCTGAAGACGGCCTTATTAGTCAGTATGTGTGGGTGCAAACCGATATTACGCAACAGCGCCAATTAAATGCGGAGCTCGATAAGCATCGTTATCGAATGGAAGAAATGGTGATGAGTCGCACTCGCGCCTTGGAGAAAGCGAGCGAGGTTGCTGAAGCAGCGAATAAGGCTAAGAGTGCGTTCATTGCGAACATGAGTCATGAAATTCGTACACCGATGAATGGTGTATTAGGAATGACTTACCTCGCGCTCAACGCTACTAACGATCCAAAGATTCGTGATTATCTTCAGAAGATCGAAATTTCGGGACAGCACTTGTTGCACATCGTTGATGACATCTTGGATTTTTCAAAAATAGAAGCGGGAAAGTTGGCATTAGAGTCGCTTGATTTTTCACTGGACTTACTGTTGGCCGAAATGAAAACGATGTTGGGTGGCAAGGTCGCTGGGCGCGATTTGACTTTGCGATTTGATATCGACGCAGCTGTACCCAAACAAGTCTGTGGAGACCCTTACCGACTAAAGCAGATCCTGCTTAATTACACCAATAATGCGATTAAATTTACTGAGCGAGGCGAGATCAATTTATTCGTTCGACTTCTCAATTGCACTGCAAGCGGTTGGTTACTGCGATTCGAAGTGGAGGACACAGGAATAGGCATGAGCAAGGATCAGCAAACAAAATTGTTCAAATCGTTCGAGCAAGTCGATAGTACGATGACCAGAAAGTATGGCGGTACCGGATTGGGCTTGGTCATTTGCAAAGAACTCGCTACCTTGATGGGAGGCGAAGTTGGTGTTTTGAGTACGCCAGGCATTGGAAGTACCTTCTGGTTCACTGCCCATCTTCAACACCCAAGTGAGACTAGATTGTCTGACCGAACGCCCGTCGATCGTCGCACGGCAGCCGCGCGCTTGAAACAGTTGAATCAAGAAAGGACGCCTTTGCGGATTTTAGTGGTCGAAGATAACGAGTTCAATTTGCAAATCGCGACTGAATTGCTGGAGGAGGTCGATTGCTGCGTTATCTGCGCCGAAAATGGGCAGGTCGCGGTTGATCTTTTAAGGCTTGAAATGGTCGATTGTGTGTTAATGGATATTCAAATGCCAGTCATGGGCGGCTTAGAGGCTAGTCGAATTTTACGTAGTGACGAACGCTTTTCCGCTCTGCCAATTATTGCTATTACAGCTAATGCGATGCATCAAGATAGATTGCAATGTTTGTCATCAGGCATGAGCGATTTTATTGCTAAGCCGTTCGCACCTGAACTCTTTTATGCAACCATCTTGCGATGGTTCGATAAAGATTTTTTAAATTCTCGCGCTAGTTTTGATGATGTGAAAGTTCAAGCTGAGTCATGCGGGGCCGGTGAGATGGCAGAGATGGATGATATTGATTTTTCTGTTCTGGCAGGACATTTTCCAACTGCACCGCAAAAAATATTGATTTATGCAGACAAGTTTGTGAACTCGGCGCGTAAAGGCTTGCTTGATCTTGAAGCGGCAAAAACTAGTCAAGACATGGAGCAAATGGCAGCTTTGGGTCACAGTTTGAAATCAAGCGCCAGGACGGTGGGGGCGAATGGTTTTGCCGACCTCTGCCACGCGTTGGAAGGACTGAAGGGTAGCCAAAAGAAAATTGAGGCGGAACGCATCGTTGATCAATTGCCTTTGATTCTGCGTCGTATTGAGCAGCAGGTTGATAGGTATAGGCAAAGTGTTTCGACTTAGAGTTGAGAAAACCTTGATCCAACTTTGGATAAGGAAAACGATTTTAAATAGAGGAGAGGTACGATATGGTGGGTGTCAATAGCGGGTCTTTTGCAGACAATGATTTTTGTGCTTTGGTGGTTGATGATGACGAATTTCAATTGGATTTCGTGGTCGATAAACTCAATGAACTTGGTATCAGTCAAATTACAACGGCGAATAGCGGGAGAGCCGCCTTAGAATGCTTGGACAAAATGTCGCGCAAACCGGATTTGTTGATCTGTGATTTACAAATGCCTGACATGGATGGTTTTGAGGTTATGGCCGCATTGGAGTCGCGCAAATTTTCTGGTGGGGTGATTTTGATGTCGGGTCAGGGCTCTCGTGTCTTGCATTCAGCTTCTCTGGTGGCGCAATTGGCGAGACAAGAGTTTCTAGGAACGATAGAGAAACCAATCACCAAAGAGGGATTGTACGCATACATAAAAAAAATGTGTGATCGATCTTAACAATAAAAAAAGCAATGTTCTATCCAATGTATTGGAGCAAAATCATGAAGGTGTTTATTCGTATTTATTGGGAGTATCTTGTTGCAGCAGCTATCGTGATCGCTGACGTGGTATTTTTAATCTCGCAACCAGCGGTATCCCCAAAGGCCTACTTCTGGGCCGGCCTGATTCCCTTAGTCGGCTTGATAAGCTATCTAGGTTTCGCGCTATTTCGAAGTCGTGCTGAGCTCGAAATATTGAAACAGGAAGTTGCCATAGTGAGAAACGACACTGAAGTCATCGACAAGGTGACCGATTTGCTAGGTGCTGTGCTGCCAGTTTGGAATTCGCATGTGAATTCAGTGAAATCCACTAGTGAAGATGCGGTAGGGCAATTGATCCAGAGTTTTGCGTCGATGGTCAACGAATTTGATCTGGCTGGATTTGGTGGTGTTGGTAATGTAGACCAATCCAAGTCTTCGGATGCGACCATCACGCTTTTA
This sequence comes from Undibacterium sp. Di24W, assembly GCF_049340325.1. Lineage (NCBI taxonomy): Bacteria > Pseudomonadati > Pseudomonadota > Betaproteobacteria > Burkholderiales > Oxalobacteraceae > Undibacterium > Undibacterium sp. Di24W. Next base: position 289,190 of record NZ_JBMPOP010000006.1, read on the forward strand.
CAGTTGTGCAAAAAAGAATTGGCGCCGGTGATTACTTCTTTATCCAAGATGATCGATAGTAAAGATGAGCTATTGGTTTGCATACGCGATATGGCGAAATCAACGGCAGACATGCATACGATGGCCAACGAAGTTCGTCAAATCGCAGCGCAAACAAATCTAGTTGCGCTCAATGCAGCGATTGAAGCAGCGCGGGTTGGAGACGCGGGGCGTGGATTCGCCGTTGTCGCGGAAGAGGTCAGACGTTTGTCGAAATCTTCAGCAGAGACTGGAAAAAATATCACGGAGAGGGTCGCACAAATTAGAGAAGTGGTTAAGCAAGCCTTGTCTGCTGCTGATCGTGCTACGATCAATGACAAGAAGGTTTTGGAAATTTCTGGTGCGGTAGTTGGCGATGTGTTATCCCATGTAGAAACCATGGGTGATGCTGCAACTAAGATGCGAGAACACGGAAATGTAATTCGTAATGATGTTGAGAATTTGCTAGTCAGTCTGCAATTCCAGGATAGGATTAGTCAAGTGCTTCAAGTGGTTAGTGCCGACATCCAAAGGATGCAAGAAACCATAAATCAAATTAGTGGTGGTGCTTTGCCAGACACTGCGTTGTGGATGAGTGAGCTGCAATCTACCTACACCATGACGGATGAATTACGTAGTCATGGAGATCCAAACCTCGCAATCGAGAAAGATAATACAGAAATAACATTCTTCTAATTTTTTATTGTTGGCATGATTAATGTATGTGTAAGCAGTTTCTCGGCATGCTGAATAGTTTTTTTGTAGTCGTTGCGATGACAGGGTCTGATTTTAATTCGACTTAGTCTATTTACTTTGAAAGTACAGTAATGACACCAAAGTCTACACATTACATCACTTCACGCAACCTAAGATTGTCGATGATCTTTATCGCTATTCTGGTGATTTCCTACGGCGTTGTGTTCTCCGTGAACTCATGGAATGAGGAGAAGCACCATCGCATGAGTGAACTGCGGACGATAGTAGAATTAGGTGAAAAGTCGATCGACTCCTTTTTTTTGCAACTAGAGTCCGATCTTCGATTGCTGGGGCGTGATTGGGAGGCTGGTGATGTGAATGTCTCTCCTGCGCAGCATTCAGAGCGGATACAACGATTAAGATACTTTAAACAGCTCCACCCCGAGTTGACCAATGTCGCGATCATCAGTGTCGATGGAAAATTTTTGGACGTCGTAGTTGCGCCAAAAGATAAGCCACTTCCCAGCTTGGCTGGAACTGAGACTTGGAATCTGTTTTTGGAAGAAGTGCGTCCGCAAGCGCAAACCATATTAGGTCGTCCTACGCTTAGCCCGATTACGGGAGAGTGGATACTGCCGATGCGACATATGGTTTATGGTAAGAGGCAGGAGCCCGTTGTGGTCGTGGCAGCGACTTTTAACGTTGAGATGTTACACAAGTTTTGGAAAGGTGCACCGGTCGTTGAAGTGGCAAGCATAGGCTTGCTGCGTGATGACGGTTATTTATATAGCCGTTTTCCTAATCCTAAAACGGTCACCATCGCTGATGTGTACGGAAAACCAAGATCGGGAGCACTGATCAATCATTTGAAAGAAAATGCTTTTCCCAAAGAGGGTGAGCTTGCGGGGGAAAGTAGCTTGAACGGCCCCAGACAATTTATTTCATTTCGTCGACTTAGTCATTTTCCTGTGACGCTATTTGTCAACCTACCTCAAGCCCTCGTGTGGAGTGACTGGTGGAATAGAACAAAATTTTCATTGTTAATTACCCTTCTCTTCTTTTTTATTGGCACCTTGACGTATGTGGTGTCCCAAAAAAGACAGATTCTGTGGCAAGCCGAGCGAGAGCGTTTAGATCGATTGAAATCAGAATTTATTTCGATGGTTAGTCATGAGTTAAGAACGCCGGTGACATCAATACGTGGATCGCTCGGCTTGCTCGATGCTGGCGTGTTAGGTGAATTTCCGCCTCCTGCTGCCAAGCTTGTCAGTGTCGCGCATCGCAATAGTCAACGCTTGGGTATATTGATTAACGATATTCTCGATATGGAAAAATTGATGCTTGGGAATGTGACGCTGAACATTGAATCCCTAGATTTTTCTACGTGTGTACAATCCGCAATCGAGGCGAATATCGGTTATGCCAATAGCTTTTCGGTCAGTTTTGAATTCACACCACCAGACGAAGAAATTCGTGTGCTTGCCGATCCAAACCGGCTAATGCAAGTGCTATCGAACTTGTTGTCGAATGCAGCGAAGTTTTCTCCAGCTGGCGCCAAGGTGGACATTCGTTTGCGCGCTTTACCGCATTTTCCAAGAAGATATAGATTAGAGATTCAAGATGTGGGTAAAGGTATTTCTGAGAGTTTCCGCGAACGAATTTTCTCACCTTTTGCTCAGGAAAATGCTGGCGATACTCGCAGTCAAGGGGGAACAGGTTTGGGTTTGAATATCAGTAAAACCCTGATCGAGAAAATGCAGGGCGAAATTGGCTTTGAAAGTGAAGAGGGACATGGTTCGACTTTTTGGATTGTTTTGAATAAGGCCTAGATGACAAATTGCGATGGCGTGTCAACTGAGAGATGATGCTTTTTTTGATTCACTACGACAAATTTTTCGCTTGAATTTTTTAAAGTAGGGCGGATGAAATGCAGCAATACGGCAAAATCGAAATTGCTTCTTCCTGAAAAAAAGTCGGCGAGATCCAATTTAGAAGCGTGTGCTTAAATCAACTAGCCAGTTCGGCATATGACTTGTCATAAGAGTTTCCAACGATTTGTCAAAACCTGTGATGACTAAAGCGCCTACGAAAATCAAACCCATGCCCATCACTTGCTTGCCGCGATGCCCCATTATTGCCATCGATTTGCGTTTGTTGCCGATTGCTGCACGCGAGCCATAGGCCAGTACGCTCATAGGCAAGGCGGCACCAAGTCCAAACATGAACATAATCATTACGGCATGACCGATATGCTTGCCATTCGCCGCCATCGTGATCGCTACGCCTAAGGTGGGGCCCACGCAAGGTGTCCACACTATGCCCAACATCATGCCAAGTAGGCCCTGCGTTAAAGTGCTGTCCGCTTTGAAATCAGCGAGTTTGTTATTCGCAACGTCGGACAGCGGCGTTATTAATTTCACGAATGCCTGTTGCAGTCCGGGTAGTAAAAACATCGCACCGAAAATGATCATGAGTACCGCACTACCAATTCTCACATACTGGGTATGCTCTATGCTATTGCCAAATATCGCCAGTGCACTGCCGATTACCGTGTAAGACAGTACCACGCCAGAAAGTAGAGCTAGCGGCGCCCAACGCGTTGTTTGTAAGGCGCTGGACATCACGATAGGAACAATCGGCAGTACGCAAGGCGACAAGGTCGATAAGGCGCCAGCCAACATAGCGAATAGCAAAGAGATCATAAGTATTGGTGTCGTTGCGTTGTGATTACAAGGATTTGCGGATGAGTTGGCGGATCTGATCTCTATCGGTGATGCCTGCCGTACGATCAATTTCTAGCGCGCCTTTGGAAGCTATCAGCGTTGATTGATGCTTTACCCCTAGTTGCTCAACGAGGCCTTTGTCGGTATCAAAGTCAATTTTGAAAACGATCACGTTCTTAAATTCCGGTTCTTTCATCAACTCTTCAATCACCACATTTTGTTTAGCGCACACTGGACACCAGCTGGCGTGTACGTGCATGATGATAGGTTTTTTTGCGGTCGCAGCTTGTTTGTAAGCGTCCATATTGGCTGGAATGATTTCACCTGCACTGGCTGTGCCTGCTGTCAGCCCAGCGACTAATAGCGATGCGGATAACAATAAGGTAGTGAAAGTACGACGACGGCTTGAAGCGTGATTGGATTTGAACATGGTGAGTAACTTTCTAAAGAGTTGAAAAATTCCGCCTGACGGTAGAGACAATGAGCGGGTTTGAGATTGACTGTGTACCAGTTGGTGAAAAGTGCACTCTCAACATACAAGAGTCATCAAAACCACAAAAGGGTTCAGCAAGTCGCGCGATTTTTGGAAAATTTTTTGCGTAGTGGTGATTGGCGTTAAGTGACTTGATGGCAATTTGCTTGATGGTCAGCCAATTTTTATCTGCTTATATTTTAAGCCCGCGTTTTCCATTGGCTTTTTAGGTCATGGATGCACTTTTCGAGGCAGTTTTGGCTTGAATGGGGAACTCATGGCAAGCATGTGCGACGAAGAGGGTCAAGGATCAAAGCAAGGTGACTCTTGATGTACTTCTGACGATTGTGGACTGTGACGTCAGCGTTACTACCTGGCGTGGATTAGCTATTGGCAACCGATGTTATTGTGAGCAGAATTTCTTCTACACCTTGTTGTAATGAAGGATTCAGTCAAGGTACCGTTACTTGATGAAGTTTCGCTAAAAGATCTAGCTTTCCCGTACTTTTTAATTGTTCAAAAGTTCCGTCATGGCGTTCACGGAGTTGATCGCAGATGGGCGACTTACAATAGGCCAGATAGCCGTCGATGACAGTAATTTCGGGATTTATGACCTTGATATCCTTGGTAATTCCCAAAGTTTTTGCGAGTGCATCCGTGTTACGGACGTTGCTTGCAAGGTAGTCGACCCGATTGGCTATGAGCATATTTAAGCCATTTGTCAGCGAGTTGGCTAATTCTAATTTGAGTTTGGGACGCATATTCTCGAATTCTGTTCCATAGACCCAACCATTAATGGTGCCGACTTTGGCCTCAAGTAAGCCTGTTAAGTTGCCATTCCAGGTGAAAATAGAATTAGCCCTGACATAAAACGTCATCACATCGCGGTAAAAAGCGCGTTTGGCAAAAGAGAATCGCAATTCACGTTCAGGCGTTTTGTAAGGCCCAATCAAGATGTGAGCCTGACCGTTTTCAACCATCCATTGCGCCCGACTCCATGGATATATTTCGAACTTAACGGTATCGCCATTTTGTTTGGCGAGTTCTTGAATAATGCTGACACCTAGCCCTGAGAAGTTCCCCGTTGCAGAGCGCTCAAATATATTGGCAAACTCAGCTCCAACCACTAGGATTTCGCCAGCGCGGACAATTGAAGGTGTAGCAGTGAAAAGACAAAAAAATAGAGGACAAAGTAAGCCAAGTAACTTCATAAAATTTCCAGTTCAAACCTGTTGAAATCTGTCAATAGAATATGCGTCAATTGAGCCATTATAGAACCATAAAATATTCGAAGGTAGACAAAATTAGTAGATGTTTGCAGTCTCTTAAGCCGTGTAGCCTCGATACGATCGATGTGGCGTTTACTAGCCAAGTGCGCCTTAGCGATGTCGTGTACCCTTTCGGTGGCAAAAGATTGACCTTACCAACACCTCTACCGGATGGCATCCAACTAAGCAGATCCAAATTTCACCGTGATCCTTCGTTGCGAGAAGAATTTTGAATATGTAGAGCTAGCTGTAAGTCGCTTCATAGCGGAGCGATGAAAGTCTTAATGAATTTTGCAAGCGGCTAAGGTGGAAATAACAAATAAAGTTAGACCTACTTTTGAAACTCGTTTAAATTGGGACGACCTTAACAAGCCAAATAGGCCCATTGCGAGGTGAAGTGAGGACAGGTTCTCGGAGTCAAAAACAAACGCAAGCGTAAATGGAAGCTTTGTTGCTAGTTGTTTCTTCTAAACTGAGTACGCTTATTGTCAAAGCAATCGTAGAAATTTATAGCGACAAAATGCAGACAGAACAGACTTTTCGCGACATCAAAATCATCGTTGGGGACATGGATTGTCGCATAGTCAAACACGTGCGCCAAATCGTTTGGCGAGTCCACTCTTGATTGGTGCTTTTGCCTGCGATGCGCTTTGCTTGATTGCACTGGCTGTAAGAGAATGTGGCTACCGTGTAGAATTCGACAGTAAAAAAAGCAGTGCATGCGTTATCACTTAAATCGCTGGCACGTTGGTGGTACGAAGAGAAATTATTAGTTGTTTTTTTTCAGCGACAGATTGATAGGGCACATATTTTATTGCGATCAATGGCGTTAGTTGTTTAAATATGAGGTGAAACTCAGATGCTGACCCTTTTGCTTGGTTTGCTTGGTTTGCTTGGTTTGCTTGTATCGTTGGCTCTACTGTGCCATATTGAGCAAGCTATCCGTCCGGCGCCCTCCTAAGAAAGAACTTAAGGGGCAGCTCATAACAAACAATCTGTTCACCAATGATCGCAGTACCGACTTCCTTCCGCTCCACTTGAGTATGCAATATCACATCTTTCCACCGCACCCCCAGCTGAACAAGTTAATCATGCATTTGATCGCTGTGGAACTATCCGAGTCTGCACCCCGTGCATCCTATTTTCCGGCCAGTCTCTGTCCTTCACTCATGCTATTTCTACGTGGTAGTGCACAGGTAGAGCAGCCTGATGGCAGTTTTTTAACCTTGCCAAGAGTGGTCTTAAACGGCCCCTTTATTCGCCCCACGCATTGGATTTCATCCCCTGATGCTTACTCGATTTCTGTACAGTTTCGGCCTGGCATGTTGCATCAAGCAATAGGGGTGTATCCTGAAACGTTATTGTCTAGCTCGGTTTCTCTCTACGATGTCGTTGATTCCGCACGCATTGACGCTCTGCTCGCTGCCATCGATGCGCAAAGAGATCAGCCTGGTGCGGCTGCAGGTACGGTAAGCGAATATACGGCAATGCTCCAGAACTTTTTGTTGGACATTCTCGATCACAAAAAGAAACAAGGCATGGGCGCTGCTTTTTTGGCTGCCCACCAACAAATGTTTATGCCACTCATCGATTTATCGCTTCACTTTGGTGTCGGTGAACGCCAGCTAGAACGCAGGGTGCGAGAATCTTTCGGCGTCAATTTACGGGACACGCGCAGAATTGTCCGGTTTGGCTGGTCGCTACTGCGTATCATAGGTTCGCCGGTTACCTGGGGTGACTTAACCCAGATCGCGCACGACTCGGATTATTATGATCAGGCGCATATGCATAAAGAGTATCTCGAGTTTACCGGATTTTCTCCCACCAGCTTGCTGCAAAAAATCGCCAGCAATGATCCCGCCTTCTGGATCTATCGTCTTAGCCAAAGCGATACCAAGAAACTGTTTTTGCCAGTGTGATGTCGGATCAGTACAAATTTGACAGATAGGTACAAGTATCGCGTTCTGAAGTGTTTTAGAATCGCTGCCAATTTAACCGATATCAGAGAGATAAACATGAAAAAGCATTGGATAGGTAGTTGGATAATTGGCGTTTCGATTTTGCATACCGCGTTCGCCCTCTTCGTTTTTCGTTCTACCCTTGCCGCTATTTTGCAGCGTGGCGTCTTCAATGTAGTCGGAACCGACCCTATGACGGCCGCCGTGGTTTGGTTCACACTTTTTGGTGCGGCCTTGTTTATCTGCGGCCTGGTGATTCAACAGCTGGAAAAAGCCACCTCAGGTAAGCTTGCTAAATCTATCGGTTGGAGCTTGCTGTTCATGTCTGTGATTGGTGTTATTTTAATGCCGGATTCGGGATTTTGGCTTATTTTTCCACCTGCCATTGTAGTACTAGTGAGGAAGCACTAAGGGCTCATTTCAAATTTTTGTTTTCTGAAACCACGAACAGTGTTGGCATTTCAGAACGCAAAGGCTATAGAAAAAAACCGTTCTAACCATGTCCACTATCATCATTCGCAGCTTAGGCATAGAAGACTCGGGGCCATTATTTAAATTTGAACTCGACAATAAAGTCTGGTTCGAAAGTCACGTGGCGCCGCGCCCACCAGATTTTTACTCCGTTCAGGGAGTCAACGGTCATATTGAGCAACTCTTGTCACGATATGAGGTCGGCACCTTCCATCCCAGCATCATTTTGAATCAAGCTGGAGAGGTACTAGGTCGTGCCAACTTGAAAGACATTGACCAACATCTTGGCGTCGCGGAAATTGGCTACCGTATTACACAACAAAGCATAGGCCAGGGTCTGGCTACCAAAGCTGTGCGCTACCTCATCGAGATCGCCTGCCAACGATGGCAGTTAAAGATGCTCAATGCGGTGGTAGCAGAAAACAATAAAGCTTCAATGCGCGTACTTGAAAAATGCGGGTTTGTCCGAAGTCAGCATGTTCCACAAATTGCCTCGGTGGGTGACCAGGTACTCGATGGCTATACTTTTCAATTGCGTCTCGATGACTTGAGATAAATCCTTAAGATAAATCCATACCGAGTGATAGCCAATACAAACCAGCCTTTGGATCTAAATTGTCGCAACAAAAGAGCACATTTCCGACTCATTCGCATGCCAAAATAGTATGTCAGTAAACCCTAGTAAAAGCGGTCATCGTTTGGCTACTGTTGATCCTTGTTCTGTCTGACGCGAAGGCACAGCTCGCCGATCGTAAAGCGATAAAAATGGCGCTTGAATTTGGAAGCGACACGTTTCAATCAGTCTAGCGTTACCCAAATCACTGTAGGGACTGAGATTCATTTTTAAGCCCTACCGAACACATTTCTTCGAGCAGCCATTGGTGCATATGAAGAAATGTGCAAGTCTTATTCTCGAAAGGATCCGGTGAGTTGCGGACCTATCGAAAAATCCACGACGCATAATCGAGTTCAGTACCGCAATCCGAATAAAAATTCTGCGCTCAAATGTCGGCTCAGTACCAATTTGACAGATGAGTACAATTGCTTCGTCTGCGAAAACTTTAGAATCTGAAGTATTAGTCGATCTCGGTAAAACCTGAGTTTAGTGAGGCACTTTCATGAACAGCTGAAATGTCAAAAATAAACTAAGCACTAGGGGCCAAGCGACACGATTTCTAAAGTCTGGAGAGCATTATGTATCCCGTTGTAATTAAGGGCGGCGGAAAAACCTATCATCTTGATACGGTCACCGTCCCTGCCTTGATCAATATCAATCTCACTATTCGCGCCAACTGTTTCACCGTCATCTCTGGCCCTTCCGGCAGCGGCAAGACCACCTTACTCAATATGATAGGCTGTATCGATAGGCCCGATCAGGGACAAGTCATCGTTGCTGGGCAGGATATCGCCACCATGTCGGATGATGCCTTATCAGATTTTCGCGCCCGGCATCTTGGTTTCATTTTCCAAAATTTTAATCTGCTACCAGTGTTGACGGCCTACGAGAATGTCGAATATCCACTACTGATGACGAAGATACCTGCCGCCCAACGGCGCGAGCGTGTAACCAGCTTACTTGATGCAGTGGGGCTGTCAGATCGTGCCCATAACCGGCCGGGTCAATTGTCTGGCGGCCAACGCCAACGTGTCGCCATCGCGCGGGCTCTTGCTACCTCGCCCAAGATCGTGCTGGCCGATGAACCAACCGCCAACCTCGATAGTCAGACCGGTGCAGCAATCATCAGCTTGATGCGCAAGATGCAGCGCGAACATCAAGTGTCGTTTGTGTTCTCTTCCCATGATCCGCAAGTACAGGCAGCGGCCGACGATACGATTTTTATTTGCGATGGACGTATCACCCACACAAAGACAAATGTGCCTGCAAATGCGCTGCCTGCGCAATCGCAAAACGCCTTCTCAACAAAACACGAAAACACGATGCAAGAGGTGACAGCATGAAAACTCTTTCAATGGCACTACGCAATTTGCTACGCAATCGCCGCCGCTCGCTCACCACACTGCTTGCCATGATCATCGGTCTGATCACCATACTGGTCTTCGGCGGTTATCGCGGCAACACTTTGTACTCCATGCAAACAGGCTATGTACAGTTGCACGGGCACCTACAGATCCAGCATGAAGACTACTTCCTCTACGGTAGTGGCAATCCTGCCGCGTATGGTATTTCTGATTATCAAACGATCATAGACGCCATCAAAAACGACGCCGAGTTAGCCGCCATGGTAACGGTGGTAACGCCAAAATTACAGCTAGGTGGAATTGCCGGCAATTTCGCCGCTGGCGTCTCTCACAATGTGTTTGGTAGCGGCATCGTGGTTGAGGAACAAAATCAAATGCGCTCATGGGACGATTATGACAGCGCAGCTTATAACCCCAAATTTGATCTGGCAGGCACGCCGCAGAACTCTGTGCTGATAGGTAATGGCGTGGCACGCATGTTACAGTTGTGTGCGCCGCTCAAAGTCCGTGATTGTCCGCAACCAAAGATAACAACACACGCTTCTAGTGTATCTAACTCCACCAGCAACGAGCACGACGCACCAAGCGACATTAACGCACTGTCCGATCTGGAACGGCATGCCGAGACCAAGAAAGCTACTACCAGCATAGAAATGCTAGCGGCAAGTTTGCACGGTGCGCCAAATGTCGCCGGTCTCAATGTCGTTAAAGCAGTCAACTGGGGCTTCAAGGAATACGACGACACCGTCGTGGTAATGCACCTCGCGCAGGCGCAAAAGCTCTTATTCGCTGGCGAGAAACCACAAGTGACCGCGATACAGATACAGCTAAAACACACGGCACAAATGCCGGCAGCGACAAAGCGCCTCGCCCACCTGCTCAACACCACATTCAAGGCAAGACCACTACGTGTCATCACATTTCAAGAACTAGCACCAGCCTATCAGCAAACCATAGAATTTTTCGATTCTATGTTTAGTTTCATTGCCACCTTAGTCGGTGTGATCGTGCTGTTCACGGTCGGTAATACTATGAGCATGGCGGTCGTGGAACGCACCACTGAAATCGGTACCTTGCGCGCCATCGGCCAGCGTCGTGGCGGTGTGCGCCAGCTATTTGTCATCGAGGGTGCGCTACTCGGCTTCACCGGCGCATTTCTCGGCGTATTGTGTGCCGTGCTGGTGTCATATCTGGTCAATCATTCTGGTCTGTCCTGGACACCGCCGAACTATGTCTACCCCTATCCCGTTAAGGTGCGCATCTGGGGTGACTTCCCCTTAATTATCTGCAGCGTGATTGGCATTATGTTAGTCGCGATTCTGTCTGCTTGGTGGCCTGCGCGCCGTGCTTCAAAAATGCTGATCGTCGACGCTTTGCGTCACGTCTAACACAGGAGAAAATGATGAACAATTTAGGTTTAACACTTAGATCACTCGGCACAGCGATCATGCTATTTGCTGCGACCGCGCTAGCACAAGCAGTAACACCCGATGCGCAAAGCATACTGGCAGCGAGCGATGCAGTACGCAATCCCGATTTTCCTTTCGGAGCGACCACCACGTTAATTGAATACCGCAATGGCAAACAGACAGACAGCAGCACGTTGGCGATCTATTCTAAGGTGGACGATAAGGGCGGACAATTCCGCAATTTAATCCGCTTTATGGCACCGGCGCGTGATGCCAATAAACTGATGTTAAAAAGCGGCAATGATCTATGGTTTTATGACCCGAGTAACAAGGCAAGCATGCGACTATCTCCCCAACAACGTCTGTTGGGGCAAGCGGCTAACGGCGATGTGGTCACGGTCAATTTTGCGAAAGACTATCAAGCCACATTGGCGGCTGAAGAAGACGTGCAAGATGGCGAACGCCAGATGCGACGCTGTTACAAGCTGAGTTTGGCCGCCATTTCGCCGGACGTAACTTATCACCACATTGAGCTTTGGATAGATACCGGCAATAATCGCCCGATCAAGGCGCGCTACTACACGGAAAGCGCGCGCTTACTCAAAACCGCGTATTTCCGTCACTACCAGAAACAGCTAGGCCAAGATCGCCCGACGGAGACAGTGATTATCGACGGCTTAGATCCAAGTTGGGTGACGGTGCTGCGCATGAGTGATTACGTCAAACGCGACGTACCGGAAGCCTGGCTGCAACGGGACTATTTACCGCGATTTAAGCCGGAGTAAGGTGATGTTTAAAACGGTAAAATCGGCTGTTCTTGTTTGCGCACTGACCGGCATCAATGCGCCTGTATTGGCCCAGCAGCTTGACGATTTGGATGCACTAGCCTTAGCGGATAAAGCACAGCAAAAAGCCGAAAAGGCCAGTGACATCCATTGGTTTGCGGAAGCGGCGGCGGGTCTTTCCTCGCTACGAGGTACTGAAACAAGCTCGCTTGTACAAAGACTGTCTTTCGACTTACATATAGACAAAGTATTCGCACCAGGTTGGCGGGCCGTGTTCGCCGACCGGCTCGATCTGAATCGTCAAAGGCAGCCTGATCAGCCGAACCCGCAGATAGTGCGGCATAATGTCAACACGCTTAGAGAAGCGTATTTGAGCTGGCAGCTAAACGACCATCAACTGATCGATCTGGGTCGTATCAACGCAGCTACTGGCGTCGCCAGCGGCTATAATCCCACCGATTTTTTCCGTGCGGATTCGGTGCGCTCGCTGGTGTCGGTAGATCCCGGCAGTTTGAAAAAGAACCGGCTCGGCAGCGTGATGCTGCGTGCACAACATCTATGGAGTAACGGCTCTGTCATCGCACAATATTCGCCGAAACTGGAGATGAAGGCGACCAGCGCCTCTTCGGCTTCCGACTTTAGTCCCGATTTCGGTGCGACCAATCATCAGGGGCGTTACCTCATCGCGGTGAGCCAGCAGCTCGCAGACGGCATTACGCCACAATGGCTAATTTATGGGCAAGAGCGGCAAGCGCCACAGTTGGGGTGTAATCTGACTACGCTCATCAATGATGCGACCGTGGCTTACTTTGAATGGTCAGGCGGTCGTAGCAGTTCACTGGCATCACAGGCAACAAAGGCAACACAAACAGCACAAACGGCACAGGGATTAAATAGCGGCGAGCACAGGCAATTTCGCAATCACCTCGCGAGCGGCGTCACTTATACCACCACTAACAAACTCAGCTTGAGCTTGGAATACGAGTACAGCGGTACCGGCATGGATGCGGCTAGCTGGACACTTTTCAGACAGGGTTCTGGCACTGCTTCTGCTATTGCGCCTGGTGCCGCATATAGCCGTTATCGGGCATTTCAACAAAGCACTCAGGAATTGGCGACCAAAGAAGAGCTATTCTTTTACGCGAACTGGCAAGATGCGATAGTTAATAACCTTGATTTAAGCGGCATGCGAAAAATCGATCTAGCTGACCATAGCAAGCTGACCTGGTTAGAAGCGCGTTACCGCATGAATAAAGCCGATGTCGCCCTGCAATGGCAGCGCAACAGTGGCGATGCGACTAGCGTCTATGGGGCGTCTTTACAAAAAATGGCTTGGCAGGCATCGTTTCGTTATTACTTTTAGCTCGGTATTTTAGCGACTGCGCTCGCTGCTGGTCGACTTCGATTATGGCTTACTGTTTAGCGCCTTATAAAAAAGCGCAAAACCCGTCGACGTGCCTACCTGAGGCTATCCAACTAAGCAAATCCAATGCAAAGCTAAATCGTTGTTGGCTCGCGGTGGTTTTCCCCTGGCTCTGCCTCCCTGGCGTTACGAATACAGCTTGCCGTCCTTGATCTCGATACAGCGTGCGACATCATTTTTTTTGCGCAGACACCCAATTTATATCTGGCTACACGGCCTACGTCAGCAGTAACACGCTGATAGAAAGATCTGAGATAGAGCAAAGCGGGCCTCTAAAAATCCAAATTTCGCCGTGATGCATCGTTGCGAGAAGAATTTTGAATATTGAGAGCTAGCTGTCAGTCGCTTAATACCGTAGCGATGAGAGTCTTAATGAACTGTGCAAGCGGCTAGGGCGCCAATGACAAATATTGATAGACCAAGTTTTGAAAGTCGTTTTAATTGGGACGACCTTAATAAGCCAAATAGACCGATGAATATCAACACCATGGAAATCAACTCGGCTTGGGTAAAATTCCATCCCAAGAAATGATACGTGCTGTTGATGCGTATTTTTTCTATTAACAAACGCCCAAACCCACTGAGTATTAAATACGCGAAAAAAACAGTTCCCATCGAATAACTAGCAAGTTGTTTGGTCTTTATTAATCGCAAAAATAAGAAGATACCGAAAGCTGTTATTGACTCATAAATGGGTGTTGGATAAACCCCCGGGCTCGGTATCAAGATGCCTGCGATATTGTTGTCGTAGGTTTGCGCCCAAAACCAATGTGGCAACCAATCCGACTTGAGTGCGAGATCGGCAGCACGCCCCCAATCACCATCCCCCGATATCTGGCAGCCAATTCGACCTATGCCATAACCTAAAATCATCGCTGGCGCCAGGGCGTCCAGCATAGGAAGGATGGGGAGCCCACGGCGTTTTAGGTAGATCGCACCAGCGATGACGCCGAATATTAGACCACCATAAATAGATAACCCACCTCGAGAAAAAATCATGCCCATGGGGTCATGCAAAAACTCAGCTGGATATTCTAAGATGTGAAACACCCTCGCACCAAGTACTCCAAATAAGGCTGTAATCACCGTCAAATTGGAAACCATTTGATGTGCCGGAACCAGATTATTACCAGCTGTTCTAGCATTTTTCAGTAAGCCCAATGCTTCAAATCGACGCACCTCTTTTTGCCCAACACTACTAGCAATCACAATAGCTAAGCCAACAAAACTACCAAAAGTCGCGATAGGAATCGTCCATTGCGTGCCGAAAAGATGATTAATAACATCACTTAGATAGGGGAAAGACATGTGCGAACCTTTGTATCTGGGAAGGTTTAGAGAGAGGCTGCCATCATAGCGTTTTAAGGACTAGGTAAAGTAGCTCTCGGTGATTTAATTTGCAGATGAGGAGCTATATTGCATACCGACCAATGCCGCGATGTTGAAACTTGAAATCAACAGCAGGGATGACAATATAGGTTTCTTCAACATAAAAAGTCCAAAATGAAAATTAAATTTTGGTAGCTCTTGAGCTGTTAATGACCAATGAATTTGATCAGGAATCTGAAAAAACCAGATGAATACAAGCAGGTTCCCGCGACTTCAGTCACAGTACTGAGGCGTACTCGTATGACACGATCTAAGAACCCGATGGTGTTTTTTTCTTGTCCTTGGCGCATGGTTTCAAATAGACCGACCAGCCAACACATAGGACAACCACGCAGTAATACAATGGCGCCGACGAAGGCGAGCGCCGCGAATACAAAGCCTATGGCGCCGTAAGAACTGGAATACATAGCACCTATAATTAGGCCTAAAGCGGCTAGGCCGCGTAGCAAATGGATGCTAGTTGAAGTACTACAAAACATGATTAACTCCTTGTGTATTATGAGGTCCAGGCGCATCGTCTTTTAGCCAATAGCCGCTGGACATGAGTTGCTCACGCACCTGCGCTCGTGCGCGGTGCAGTCGACTTTTTACAGCCTCCAAACTCAGCCCTAATTGTGCGGCCACTTCCGGCGCAGTCAATTCATGGACGTCACGTAGAATTAAGACTTCACGATAGGGCGCTGTCAGTCGCTCTAAAGCGCGAGTTAAATCCAATCTCAGATCAATCGGCACACTTGGTTCGCAAGGTATGTCTTGTTCCAGTAACTCATCCAAAGCTTCGTTCGCCTTTTTGCCGCGAAACAGGCGGTAACATTCTCGTTCTACGATACGGAAAAGCCATGTCGTAAAAGTCGCAACCGTGCGCAATGCGCCGATCTTGCGATACAGCTGCCAGAGGGCGATTTGTACGGCATCTTCGGCGTCTTCAGTGGTGGAACAAGTGCGTCGCGCAAACCGCTTCAGATCAGGCTGACAGACAGTTAATAGATCAGAAATGGCGGCCTGATCGCCTTGGCAGGCGGCCTCAATCAGTTGTGGTTTTGTGCGTAGCATATTAGTTATCCTAAAAAACTTAGTTGGATGGGTTCGAGTGTGCGTTTTTCCGCGTTTCTGGCGAGGCGTGACGATGACACAACCTCAAAGTTGCTAGGAGGAACAACGAAGTCCAGAAGCACGGCAAAATGTGCAATCGAATTCGTAGCTATCTCCAAAAAAAAATGATGTACGGAGAATACATGATGAAAGTCAATATTCAAGCGCTGCCTAAGAAGAAATCAAGCGGTCAACTGAGGTTTTTAGGATCTACCAAATAACGACGTCCGACCATGGCGCAAGCCGGGCAAAAGCCAACAAAGGCGGTGAGTACCAAGGTAGCGGCGGTGCCATACGCCATCCACGTCATGATGCCTTGGGTATAACCACTAAGCGCGAGGTAAGTGACTACTATGCCGCTACCTATACGAAGAGCACGTTCCCAATGTGGGAGATTACGCTTTAAATGAAACATGATGAAGTCCTTTTTTTGATTTAGAAAATGCATTCAATTGAATGACACTTACCTAGAGGGGGCAAATTTTCAAAAGGATTCAAGAATTTTTAAAAATATTTAAAAAAGTTTAAAAAGAGCGAAACGGTGCGAAAAAGAGGTCTATTCTTGTCAAAATCGCTTGATAGTTTCCATCAGAAAACGATCGCAAGCATCGTAAGTCTCTGGATTTAGCGGTTCCACCAATAGCTGCATTTGTTTCAGCCGCGCTAATTCCCTATGGATAAAGTCAGAGATAGCGGGTATTTGATCCGCGACTTCAGCTTCACCGCCAGCCATTTTCTTCACTAATAAGGCATCGATCTCAGCACGTAGAAATCCTGTTGGCAAAAGCCGATCGAGCAAACGATGAAATTCTATCGGCGGCATGTCGCCAAATTGCTCTATCCATAGACATGCAAAGATAGGCCGCAAGACGTAGAGATACTTCTTCAAACGCACTTGATCCTTCTGCAAGAATTCACGTGTATTGGTATTCGCCATACTCACATAGTGTTGAAAACAGGCTTGTGGCTTGAAGAATGCTTTCGCCAGATCTTCGTATTGGGTCATGACGAGATCATTGCGACGATAGACCAGCGGTGATTGCAACCACTCCATCAAGGCTGGATTGCTCTTGTGTAGTAGCTGTAAACTTTTTCGTAATTCCCAACCGTTGATATCGAGCTCACCTAAAGGATGTTGTTCTATGCCCGTCTCGATCACATCCCGCCCCGCATGCACTTTGAGGTACCAAGGTTGGCTATGGACGTACACAAAACGTACATCCCAGTCGCTGTCCGGTGAGGCAAAGCCCCAAGCGCGACTGCCGGATTCTATGGCGAGCAAGATCTTGACCTCATGCTTATTCTCTATGCTGGTAAGGCGCTCTTGTATGACTGCGTTAACGGCTTCATCTTTCATCTTATTTTCCTTTTCGCACCTCCACCAAATAGCAGTGTGCGTTTAATTTTTCTATCTTGAAATCGACCTTCAAAAACTTCTGAATAATGTCGCAATTCGTTTTGAAATGCTCGCTAATAATGTTGGTCGTGAACTTTCCACCAACCAGCGCGAGTGGCAGCAAGAGCTGATCGGCAATGTGTTCACCGACAGCGGCGTCACTCGCTAAGTAATGCTTCATCTCGGTACAAGCCAGCTGCGCAACGAATTCACTCGATTTAGATTTGTCGCCATAACTGGTGGCAATTTCTGTATGTTCGGTACTTTGCACATTCAAAATCAAGGCATTACCAACACCATGTGAATTACGTAAACCTTGGTGTACCAAGTCTTCGGCATTCCAATTCAAATAGCGCCTGACTTCAGCTAATTGTTTGTCCGCCACACTTTGATCTAGATTCGAAATCAAGCTCAATCCGTGCTGACTAATGCGCTCGCCACGACTTTGCAAGTCTAGTGCAGTTCGCGTCTGCCATGGCTGAATGAGCGCTTTGAGCTTGCCACCGCCGCCTGGATAAAAGCCGTGCTTGAGTAATTCCAACTGCGACTGCACACCCATTTTTTGAATCGCTGGTAAAAAGCAAAATTCCAAAAACTCAAATGAAGGCGACATAGGTACATGCGTGCCACCTTCAATCGTTACCGAGCTTTCCGTATCGGCAAACAATAGGGGCCACAAAATCGTTTGCAATACCAAAGCGCAGCTACCCGCCGTGCCTATCGCAAAAGCATAGTCACCAGCTTTAACTGGATTTGGTTCAAAACTCAGCTGCGTGCTTCCGAGTGCATCGCCTTCCACCACAGCATCCGAAATAGCCTGCGCCGCACGAACACAGGTTAAATGCTGGCGCATCAAACCAGGTTTGCTACGCTTAGCTCGGATATTTTTTAGTTGTACTGCTTGTTGGGTGATGATGGACAAAGCCAGCGCAGTACGTAGTATTTGACCACCACCTTCACCTTGTGATGCGTCTATTTGTATCATGTTCATTTTCTGTGGGACGCTTAAGTCCTGTTAAATTCACCCTTCTCCCTTCTCTCGCAAGCGGGAGAAGGGGCGGGGATGGGGGAGTGTCAGATTAGTTTGACGATTTTTAAAAATCCAAGCAACGCCATTCTTTCACCACTTCGCCGTATGAAACGGCAGTGCAGTTTCTGAACTACCCTCATCCTAGCCCTCTCCCGCATGCGGGAGAGGGAGGTAGTGCGTCTTCGGGGAAATGTCAGCTTAAATTTCGGTTTGATCGGGCAAGTATGTTCGTCACTTACTCACTCATTTGGTCACTCAACCCTTCACACAAACCACTTGCTTCAAGACATACATTACTTCTACCAAGTCTTTCTGCGCTCGCATGACAGCATCGATGTCCTTGTAAGCCATAGGAATTTCGTCGATGACATCGGCATCTTTACGGCATTCCACACCTTCGGTTGCGCGTTGTTGATCTTCGATGGTGAACAGTTTCTTTGCTTTAGTACGACTCATCACGCGACCGGCACCGTGACTGCATGATTGGAAACTTTCTTCATTCCCTAATCCGCGCACGATGTAGCTACGCGCTCCCATCGATCCTGGAATAATTCCCAGCTCACCTTTTTTCGCGGATACCGCACCTTTACGAGTGACATAGACTTCTTCCCCAAAGTGCGTTTCTTTTTGCACGTAGTTGTGGTGACAGTTCACTGCTTCCAAATGCGTCTCGAAAGGCTTGGTGATGATCTTACGCATGGCGTCAATCACATGTTGCATCATGATTTCACGATTGGTTTTGGCAAATTTTTGCCCCCATCCTACCGCTTTCACATAATCCCCAAAGTACTTGCTACCTTCCTCGAAATAAGCCAAATCTTGGTCAGGAATATTGCACAAATGTTGTTGCATATCCTTCTTGGCTAATTCGATAAACATGGTGCCGATCGCATTGCCCACACCACGTGAACCAGAGTGCAACATGATCCACACAGCGTCTTTTTCATCGAGACAAACTTCGATGAAGTGATTACCCGTTCCTAAAGTTCCCAAATGTTTGTATTGATTGGTGTTCTTCAATTTTGGGTAATCGGCAGTAATTTCTCTAAATGTGCCTTCCAAAGATTTCCAAGCTTCATCAACTAAGGTTGGCGGTTTATCACACCAAGAACCTTTATCACGTCCCCCGCGATTTGGTGTTCTTCCATGTGGTACAGCTTTTTCAATCGCGGCACGTAGTGGCCCAAGATTATCTGGCAAATCTCTCGCATTCAACGTCGTTTTGCATGCGATCATTCCGCAACCGATATCCACGCCAACGGCGGCTGGAATAATTGCTTTATGCGTAGGAATCACGCTACCAATAGTGGAGCCTTTACCCAAATGCACGTCCGGCATGACCGCCAAATGTTTGAAGATAAACGGCATTTTCGCGGTATTGATCAATTGCTGTTTGGCATCGTCTTCAACCGGCACGCCTTCGGTCCACATTTTGATCGGGGCGGCGTTGGCGATTTCTAATAATTCGTAATTTTGTTTGTTCATGATTTTTGTTTTGTTTGTTTTTAAATCTCCTCTCCCGCACGCGGGAGAGGGCTAGGGTGAGGGTGTTTCAGTCACACCGAAGTTTTTCGTTATCAAGCGCCCTCATCCCAACCCTTCTCCCGCTTGCGGGAGAAGGGCTTGTCTTTTCACACATTAATCTTCACCAAGCCATTTAACACCTGATCCAAGCCACCGAACACCGAGATTTTATCGATACGTTCTGCCACTTTTTCCAAAGTCTCCAACTCTTTCAAACGCAAGGCAGTTGGGTTGTTTTCCATCACTCTTGCGGTGTTCAACATTGACCGAGTCGCGTTGGTTTCTTCGCGTCTGCGGATGACATTGGCTTGAGCCGCTTTTTCAGCTTCCACTACTTGCGCCAATAGAAGCTTCATATCACCCGGCAACACAATGTCTTTCACACCCACGCTCAACACCTTCACGCCGAAACCTTGCAACTTCTCTTGTAAATGTTGATCTACCACGGCATCGATGATTTGTTTGTTCTCCAAAAGTTCATCAAGGCTACGGGTTCCCACCGCGGCACGCAAGGCGAATTGTAATTCGCGATAGATGTGCTCGGCTGGTTTTGCCAATCGGCTATACGCTAATTCGGCATCTTCAAATTGCCAATTGGCGTTCAAATTAATCCGCAAGCTGACCTTGTCTTTCGTCAAAATCTCTTGTCCTGCGACCTCTAATGATTGCAAACGAGTGTCAACCAATTCAACTTGAATATCGCGGTTAAAGCGCCAGTAGGCGGTTTTTCCTGCACCCAAAACCTGTACCAATTTACCGTCCACTTTCAATAAACCTATGTGCGATTCTGGTACTTGCACTGGCAAGATATTCTGCAAGCCGGTGATGGTTTTTCCGCGTAAGCTTGGTTGCGCCAAATAGCTCATCAATTTATTCGAGACGGTGTATTGCTCCGCGATATTGATGACTTCAAAAGTTTGTTCAGCACCGAATTTCCAAAATAATTTACGAGTACCAGGCGCCATGATTTCGATTAAGCTCTGATTCTCATAACGCAGTACAACGGTTTCATCTGCCACGTCAACCACGTGAAAGTTCTCTGCAACGATTTCTGGTTCGTGGCGGCGTAAGGATTCTGCAATACCGTGTTCAAAGCGCACATTGTCCATGTCGAACACTTGCGCAGTAAATTCTGTAAAAAATTGGAAGTAACGGTATTCGCCAGGTCCAATGATGGCTTCGAATGCTTTGTCTTTGAATATGATCGCACGTTCATTCTTTTGTACTTTGATTTTCATTTTTATTGTCCTTGTTTTTACTTTGTTAAAAGCAGGATGTTTTGCTCGTCGCGGAAGTTGCTGTTGTCTTCAGTTTTGGTGAGAAGCGTCGTGATCATACTGATAAATGCTGTCTACTTATCACTGATGATGACGATGACTACTAACCGCCTACCTAGAGTTCAACCACTTCGGCGAAGAGCAAAGAAGATTTCGGTTTGCATGCAAATCTCGTCTTCCCACCCTGTACTACTTTCCTTACTTACGAAACACTTTTTGAGAGTGTGTTGGAGCGGGATTCGAACCCGCTACAGATCGATTATTAGTCGATTGCTCTACCAGAATGAGCTATCCATTTTGGTGGCGATGTCAGGAATCGAACCTGAGGACATTCCCCAGAATCATCGCCAATACCTTAATTTCCCTCGTTGCGGCATACCTGGTTTCTATCAATGTTGGAGAAGCTCCTGATTGAGATCCATGTACCGGAAGGGCTTTTTGAACCCTTACCTGTTGCAAACGAATTCGCTTAAGACATCTTCTCTATTGCGATAAGCGTGCCAGTTCTTAAAAGTTGCATTGGGATTATTCTAAGTTGTTGATTTTTAATGGTTAAACTCCACTTGAAAAATTTTTGCCTTAAACGCGACTTTGCGAGATACTTTGGTTTAAGAGAAATTTATAGATGGTTTTATACAAATGGATAAAGTTGTTTTTGGCTTCCTAGGTACTACACTGGATGCGGGATTTAATGCGAGTAGGTGGGAACGCTGGCGCCCAACGGTTTCTTTGTGCCAACAAGAAGACGTGTTAGTTCACAAGCTGGTGTTATTTCACGGTGGCGGTAAAGGCGATTTGTTGAAGTTGGTCACGGCAGATATCAAACGTGTTTCGCCCGATACCATAGTTGAGTCAGCGCTAATGCAAATAGAAGATCCGTGGGATTTTGTCGAGGTGTATTCCGCATTACATGATTTCGTTCGGCGCTACGCATTCGACACCAGCGAATATGAATATCTGGTGCACATCACTACGGGTACGCACGTGGCGCAGATTTGTTTGTTTCTTCTCACTGAAGCACGTTATTTTCCTGCGAAGTTATTGCAAACCTCGCCGCCACGTCGCGGAGGATTTCCTGAAACTGGGGAAGTGGCGGTGGTTGACCTCGATCTCTCGCAATACAATCAACTTGCTACACGCTTTGAAGAAGAGCGACAAGAAGATTTGTCGTTCTTGAAGTTTGGCATTGCGACAAAAAATGCGAGTTTTAATCGCACCATAGAAGAAATCGAGCAAGTCGCCTTGCGTTCGCAAACACCGATTTTGCTAACGGGACCAACGGGCGCGGGAAAATCCTTTTTGGCGCGTCGCATCTACGAATTAAAAAAAGCTAAGCATCAATTGCAAGGTGATTTTATTGATGTCAATTGTGCGACCTTGCGCGGTGACGGTGCAATGTCCTCTTTGTTTGGGCACGTCAAAGGTTCATTTACCGGAGCATTGCAGGCAAGGGCGGGCTATTTGAAAGCGGCCGATGACGGCTTATTGTTCTTGGATGAAATCGGCGAGCTAGGTCTTGATGAGCAAGCGATGTTGCTCAAGGCGATTGAGGAAAAACGTTTCTTCCCTATGGGGGGCGATAGAGAAGTCGAAAGTCATTTTCAATTGATCGCAGGTACGCATCGAGATTTGGCGCAAGATGTCCGCAACGGCCGCTTTCGCGAAGACTTATTCGCTCGCATTAATACTTGGTTATATACGCTGCCGGGTTTGAAAGACAGACGTGAGGATATAGAACCGAACTTGGATTTCGAACTAGATCGTATTGCCAATCAACTTGGTAAGAAAATTCGATTCAATTCCGACGCCAAGAAAATTTACTTGCAATATGCGATGGCGGGAACCACGCTATGGGCAGGTAATTTCCGTCAGCTGTCGGCGAGTCTACTGCGTATGGCTACCTTGGCTGATGGCGGTCGCATTGATGTGCAAGCCGTCGAATTAGAGCTGCAGCGTTTGCAGCAGCGGAATCAACATCATGCCAGCGATAGTAGTCTTGCTGTCGCTGAGCTACAGCATCCGCACTGGCTGGCCTTGAAGGAAAATATTGATTCCTTTGATCAAGTACAGCTCGCCTATGTCATTCAAGTCTGCCTGTCCTCGCATAGTTTATCCGATGCGGGTCGCTCCTTGTTTGAACGTAGTCGCAAGGAAAAGAAGATGTCGAATGATGCTGATCGCTTACGTAAGTATCTTGCGAAATTTGAATTGAATTTTGCGCAGATTAAAGAATGGTAACGCTCAAGTTGATGAGCATTTTGAGGTAAACTGCTTACCTCCTATATTGATCCGAATCGTCATGTCCAAAACTTGGAAGCTAGAAGATGTGTCAGATCGAGCCATTGAGGCACGGTATACTTTTTATCTGCCCTCAGCGGAGTTGATTGCGCAGTTTCAAGTAGGTGACCTGGTTAAACTGATTTTCCAGTGCGAAATTGAGAATGATCAGGGATGTTCAGCTGAGCGCATGTGGGTAGAAATCATTTCTCGTGACAGTGATCAATTTGTTGGGCGACTCGACAATGTGCCTGGTTATATCCCTGACTTGCAAATCAATGATGAGATAACATTTTCATCTTGCCACATCATTCAATCACAAAGAGACGATCCGATCCCGAGTCTGGCTGATCAGTATACTGAACGCTGCTTTGTTACTAGCGCTGTATTAAAGGATCAGCGACCGGTTCATGCTTTGTATCGCGAGGAAGTTGATGCTGAAGGCATACAGCGTCGTTTCAGTGGATGGACTCTGATGGCCGGTGATGAGACGGATGACTATTGTGATGACACAGACAATTGGCATTTCGTTTCATTGGGAGCGGTCTTAAACATCGATGATGGCTTTCGCGCATTGCTTGACTTGCCATTTACGTGCGAAATGGAGTACTTGTGGAATGTGCAGACTAAGCATTTTGACGAGTATCTTGCAGACGATTGAACTCACTTTAAAAACGTATACCTATGCATCCTGATAAAGTGTGTCGCGAGCGCCTGCAAGTTCTGACTGATTTGCCAAATATTGGTAAGGCGGGCGCGGCCGACTTGGTATTGCTCGGGATTTTGCACCCTCAGCAATTGATTGGGCGTGATCCTGTTCAGATGTATCAGGAGTTGTGTGAGCTTACCCAACAAAGGCACGATCCATGTGTCATCGATGTATTTATGTCGATCACGCGATTTATGGCAGGTGAGCCAGCGCAGGCTTGGTGGAGCTTTACTGAAGAGCGCAAGAGCTTATTGGCCGCTTCCTCGTAGCTAAGAATAAATTGGCCTGCAGTAAGCGGATCTTTTTGCAAAATAAAAACCCACTTTGGTTCTATCAGGCGGTACCTTTGGGTTTGCCCAATGAGCCAAAGAAAATAAATCCAGCCTTATTCCAAACTTCACCCAGACTTTGCGGTCTTATTTGCATATGTTTGGGCTTTTTCGTACTTTAAACACAATATAGGCCCTGCATTTATTCGAATTGCTGACTCCAAGTTCATTTATTTTAGCTGAATTTGTGCAGTGCAAAAGAATAAAATATCATAATTTTTTAAATTTGCTGAATTAAATTGGTTAATTATTTGATTTTGTTAAATTTAATTATTTCGTTACATTTTTCATAGCGCTTGAAGGTAACTCAATTTCCCGATCTGGTTTACAATCTGGTCTTTATTATAGAAATTAATCGTCGTGCCCAATTTAGTTGAAATTCGTGATTTGCAGTTTGGCTATGGCAACCGGAAAATTTTGTCCGGTTTGAACATGGATTTTCCGCGCGGTAAAGTGATCGCCGTGATGGGCGGGTCAGGTTCAGGTAAGACTACTATTTTGCGCTTGATTGGAGGTCAAATTGTGCCTCAGTCGGGGCAAGTCAGCGTCAATGGAGAGGTGGTTCATCACCTCAAAACGCCCAGTCTGTATGCCTTGCGTCGCAAGATGGGCATGCTATTTCAGCACGGTGCACTATTTACCGATCTAAGCGTGTTCGATAATGTCGCTTTTCCTTTGCGTGAACATGCAGAGCTGCCCGAAACGATGGTACAAGATTTGGTGATGATGAAGCTGAACGCGGTCGGTTTGCGCAATGCAGCTCAGTTAAAACCGTCGGAAATCTCAGGTGGTATGGCACGTCGTGTTGCCTTAGCTCGTGCGGTAGCGTTGGACCCTCAGCTAATCATGTATGACGAGCCTTTCGCAGGTCTGGATCCGATTTCTATGGGCGTTACTGCGACTTTGATTCGTAATTTGAATAGTGCTTTAGGCTCAACTAGTATTTTGGTTTCGCATGACGTGCACGAAACTTTCACAATTGCGGACTATGTTTATTTCCTATCACAAGGCAAGATCGTCGCTCAAGGTACACCGAAGGAGATGATGGAATCGAGCGACCCTTACGTAAAGCAATTTGTACATGCAGAGAGTGATGGTCCTGTGCCTTTTCACTACCCGGGTAAATCGATGGCGGAACAAATTGGATTAAAGCCAGCTTCTGGAGATCCATCATGATCGTCAATTTGGTCAGTCGCCTCGGTCAGCTTACGCGTGAGACTGTTGAGAGTGTTGGGCACGCGAGCAGGAGTTTTTTCAGTATTGTTGTGAACGCGCCGGGTTTATGGCGTCGTCCGCAATTAATCGCAGATCAAGTGCATTTTATTGGTAACTATTCTCTGGTGATTATTGCGATTTCAGGTTTATTCGTTGGTTTTGTGCTTGGCTACCAAGGTTATTACACCTTGAATCGCTACGGTTCCGAGGAGGCACTCGGACTCTTAGTGGCTTTGTCTCTGGTGCGTGAATTAGGCCCTGTTGTAACCGCTTTGCTATTTGCTGGGCGTGCAGGTACCTCCTTGACTGCTGAGATCGGTTTGATGAAAGCAGGCGAGCAATTGGCTGCAATGGAAATGATGGCGGTTAATCCATTGCAACGAGTGATCGCACCGAGATTTATTGCTGGCGTGATCGCCTTGCCAATATTGACATTGATTTTTAATGCGATGGGTATTATCGGTGGCTACTTAGTTGGCGTTACTTTGATCGGTGTCGATAGTGGTTCATTCTGGTCGCAGATGCAGGCGGGTGTTGATATCTGGAACGATCTCGGTAATGGCGTAATTAAGAGTGTCGTTTTTGGTTTTGCCGCGACTTTCGTGGCGCTTTATCAAGGTTATGAGGCGACACCAACGCCCGAAGGTGTGGCTCGTGCTACGACTAGGACTGTGGTGATTTCATCTTTATTGGTGTTGTGGTTGGACTTCTTGCTAACCGCTTGGATGTTTCAATAGGGTTTGTTTTTTTAGTTCGAATTTTTATAATCGCGTTTGTTGCCCGGAGCGCAAATGGATTTTAGTAAGAGGTAAATGATGGAAAAGAAATCGATCGATTTTTGGGTGGGCATATTTGTGCTATTGGGTGCAGCATCTTTGTTATTTTTGGCACTGAAAGCAGGCAATATGAGCAGTCTGTCCTTTGAACAGACATATGATGTCACCACCAAGTTTGACAATATTGGTGGCTTAAAGCCAAACGCTGCAGTGAAGAGTGCTGGGGTAGTGGTTGGTCGTGTTAGTGCAATTAATTTTGACGATAAGAGTTTTCAAGCGACGGTAGTATTGAAAATGGAAAAACGTTACAGCTTTCCTAAGGATTCTTCTGCAAAAATTTTAACTGCGGGCCTGTTGGGCGAGCAATACATAGGCTTGGAAGCGGGTGGTGACGTGAAAAACTTAGTCGCGGGTGACAAAATCACGATGACACAGTCAGCTGTGGTTTTGGAGAACCTCATCAGTCAATTCTTGTTCAGTAAAGCCGCCGACGGCAAAGAAGAACAAAAATGAGCCTACGTTTTTTAAATATCTCTATCCTGCGTTCTTTCGGTGTGCGTTTACTGATTTTGTGTGCACTTGGTTTGACGATGACGGCATGCAGCACTGTCAGCAAAGTAAAAACCAAAGCGGTAGCGACACTGGAAAAAGTCAGCGAAACGACGAACATCGGCAATAATCCCGATGATCCTTTAGAGGGCTTGAATCGTTCTGTATTTAACTTCAACGAGAGTTTGGATGCTAATTTATTAAAGCCAACAGCTCAGGTATACCAAAGTGTGACGCCAAGCATTGTGCAAACGGCAGTGGGTAACTTCTTTAGTAATGCTGGTGATGTCTGGACCGCCGTGAATAATGTCTTACAAGGTAATCTGGTTGATGGTGTAAATGATTTTATGCGCTTTGCGATTAATACGACCATGGGTATAGGTGGGCTGATTGATGTAGCTAGCGCCGGAGGCATGCCCAAGCATAGAGCTGATTTCGGTCAAACTTTGGGCGTATGGGGAGTGCCCTCTGGGCCTTTTGTCGTGTTGCCAGTCTTGGGGGCCTCAACTTTACGCGATGCACTAGCGACCCCTATCGACTTTAAGGGCGATATCTTATTTTCACAGACCTCGGGTACGGCAAAAATTGCGACCTCAGCATTGAAAGTAATCGATAAACGGGCCAGTGCTTTAGATGCGGTAAGTTTGATCGAAGAAGCTGCGTTGGATAAATATGTGTTTATTCGGGGTGCTTATCTTCAAAGGCGCGAAAGTCAGATTAACGCCGGCAAGCAACAAGAACAGGAATAGTTAGTGCGACGCTAAATTTAGAGTAATGCAAAATAAAAAGTAAAGAAGTCGCGGTGATAGAGTTTGATTCCTAATAATTGGACACAATCACCAAGATGAGTACCGGGAGGAATTTTGCGCCGCGTCAACCCAATGTGTCTATGCAAGGTTTACGTACTTAAAGCAGTAAATAGAAATAATCCCCTAAGTCAGGAAAATATTATGAAAAAAATCAGTCAATTTTTAGTTAGTTTTTGTTTAGGTTTTAGTCTACTCGCTAACGCGCAAGTGCAAGAAGCGCCGGATCAATTGGTAAAGCGCCTAAGTACAGAAATTATTGAAGCGGCAAAAAACGATAAAGATATTCAAGCAGGTAATCGTCAACGCATTAATGATTTAGTTGAGAATAAGGTGCTGCCTTATATCAATTTCGAGCGCATGACGTCTTTAGCCGTGAGTAAGAGTTGGCGCACGGCGACACCTGAACAACAAAAACAATTGATTACGGAATTCCGCACTTTGTTGATTCACACCTATTCAGGCGCGATCACACAAATTCGTGATCAAAAAGTTGAGTTCAAACCATTCCGTTCCTCTCCTGAAGATACTGAGGTGGAAGTAAAGAGTTTGGTTATACAGACACGTGGCGAGCCTTTGCAGTTGAATTATCGTTTAGAAAAAACCGCATCAGGTTGGAAAATTTTTGATATTAACGTTCTTGGTGCTTGGTTAGTGGAAACTTACAAAGGTAGTTTTTCCGCTGAAGTTAGCAAAACCGGCGTGGATGGTTTGATCAAAACTTTAGTAGAAAAAAATAAGAAGCTGGCAGCAGCGACAGCAAAGAAGTAATACATCGAGTAATACACCCAGTAATTTTTTTGGAGTTCAGCATGGTCTTGCAAGATCAAGAATTGAGTTTGCGCAACGCAGTGTCCGTTTCACAAGCGGGTTTGCAGGCGATCCATGCTGGCTCTGAGCAAATTGATATGGCGCCGCTGAAATCTGTGGATTCCGCTGCTGTGGCCGTTATGTTGGCTTGGCAGCGTCAGGCGCAATCATTAAATCGGCATTTGCAATTCATTAGCGTTCCTGCAAGCTTAATCAGTTTGATTTCTCTTTATGGTCTGACAGAATTCTTTGATGTTGTCGAAGTCGCCACAGACGAGCGACATTGATCCTCTCCAATCTAGACCAATTTGTCTATACAAGCGCCACTATAAAGCGTAACCCGTAATCAGACAAAATCCCCTATAATCGAAGGTTTTCACGGCATTTGTCGTGATCTTGTTTTGTATTCTTGTTTCGTCGTGAGCGAGCTCAGAGTTTGTTGGCAAACAAAATGCACAAGTCCAGATTATTTATTAACGAACCCTAAGTTCACAATCAATGCGCTAAAGCGCGAATGCCACATGGCCGCCATACAAATTAGCAATGTACAAAAATCTTATCAGTCTGCAGGCAAACCGCTGCAGGCTTTAGGTGGTGTTTCGCTCTCGATAGAAGAAGGCGAGTTTTTTGGTTTGCTCGGACCGAATGGTGCCGGTAAGACCACGCTTATCTCGATAATTGCGGGTTTAAATCGTGCTGATTCTGGACAAGTTTTAGTGCAGGGACACGATGTTGTGCGCGACTACCGTGCAGCACGTAGCAAGCTCGGCGTGGTACCGCAAGAATTGGTGTTCGATCCCTTCTTTACTGTGCGCGAAACGCTGCGTTTGCAATCCGGTTATTTTGGCATCAAGAACAATGATGCTTGGATTGATGAGGTCATGGAAAACCTCGACCTGACCAATAAAGCCGATGCGAATATGCGCGCTTTGTCCGGTGGTATGAAACGCCGGGTCTTAGTAGCTCAGGCACTCGTTCATAAACCTCCAGTCATTATTTTGGATGAGCCGACTGCAGGTGTCGATGTTGAATTACGTCAGACTTTATGGAAGTTTGTAGCGCGCTTAAATCGTGAGGGGCACACCATCGTTTTGACCACACATTATTTGGAAGAAGCTCAAGCTTTGTGTAATAGGGTTGCAATGCTGAAGGCGGGTAAAGTAGTTGCGCTCGATACCATGTCTGCCCTGATTAAGCGTATTTCAGGCTCACAGATGAAAGTGCAACTTACGCAAGGCGAATTGCCTGCTTCATTACACAACTTGATCATTGCTGCCGATACGCAAGCGGAAGCGAATAGTTTTGCGTTACGTATTACGAACTATGCTGAAGTTGAACCAATTCTGGCGAGTTTACGGAGCGCCGGTTGTGTGATTGAAGATCTGCATTTGCAACAAGCGGATTTGGAAGATGTATTCTTACAAATTATGGGTGGGGGGAATCCGCAATGATAGGCTTCCGCACCTTATTGTATAAAGAAGTTTTGCGTTTCTGGAAGGTCGCAACACAGACAATCACAGCGCCGATCATGACCGCCATGATGTATCTGCTGATTTTTGGCCAGGCCTTGGAAGGTCATGTCAAAGTGCATGGTGTGACTTACATGGCGTTTTTGATTCCTGGCCTGGTGATGATGAGCGTCTTGCAAAATGCGTTTGCGAATGCCTCTTCATCATTGATCCAATCAAAGATTACCGGCAATCTGGTGTTCATCATGTTGCCGCCGCTCTCACATTGGGAAATGTTTTTTGCCTACGTGCTAGCTGCCGTAGTACGCGGCCTTGCAGTCGGCTTAGGTGTGTTTGTGGTGACAGCCTGGTTTGCGCATCTGAGTTTTAGTGCACCTTTGTGGATTGCTTTATTCGCTTTGATGAGTGCATTCGTACTTGGTACTATGGGTCTGATCGTCGGTATTTGGGCAGAGAAATTTGATCAGTTGGCGGGCTTTCAAAATTTTGTGATTGTGCCCGCCACCTTTTTGTCAGGCGTGTTTTATTCGATTAATTCACTGCCGCCGATCTGGCAAACCATTTCGCATTTCAACCCGTTTTTCTACATGATTGACGGGTTTCGATATGGCTTTTCAGGACAATCGGATGTTGATCCTTTGCGTAGTTTGCTGATCGTGACGGCTTTCTTGATCGTGTTGACGGGCGTGGCAATGCAGATGTTGCGTAGTGGTTATAAGTTACGACACTGAATGCGCCATTGATACAATTCACTGACGTGACAAGAATAAATTTTAGAAAATTTTTTAGAAAGATTGATTGTGTTTCCTACACCAGACCAAATTAAAAATTACATCGCTTCCGGCTTGGAATGTACACATCTCGAAGTGGAAGGCGATGGTCAACATTTCACCGCCGTGATCGTTTCCCACGCCTTTGCTGGCAAGCGCTTGATTCAACGTCATCAACTCGTCTACGCCGCTTTAGGCGACCGGATGCGTGAAGAAATTCATGCTTTGTCGATGAAAACTTTAACGCCGGAAGAGTTTAAATAAACATGGATAAGTTACTGATTACAGGCGGCAATCGCTTGAATGGCGACGTCATTATTTCTGGTGCAAAGAATGCTGCGTTGCCGATTTTGTGTGCAGGTTTGCTCAGTGCCGGCGATGTGGTTTTACACAATGTACCTCACTTGCAAGACGTCGCTACGATGTTGAAGTTGCTTAAACAAATGGGCTTGCACGTCACTGAAGAGAATGGCGTCGTCACATTAAGCGGCGCAGCAATTGATAAGCTAGAAGCGCCTTACGATTTGGTAAAAACCATGCGCGCATCGATTCTCGTGCTTGGCCCTTTACTGGCACGTTTTGGCGAAGCGAAGGTATCTTTGCCGGGCGGTTGTGCAATTGGCTCACGTCCCGTTGATCAGCACATCAAAGGCTTGCAAGCTATGGGTGCCGAGATCAATATCGAAGCAGGTTATATCCACGCGAAAGCGAAACGTCTGCGTGGCGCACGCATTGTGACCGATATGATTACCGTTACAGGTACAGAAAACCTGTTGATGGCAGCGACTTTGGCGGAAGGCGAAACGGTTTTGGAAAACGCGGCGCGTGAGCCAGAAGTCACTGACTTGGCGAACTTGTTAGTCGCCATGGGCGCCAAGATTACTGGCATTGGTACTGATCGTTTAGTCATACAAGGCGTCGAAGCCTTGCACGGTGCGACACATACAGTGATTGCTGATCGCATAGAAACGGCAACTTTTCTTTGCGCGGTTGCAGCTACCGGCGGCGACCTGACTGTCAAAAATACGCGTAGTGATATTTTGGATGTGGCTTTAGATAAGTTGCGCGAGGCAGGTGTGATCATCACGACAGGCCCAGATTGGATACGCGCACAGATGAGCGGACGTCCAAAAGCAGTCGGTTTCCGTACGACCGAATATCCGGGCTTTCCAACTGATATGCAGGCGCAATTCATGGCCTTAGATTGCATAGCAAATGGCACCGCGCGCGTCACCGAAACGATTTTTGAAAATCGCTTCATGCATGTGCAAGAAATGAATCGTCTCGGCGCGCATATTGAAATTGATGGACATACGGCGATTGTGAGTGGCGTGGAAAAACTGATAGGCGCGCCAGTGATGGCAACCGATTTGCGGGCTTCTGCGTCTTTGGTCATCGCAGGTTTGGCTGCCCACGGCGAGACGTTGATTGACCGCATTTATCACTTGGATCGCGGCTATGACCGCATGGAAGTCAAGTTGTCTGCGGTAGGTGCGCAGATTCAACGCGTTAAATAAACTAGCAAACGAGCGAAACAATCGATATGAGTTCTCATCAACTAACTTTGGCCTTGTCCAAAGGTCGCATCTTTGAAGAAACCTTGCCGCTTTTGGAAGCTGCTGGCATCCACGTCACCGAAGATCCTGAAAAATCACGTAAGTTGATTTTAGCGACCAATGATCCGGATGTGCGGGTGATCATAGTTCGCGCTTCTGACGTACCGACTTATGTGCAATATGGTGCTGCAGATTTTGGTGTGGCGGGTAAAGATGTGTTGTTCGAACATGGCGGAGCAGGTTTGTATCAGCCTATCGATTTAGGGATTGCAAAATGCCGTATGTCGGTTGCTGTTTCGGTCGGGTTTGATTACGCAACCGCGGTGCGTCACGGTGCGCGCTTGCGTGTGGCAACTAAGTATACAGAAACGGCACGTCAGCATTTCGCCAGCAAAGGCGTACATATCGATTTGATTAAGTTGTATGGATCGATGGAATTAGCCCCATTGGTCGGCTTATCGGATGTGATCGTTGATTTGGTTAGCACTGGTAATACGCTGCGCGCGA
Organism: Undibacterium sp. Di24W; assembly: GCF_049340325.1. NCBI lineage: Bacteria > Pseudomonadati > Pseudomonadota > Betaproteobacteria > Burkholderiales > Oxalobacteraceae > Undibacterium > Undibacterium sp. Di24W. The sequence goes on from NZ_JBMPOP010000006.1 coordinate 321,874, forward strand.
ATAACTTGGTCGAAGTCGAAGAGATCATGGATATCTCATCGCGTTTGGTGGTGAATCAAGCTGCATTGAAATTGAAACGTGAACGCTTGCAACCTATTTTGCAAGCCTTTGAGCGCGCTTCGGAGGGCAAATAATGTCTTCCTCCATGTCTTTTGCTACAGTGCTCACTCGCTTGGATTCTACACAAGCCGGGTTCGCACAAACCTTGCGCCAATTGTTGGCGTTTGAAGCGAGTGAAGACGCAGCGATTGATCAAAGTGTTGGCCAAATTTTGCAGGCAGTGAAAACCCGCGGTGATGCTGCGGTGCTCGAATATACACAGCGTTTTGATCGCTTAGCGACTGTCAGCGATATGCAAGCGCTGGAAATTCCACAGGCCGATTTGCATGCGGCGCTAGCCAGTATTTCGAGTGAGCGCCGCAGCGCATTAGAAGCTGCAGCGGAGCGTGTGCGTGCTTATCACGAAGTACAAAAGCGTGAGTGTGGTTCGGCTGGTTTTTCTTATACTGAAGCAGATGGCACAGTGCTCGGGCAGAAAGTCACGCCTTTAGATCGCGTCGGCATTTATGTGCCTGGCGGTAAAGCGGCTTATCCATCTTCTGTACTGATGAACGCGATTCCTGCCAAAGTCGCAGGCGTGCGCGAAATCATTATGGTGGTGCCAACTCCTGATGGTGTGCGTAATCCTTTGGTATTAGCCGCAGCAGCAATCGCTGGTGTTGATCGTGTATTCACTATCGGTGGCGCGCAAGCCGTCGCTGCTTTAGCATACGGCACGGACAGCATTCCGCAAGTTGATAAGATCGTTGGCCCAGGTAACGCCTATGTCGCGAATGCCAAGCGTCGTGTATTCGGGATGGTAGGTATCGATATGATAGCTGGGCCATCTGAAATCTTGGTGTTGTGCGATGGTACGACAGACCCGGATTGGGTGGCGATGGATTTGTTTTCGCAAGCAGAACACGATGAACTTGCACAGTCGATTTTATTGTGTCCTGATGCGGCCTACATCGATGCAGTTCATGCGAGTATCGATAAGCTGATTGCAACGATGCCACGTGCGGAAATTATTCGTACCTCATTGAAAGATCGGGGTGCCTTGATTAAGGTGCGTGATATGCAAGAGGCTTGCGATATCGCGAATGATATTGCGGCGGAACATTTGGAAATTTCCGCAGAAAATCCACAGCAATGGGCGGATCAAATTCGTCATGCTGGTGCGATGTTCCTCGGTCGTTTTTCATCCGAGTCTTTGGGCGATTACTGCGCTGGCCCGAATCATGTATTGCCGACTTCGCGTACTGCACGGTTTTCTTCACCGTTGGGTGTTTATGATTTTCAGAAGCGCTCTTCGATGATCCAAGTCAGCGAGCAGGGCGCGCAGACGCTAGGCAAAATCGCAGCGGAACTCGCGAATGGCGAAGGCCTGCCAGCGCACGCGCGTAGTGCTGAATTGCGTTTGAAGTAAGTATAAGAAAACGATGAAAATCAAAACCTATAACCGCAGAGGCGCAGAGAGCGAAGAGGAATGCATGAAGAATATCTCTGCGTTCTCTGCGCCTCTGCGGCTAGGTTGTTCTGTTCGTTCAAGCACATGAGCAGCTTCATCAATCAAATTTTCAATGAAGACGCCATCACCGGTTTGCAACGCATACCTGATGGCAGTATCGATTTGATTTTGACTGATCCACCCTACGGCTTGGGCAAGGATTACGGTAATGATTCGGATAAGCAAGAAGCGGCCGATTATTTGGCATGGACTGAGCGTTGGATAGACGCGGCGCTGCCTAAGCTCAAACCGACTGGATCATTGTATATCTTTTTGACCTGGCGCTATTCGCCGGAAATCTTTGTGATGCTGAAGCAGCGCATGACCATGATTAATGAAATCATTTGGGATAGACGCGTGCCATCGATGGGTGGTAGTACCCGCAGTTTTTCTTCTGTGCATGACACCATAGGATTGTTTGTGAAGTCGAAAAATTATTATTTCGATTTGGATGCAGTACGCATTCCCTATGATGCGGCGACCAAGAAAGCACGTTCGCGTTCTATCTTTGTGGGTGCGAAATGGTTGGAATTAGGTTACAACCCGAAAGACTTATGGAGCGTTTCGCGCCTGCACAAAGAAGATGCAGAGCGGGTTGAGCATCCTACGCAAAAACCTCTAGAAATTATTCAGCGCATGCTGCTAGCATCTTGTCCCGAAAATGGCGTAGTACTTGACCCGTTTATGGGCAGCGGAACCACCGCGATTGCAGCGCGACGTTGTGGTCGGCAATTTGTCGGCTTTGAATTAAATCCAGAATACTGCGCCATCATCGAAGCGCGTCTCCTATCGGCAGAGGCAGAATTACAAATTCTGAATAATCAACCGACCGAACCAGTGCGGGCTAAACCTGTGCTGGCTAAAGCAATGAAGGTAGGCAAGCGCACCAGCAAAACTAAATCTGTGCCTGCTAAGGCAAAAGCCAAAGTAGCGAAAACAACAGGTCGCAAAAAGAGCGCAGTAGCACTTGAAACTTGATTCCGGTTTGAACGAATATCCAAAATTATTCTTGAAAATTATTCACCGATTTTTAAAACGAGCAAAAGCCTCATGTCCTTAGTAGAAAATATTATCCGCGCTGATGTGCGCGCCTTGTCGGCTTATCACGTGCCAGACGCGACGGGTTTTCTGAAGCTCGATGCGATGGAGAACCCCTATACATTGACGCCCGAGCTTCAACAATTTCTTGCCAAACGTTTATCGGAAATTGACCTGAATCGTTATCCGGTGCCAAGTTACGCTGGTATTAAATCAGCGCTCAGCACGCATTTCGGCGTACCTGAGGGCTACGATCTGGTGCTGGGCAATGGCTCAGATGAGTTGATTGCGATGATCAGCATTGCCTGCGCAAAGCCGGGTGCAAAAGTGTTGGCACCTTTGCCCGGTTTTGTGATGTATGCGATGTCAGCCAAATTTGCAGGTATGGAATTTACCGGCGTGCCCCTCAATGCCGATTTCACCTTGGACAAAGCAGCGATGTTGTCAGCGATTGCAGAACATAGACCTGCAGTGACGTATTTGGCCTATCCGAATAATCCTACCGGTACTTTATTTGATGCAGCGGATATGGAGGAGATTATTCGTGCGGTTGGTGATTCAGGTGTGGTGATTGTTGATGAAGCGTATCAGCCATTTGCGCAGACCAGTTTTATGTCGCGTTTGCCAGAATTTTCGAATCTGGTTGTGATGCGCACTGTATCGAAATTAGGCTTGGCGGGAATCCGTTTGGGCTATATGTCAGCATCGGCAGAATTGCTCGAAGAATTCGATAAAGTCAGACCACCATATAACATCAATGTGTTGACCGAAGCAGCGATTACCTGCCTGCTCGAACACGCTGAAATTTTTGAGACGCAAGCAGCGCAGTTACGTGCTGAACGCAGTGAGTTGTCTAGTCAACTTTCAGCCTTGCCAGGAGTAGAAGTTTTCCCGTCAGCGGCGAATTTTTTGCTGATACGCGTGTCAAATAGCGCGAAAAGTGAGACTTATGGCAATGAAGTATTCACAAAATTGTTGGAACAAAAAATTTTAGTGAAAAATGTGGGTAAAATGCATGGTCTGCTGCAGAACTGTTTGCGTATTACCGTCAGCACACCAGAAGAGAACGCCTTATTTTTAAAAGCATTCACCTTAGCTTTAATGGCTTAAACTAAAAGCTAATAATCACCAGCCAAATTCATCATGCAACGTACAGCGCAAGTTACACGCAATACCAACGAAACCAAAATTCGTGTCGCCATCAATCTTGACGGCACAGGCAAGCAATCATTGAAAACCGGTGTGCCGTTTTTAGATCATATGCTGGATCAAATTGCTCGCCATGGTTTAATCGATTTGGATATCGAAGCCGATGGTGATTTGCATATCGATGCGCATCACACGGTGGAAGATGTTGGCATTACTTTGGGTCAGGCGTTTGCCATTGCAATCGGCGACAAAAAAGGGATACGTCGCTATGGCCACGCCTATGTGCCACTCGATGAAGCTCTTTCTCGAGTAGTGATTGATTTCTCTGGTCGTCCAGGCCTTGAATACCATGTTGACTTTAAGCGTTCTATGATAGGTTCATTCGATGTCGATTTGACCCATGAATTTTTTCAGGGTTTCGTCAATCATGCTTTGGTCTCTCTGCATATTGACAATCTGCGCGGCGAAAATGCGCATCATCAATGTGAAACTATTTTCAAAGCCTTTGGTCGCGCGCTGCGTATGGCGGCAGAATTAGACCAGCGCGCCTTGGGTACTATTCCATCCACTAAAGGTAGTCTATAAAAGAGCTTAAGTGCGATAGCAATGAATATGTCGCTGCGCACCTACAACACTTCACTATGTCTACTCTCTCACTGTTATGAATAAGATAGTTGTTGTCGATTACGGCATGGGCAACGTGCGTTCCGTCGCTCAGGCCTTTCGCGCAGTTGCACCCGAAGCGCAGATCTTGATCTCAGGTGATATCGCCGATATCCGATCTGCCGACAGGCTTGTTTTGCCAGGTCAAGGTGCTATGCCTGATTGCATGGGCTGTTTGCAGGAATCAGGTTTGCAAGACGCTATTTTGCAAGCCGCACGTGAAAAGCCTCTATTTGGTGTCTGTGTCGGTGAACAGATGTTATTTGACGTTAGTGCCGAAGGCAATACGCCTTGTTTAGGTTTGTTGCCAGGCAAGGTCGTGCGCTTTGATTTAAGCGGGCAATTGCAAGAAGATGGTTCCCGATATAAAGTGCCACAAATGGGTTGGAATCGCGTGCACCAATCGCAAGCACATCCGCTTTGGAATGGCATTGCTGATGACAGTTATTTTTATTTTGTGCATAGCTACTATGTTCAGCCAGAACAAGCACAAGATGTAGTCGGTACCACTGAATATGGTCAGGTATTTACTTCAGCGGTAGCGCGCGAGAATATTTTTGCAACGCAGTTTCACCCAGAAAAAAGCGCTGCTGCCGGACTGCAACTGTATAAAAATTTCGTACACTGGAATCCCTAGACCTTGATTTGTTGAACATACTGTCAAACTTATTGTCTGTCGTTTTACTCTATTTTTTATTTTTAATTACCCTATAAATTCATCATGCTGCTCATTCCTGCTATCGACCTGAAAGATGGTCACTGCGTACGTCTTAAACAAGGCGATATGGATCAAGCCACTGTATTCTCTGAAGAGCCCGCCGATATGGCGCGTCACTGGCTAGAACAAGGCGCACGTCGTCTGCATCTGGTGGATTTGAACGGCGCGTTCGCTGGCAAACCAAAAAATGAAGCAGCGATTAAAGCGATCATAAAAACCGTGCGCGAGTACGCAGAAGAAACCGATACCGAAGAAGTTCCAGTCCAATTGGGTGGTGGTATTCGTGATCTCGATACGATCGAGCGCTATTTGAATGCAGGTATTTCTTACATCATTATCGGTACTGCAGCAGTCAAGAGTCCAGGCTTCTTGGCAGATGCTTGTAGCGCTTTTCCAGGCCAAATTATCGTGGGCATCGATGCTAAGGATGGCAAAGTCGCTACTGATGGTTGGAGCAAAATGTCCGGTCACGATGTGATCGACCTGGCGCAGAAATTTGAAGGTTATGGCGTGGAAGCAATCATCTATACTGATATCGGTCGTGACGGTATGATGGGTGGTGTTAATATCGACGCTACAGTGAAATTGGCGCAGGCTGTCACAGTGCCAGTGATTGCTTCAGGAGGTGTGCACGTATTAGCCGATGTCGAAGCATTATGTGCAGTGCAAGATGAGGGTGTTGAGGGTGTGATTTGTGGTCGTTCAATTTACGAAGGCACTTTGGATTTGGCCAGTGCACAAGAGCGTGCCGATGAACTCAGTGGTGATCTCATCTACGAAGAAGACGAAGAATGACTTTAGCAAAACGGATTATTCCTTGCCTGGATGTGAATGCCGGGCGGGTAGTCAAAGGCGTCAATTTTTTAGAGTTGCGCGATGCTGGTGATCCGGTGGAAGTGGCGCGTCGTTACGATTTGCAAGGTGCGGATGAAATTACTTTCTTAGATATCACCGCGTCCTCTGATGACCGAGATTTGATTTTGCCTGTGATAGAAGCTGTTGCGTCACAAGTGTTTATTCCCTTAACCGTCGGTGGCGGTGTCCGGACTGTGGCTGATGTGCGGCGTTTGTTGAATGCGGGTGCGGATAAGGTTGGTATGAATACTTCTGCCGTCACGAATCCGCAATTAGTCGCAGATGCCGCGCATAAATATGGTTCGCAATGTATTGTGGTCGCGATTGATGCCAAAGCCGTAGCGCCTGGTAAGTGGGAAGTGTATACGCACGGTGGGCGCAATGCGACGGGCTTAGACGCAGTCGAATGGGCACGCAAAATGGCGCAATTGGGGGCTGGAGAAATTCTGCTGACGAGTATGGACAAAGATGGTACCCGTTCCGGTTTTGATCTGGCCTTAACCCGTGCGGTGTCGGATTCGATTGATATTCCAGTCATCGCATCGGGTGGTGTCGGTGGTCTACAGGATTTAGCCGATGGCATCAAGCTTGGTGGTGCCGATGCAGTGTTAGCAGCAAGTATTTTTCATTTTGGACAGCACACAGTGCAGGAAGCAAAACAGTTTATGGCGGCACAACATATACCAATGAGGTTAGCATGAGTTTTCGTTGGTTAAATAAAGTGAAATGGGATGAAGTCGGTCTGGTTCCGGTCATTGCGCAAGAAGTAGGCAGCAATGATGTGGTGATGTTCGCTTGGATGAATCGTGAAGCCCTGAGCCGCACAGTAGAAACTGGCGAAGCGGTGTACTGGAGTCGTTCGCGCAAAAAATTGTGGCACAAAGGCGAAGAATCGGGTCACGTACAAAAAGTGAAAGAAATCCGTTTAGATTGCGATGAAGATGTCATTCTTCTGAAAATTGAACAAGTGGAGGGCATCGCTTGTCATACGGGACGGCATTCTTGTTTCTTCCAAAAGTTCGAAGGCAATGTGGATGAAGGTGAATGGGTAACAGTCGATCCTGTGCTGAAAGATCCTGAAGCCATTTATAAGTAAGCAGCAGATAAATATGACTCAAGAATCGATATTGAATCAGTTGGCTGCCGTGATCGAAAGTCGTAAAGCGATCAATGGTGGCAATCCCGAAACTTCTTACGTCGCCAAATTGTTTCATAAAGGTGACGACGCGATCTTAAAAAAACTCGGCGAAGAAGCCACCGAAACTGTGATGGCGGCGAAAGATGCACGTGTTTCTGGCGATACTTCTGATTTGCTGTATGAATGCGCCGATCTCTGGTTTCATTCGCTTGTCATGTTGGCGCAGTATAATTTGCGCCCGCAGCAAGTTCTCGATGAATTAGCAAGGCGTGAAGGTATTTCTGGCATAGAAGAAAAAGCTTCTCGCAAAGATAATTAGTCTGACTTTTGCACTGTTTTTTGTAACAATTATTGAGTGGACTGTATGGATAACTGTATTTTTTGTAAAATCGTTGCCAAGCAAATTCCGGCTACTGTTTTGTATGAAGATGATGAATTGATGGCATTTAATGATATCAATCCTGCCGCACCTGTCCATTTTCTAATTATTCCCAAGAAGCATTTGTCGAGTTTGGCCGACGCAAAATCCGAAGATGCCGCATTGTTGGGTAAAATGCTTGAATTAGCACCTAAACTGGCGGCACAACAAGGCTGTGCGTATATTGAGCATGCGGATGGATCAAAGTCGGGCGGTTTTAAGACTGTTATCAATACAGGTCCAAATGGCGGTCAAATTGTTTATCACATGCATATGCATGTGATTGGTGGCGCCAAGTTGTAATTATTTTTTGCGATCATTCGCTTTATTTTTTATAGATTGATTTTTTGGCTCAGGCCTTGAAGGAAGTATGATGGGTTCATTTAGTATTTGGCATTGGTTGATCGTGTTGGTCGTTGTGGTTTTGGTGTTCGGCACTAAGAAGCTCGGCAATGTTGGTAGCGATTTGGGCAAGGCAGTCAAAGGTTTTAAAGACGGTATCAAAGGTGAAGAGGAAAAAACACCAAAAGCTGAAGAGCAAAAAACCATTGATGTCGAGGCAAAGGATAAGTCGACGCACTAATCTTAGGATAGTGCTAGAGTAGATTTATGATAGACCTCGGACTGACCAAACTCGCTTTAATTGGCGCAGTGGCTTTGATTGTGATTGGCCCCAAAGATTTACCCAAAGTTGCGCGCATGGCGGGCACCTTATTTGGTCGCGCGCAACGCTATATAAGCCAGGTGAAATCGGAAGTCAGTCGTGAAATCGAAATGGAAGAATTGCGCAAGATGCAGAAAGAAGTTGAATCGGCGGCGCAAAATTTCGAACAGGATATTAATAAAGAAGTTTCCGAGGCGCAGCAGGAGTTGAATGAGCTGGTGCAGCCAGAGTCGCATTCTAATTATTCTCCTTACGACTATTACACGGCACCCTCTAGTGATGCCATGATGGCTAAAGCGAAAAATTTCCGTCGCAGGAAAGTTGCAAAAACCTCGAATATTCCAAGCTGGTACAAAAGCCGTCATGGCCAGCGTAGCCAAGTCATTTCTGGTGCTGCCCGCATGGCGAAACATCGAGTCAATCGCAGTCCTTCATCGAGTTTTTTCTAAATGCTCTCAATAATTCATTTAAGGGCATGTCATGAGTGATAATAATTTCATGGGTATGCAAGAGTCTTTCATTTCGCACTTGGTCGAGTTGCGTGATCGACTGGTGAAAGCCTGTGCTGGCATTGCGCTAGTTTGTGCTGCCTTGTTCGCTTGGCCTGGACCCTCAGCTGTGTACGATATTTTGGCGCAGCCTATGGTGGCGGCTTTGCCAGCGGGTGCTAAGATGATTGCCACCGGGGTGATTTCTCCATTCTTGGTACCAATGAAGGTGACTTTATTGCTTGCATTTTTGATCGCTCTACCTTGGGTTTTGTACCAAGCTTGGGCCTTTATTGCTCCAGGATTGTATGCGCATGAGAAGCGCTTGGTAGCACCGCTGGTTATTTCATCCTCATTTTTGTTTGCTGCAGGCGTAGCCTTCTGCTACTTCTTTGTATTCGGGCGGGTCTTTAAATTTATTTCTGAATTCGCCCCAACTTCCATCACAGTCTCACCCGATATAGAAAACTATCTCGATTTTGTGATGTCAATGTGTTTGGCATTTGGATTGACCTTTGAAGTACCTATTGTGGTTGTCGTATTGGTGCGCACTGGTTTGTTAACTGTCGAGAAATTGAAAGCTATTCGTTCTTATGTCATCGTCGGTGCTTTTGTAATTGCGGCTGTCGTTACACCGCCTGACGTCGTAAGTCAGCTAGCGCTGGCTGTGCCGATGTGGATGTTGTTTGAATTGGGTTTGTTCGTGGCACCGATCTTTGTCAAAGCGACTCAGGCGCCACCAGAAGAATAAAACTGTCTAGCTGAATCTGGCTGCCCGTAACCAAGTGACTAAGGGCAGCGCCGATTTAAAGCCACTGACCAGCTGTTTGTGTACATCCTCGTACAACATGCCGTCTAGCTGGCATTCAGCCCACACCATCATGCTCTTTAATTTCAAATATTCGATTAGTGGATGCTCTGGGTTGTAACCCTTGGGTGGACGTATCAATTTGCCTTCTTCTTGTAAGTCGCCAAAACAAGTTTTTAAGGCTTTGTTCTTGATGACTTTATTAAATCCAGCGTCATCTTCAAGAATATGCTGACGGATGTTCTTCAAGCGATCTGACGGTGGCATGTACTCACCGACTGCAAACAATAAACGATTGTCTTGGCCTATTTGGAAATAATACGCAGGTCCACCGCCCTCGCTAGGCTTCTTGCGACCACTCGGCAATATTGAGGCAGAAAAATACGTTTTATACGGTGATTTATCTTTACCAAAGCGCACATCCCGGTTGATTCTGAATAAAGCTTTTTTGGGATCGCATTGTGCGATGGCGGGGTCTATTTTGCTGAGCTCTTGAATTAAGCGCGTCACCATCACTAAAAATTCCGCACGTAAAATATCGTAGCGTGGTTTGTTCATCACAAACCATGCACGGTTATTATTCTCGGATAATTCAAATAAGAAACGACTTAATTCTTGAACGTGCATGCGACTTCCCGTTTTGTGAGTTTTTTATTCTTCGAGTTTAAATGGTGGACGTTTACCGACATTGATGTCAAAGGAAATTTCATTGGATTGACGCAAGATTTTCAACTTCGCTTTTGAATTTGGCTTTAATGCCGCGATTTGATTCATCATCTCGCGGCTATTTTGAAATGGCTTACCATCAATCGCGATACAAATATCGCCAGGTTTCACGCCTGCCTGATCGGCTGGTCCACCACGCACGACCGCTGCAACGATAGAGCCTTTGGTTTGTTTGATATTGAAGCTTTCTGCCATTTCGGTAGTGATGTCTTCCGGACTAATGCCGAGGTAGCCACGTACCACCTGGCCGTCAGTAATAATCGCTTCCATCACCATTTTGATGGTTGATACTGGAATGGCAAAGCCGATACCAAGCGAACCACCGTTCTGAGAGTAAATCGCCGAATTAATGCCGAGTAAGTTGCCATTAGCATCGACCAGTGCGCCACCAGAATTGCCGGGGTTGACCGCGGCATCTGTTTGTATGAAATTTTCATAGGTGTTGATCCCTACGCTATTGCGTCCCAATGCTGACACTATGCCCATGGTGACGGTTTGCCCCACGCCAAAGGGATTGCCTATCGCCAGTACTACGTCGCCCACATTCGATTCTTCGGAGTGCCCTAAGGTGATCGTCGGCAAATCTTTTAAATCAATTTGCAATACTGCGAGATCAGTATCAGGATCAGTGCCTATCACTTTGGCAGTCGCTAGGCGACCATCAGCGAGTGCGACTTCAATTGCGCTGGCGCCTTGTATCACATGGTTATTTGTCAGAATATGTCCTTGCGGGCTCATAATCACGCCGGAGCCACTGCTGGAAGGGCGCTCTGATTTAGGACGAGCCTGCTCACCGAAAAAACGTTTAAAGAATGGATCGCTTAGTAAGGGATTATTGTTATTTGAATTACGGGTGGCACTGATATTGACTACAGAGGGCATGGCACGTTTTGCCGCTAAATGGTAAGAGCCAGCCGTCGCAATTTTGCTGCTGGGTGCTTCAATCAAAGTAGCGGAGGAAGTCAGACTGACATTCTTGTTGACGGAAAAACCTTGTTGTAACCAATTTGGCTTCAAGCTGGTTACAATAAACCACAATGCCAAACCGACAGTCACGGTTTGAGCAAATAATAGCCATAAACGACGCATGATGAGGACGGTATGTTAAGAAAGTCAGTAGAGAGGAATGTGCTTGCACAATTTCTGGTAAACGAATTGCAAGTTGCACGCTTCCGTGATTATTGCCCAAATGGGCTTCAGGTGGAAGGGCGACGTGAAATTAAGCGCATTATTAGCGGTGTGACTGCTTGTCAGGCGCTGCTGGATGAGGCAGTTCGTTTGCAGGCCGATGCGATCTTGGTGCATCACGGTTACTTTTGGCGCGGTGAAGATATGCGGGTTGTTGGGCAAAAGTTTCAACGACTGAAAACCTTGATCACAAATGATATCTCCTTGTTCGCATACCATTTGCCTCTAGATTCACATCCCATTATGGGGAATAACGCACAATTGGCGAAGTTATTTGGATTTGAAGTGACTGGGCGTTTTGGCGAAGATGATTTGGGATGGTTGGGGACGTGGACTGCAATGGCTACTGCGTCCGCCGCTGATGTGGCTGCCCATATTTCAAATAGACTAGGACGAGAGGCAATACTGATAGGCGATATCGATCAAGCAGTAACTACGATAGCCTGGTGCTCAGGTGCTGCACAGAATATGTTGAATGCTGCGATTGAAGCGGGAGCTAGTATCTTTGTGAGCGGTGAAATCTCAGAGCCTACCGTGCATCTGGCTCGAGAATCTAAAGTTGCTTATTTGGCCTGTGGGCACCATGCCAGCGAGCGTTATGGTGTCCAAGCCTTGGGGCAGTTTATTGCAGAGCAATTTGGAATAGAACATCAATTTGTCGATATTGCGAACCCTGTTTGAATTGATGAAAAAATGCCACCGGATTGGTGGCATTTTTGACTTGGTCCTGAATGCATTACGAAAGCATTTCGACACAAATTATTTTTTCAATGCATCACGAATTTCACGTAGCAACACCACATCTTCTGGTGTCGGTGCTGGCTCTGCTGGCACCGCAGCCGCGACAGCAGCATCTTTTTTCTTCATCAAATTAACTAAGCGTACCATTTGGAAAATAATGAAGGCGAGGATGATGAAATTCAACGAAATTGTCAAAAAATTACCGTATGCTAAAACCGCACCGGCTTTTTTTGCTTCCACTAGTGTCATACTGCTGGCTTGCCCATTGAGTGGCAGATAATAGTTGGCGAAATCTAAGCCGCCAAAAATCTTACCAATTACAGGCATTACGATGTCGCCCACTAATGAATCAACGATTTTACCGAAAGCAGCGCCGATAATCACACCCACTGCCAGATCAATTACATTGCCTTGTGCTGCAAAGCTCTTAAATTCTTGCATCATGCCCATAAAATTCCCCTAAATTGTCTAAATGGCTCAAATAGCTTAATTTTGCTGATTGAGTTGATAGTTGTAATTAATTTCTCGCCAATAAAATATGGTAAAACGGCAATATAGTAATCTGCAAATTCATAGATGTCTGCCAAATTATTGTCAAATCTTGTCAAGTGCAGGTTGATTTGTTGTTGTTAAGGTTTAATTTTTTAGAAGATTAAACAGATTTTCTAATATTTTCGGTTCAGTTTTGTGAAATTGTGAGGAAAAAAGCTGTAAATCGTCCTGCAGAGCATCTTTTTCTTTAAATCACCACTCAGCTCCTTTATAATTTAAGGTTGTAAGAAGTGTAGGGTCAATAGACTCTGGTGCTTCGTCAAGTTTTGATTTTTGATAGATTGGGGTTTGTATGAGTATCGAAAAGCAGGTCGATTCAGGCCGTCGCGGTCTACTCGTTGCAACATGTGCGGCAGGTGGCGCAGCAGGTTTGGCAACAGCAGGTGCGCTAGTGAGTACTTTTCAACCATCCGAGCGCGCAAAAGCGGCGGGTGCACCGGTGGAAGTGGATATTTCCAATTTAAAACCTGGTGAAATGAGTACGACAGAGTGGCGCGGCAAGCCAGTCTGGATTTTGAAGCGTACGCCAGAAATGATGGACAGTCTGAAAAAGACAGAAGATAAAGTCGCAGATCCAAAATCTGAAAAGCCATACACGATGGCAATGCCAGAGTATTGCGATAAACAAACACGTTCACGCAAAGAGCACAGCGATATCTTGGTGACGGTTGGTATTTGCTCTCACTTGGGTTGCTCACCAAGTTCGAAGTTCGCAGCAGGCGCTCAGCCTTCTTTGCCAGATGATTGGCAAGGTGGTTTCCTGTGTCCATGCCATGGTTCCACATTCGATCTGGCTGGTCGTGTATACAAAAACAAACCAGCACCACAAAATTTGGATGTGCCACCTCATATGTTTTTATCAGATACCAAAATCATCATCGGTAAAGATGAGAAAGGCGAGGCTTAATCATGGCATTTGTTGAGAAAAAACTCCCAGACGACGCACCAGTTCTGGACAAGGCCTTGAATTGGGTCGATTCCCGTTTTCCACTGACCAAATTGTGGAACGATCAATGGGGTCAATACTACGCACCGAAGAACTTTAACTTTTGGTACATCTTCGGCTCTTTGGCGATGTTGGTATTAGTTATTCAGATTGTTACCGGTATCTTCTTGGTGATGCATTACAAACCAGATGCGAATCTTGCGTTTGCTTCGGTAGAGTACATCATGCGTGAAGTGCCATCCGGTTGGTTAGTGCGTTATATGCACTCGACCGGCGCATCTGCCTTCTTTATCATCGTCTACTTGCACATGACCCGTGCGCTGCTCTACGGTTCATATCGTAAGCCACGTGAATTGATCTGGTTGTTCGGTTTTGCAATCTTCTTGTGCTTGATGGCTGAAGCTTTCTTCGGTTACCTCTTGCCATGGGGCCAAATGTCCTATTGGGGCGCACAGGTTATCGTTAACTTGTTCGGCGCTATCCCATTCATCGGCCCAGATTTGTCTTTGTGGATTCGTGGTGACTATGTGGTGTCAGATGCGACATTGAATCGCTTCTTCTCATTCCACGTTATCGCTATCCCTTTGGTATTGTTGGGCTTGGTTGTTGCTCACTTGATCGCTTTGCATGAAGTCGGTTCTAACAATCCAGACGGTATCGAAATCAAAGAAAACTTAGATGCAGATGGCCACCCGGTTGACGGCGTACCTTCACATCCTTACTACACTTTCCACGATATCTTCGGTGTAACGGTGTTCTTGACGATTTTCAGCGCGGTTGTATTCTTTGCTCCAGAAATGGGCGGCTACTTCCTCGAGTACAACAACTTTATTCCTGCGGATTCTTTGAAGACGCCACCGCATATTGCTCCAACGTGGTATTTCACGCCCTTCTACTCGATCTTGCGTGCAACAACGTCTGAGTTCTTGTATGTGGTTCAAGCCGGTGTGGCAGCTTATGTTGCATTGATTTGGTTGAAATCAAAACTGAACTTCATGGTCAAAGCGAGTATCGCAGTAGTTGCTTTATTGGCGATTATTGGCATGATGCCATTTGGTTTAGATGCAAAATTCTGGGGTGTTGTGCTGTTCGGCGGTTCTGTGGTGATCTTGGCGTTCTTACCTTGGTTGGATGTCTCCCCAGTAAAGTCGATTCGTTATCGTCCAGATTGGCACAAGTATGTGTATATCGTTTTCGGTATTTCGTTCGTAATCTTGGGTTACCTTGGCGTGCAAGCACCTTCTCCAGCGGGTGAGCGCGTGTCTCAGGTTTGTGCATTGATCTACTACGGCTTCTTCTTATTGATGCCATGGTGGAGCGCAATGGGTACGTTCAAACCAGTGCCAAAACGCGTGACGTTTGCTGCGCATTGATCAGATTAAGCGAGGAAGAATTAGCATGAAATTACTTAAAAAACTGATCGTTACTTTGGCATTCGCACCGGCGTTCGCTTTGGCTAACAGTGGTGGATATCCATTAGATCGCGCTCCAGATCGTTCAACGGATTTACCAGCGTTGCAAAACGGCGCCAAGCTGTTTGTTAACTATTGCTTGAATTGTCACTCTGCGGTTTCTATGCGTTACAACCGCTTACGTGATTTAGGTTTAACTGAAGATCAGATCAAGAGCAATTTGTTGTTCACGGGTGAAAAAGTCGGTGAATTGATGAAGACTAGTCTGAGCGCGAAAGACGCAAAAGAATGGTTTGGCGCAGTTCCACCAGATTTATCTGTAATCGCGAGGGCTAAAGCGTCGGCTGATGGCTCTGGTGCTGACTGGTTGTACACGTATTTGCGTACTTACTACAAAGATGATAGTCGTCCAACTGGCTGGAACAATATGTTGTTCCCAAATGTTGGTATGCCACACGCTTTGTGGGAATTGCAAGGTGTCCGGGCAGCTAAATTCGAAACAGTGGCAGATGCGCATGATAAGTCAAAAACAGAGCATAAATTTGCCGGTTTCGAAACAGTCACCGCAGGTAAATTGAGTGCAGTTGAATATGACAATGCGGTGGGCGACTTGGTCGCTTACTTGCAATGGATGGGCGAGCCAGCACAAAACAACCGTAAGCGCCTGGGTGTTTGGGTTGTGATGTTTATGGCATTGCTGGCGACATTGGCATGGCGCTTGAACGCTTCTTACTGGAAAGAAGTGAAGTAATAAGAACTTAGTAAAATCGTCGTCCATGTTATAAACATGGATGTGTTATTCCAGGGTGAGGTAGGCTAGGAAAAGCTACCTCGCCCTCATCGTTTTAAGGAACGCCAACAATGATGGTTCTCTATTCGGGTACTACTTGCCCATTCTCACAACGTTGCCGTTTGGTTTTGTTCGAAAAAGGCATGGACTTTGAAATCCGCGATGTCGATTTGTTCAATAAACCAGAAGATATCTCCACCATGAATCCTTATGGTCAGGTACCGATTTTGGTGGAACGTGAATTGATTCTGTATGAATCCAATATCATCAACGAATATATTGATGAGCGTTTTCCGCACCCACAATTGATGCCTGCAGATCCTTTGCAACGTGCTCGCGCGCGATTGATGCTGTTCAATTTTGAAAAAGAGTTATTTGTTCATGTTCACACTTTGGAAAATGAAAAGAATAGCTCTTCAGCCAAAGTATTGGACAAAGCGCGCGCAGAAATTCGTGATCGTTTGACGCAATTAGCGCCATTGTTTGTGAAGAACAAATACATGTTAGGTGAAGAGTTTTCGATGCTTGACGTGGCAGTTGCTCCATTGTTATGGCGCCTTGATCATTATGGTATTGATTTATCTAAAACAGCCGCGCCTTTGTTGAAATATGCAGAACGTATTTTCTCTCGCCCTGCATATATAGAAGCATTGACACCGTCTGAGAAAGTAATGCGCCGCTAATATGTCGCCTTATCCAACATGATTTTCCTTGGTGTCCATCATGTTGGATAGTTGAACTGAATTTTTACTTGAAAGTACGACCTGCTCATGTCAGAGATCTCGACAAAACCTTATTTGCTACGCGCTATTTATGAATGGTGCACGGATAACGGCTTTACGCCCTATATCTCGGTCAAGGTTAACGCTGCTGTGCAAGTTCCCATGGAATTTGTGCGCAAAGGAGAGATCGTACTAAACATTGCGTTTACTGCGACCAGCGGTTTGACAATGGATAATGATGCAGTGAAGTTCAAGGCGCGCTTTGGTGGTGTTTCGCGTGAGATCTACGTGCCTGTTGCGAACGTACAAGCCATCTTTGCCAGTGAGAATGGGCAGGGCATGGTGTTTGATCAGGTTGAAGTCGATGACGAACCGTTGCCGCAGCCAAACATAGAGCCTGCGAAGCCTGCTTTAGGATTAGCTTCCGTTTCAATACGTGAAGCAGATGCACTTGCAGATGCCGAAAAAAATCAGCTTCAAGAAAAAAATCAAAAAAAATCAGAAAAACCTTCCCTAAAAATCATAAAGTAGTCTATAATTTTGTTCTTCAAGATTCGTTGCAAAACAAAACGGATTGTAAAAAATCTTGATACGATTTTCGCCGGTTTAGCTCACTTGGTAGAGCAGTTGACTTGTAATCATCAGGTAGCCAGTTCGATTCCGGCAACCGGCACCAGTAGTACTAAGGGCTCACAGAGATGTGAGCCCTTTTTTATTGCCATGAAAATTAATTGCATACCGAATTTGGATACCAAACTTCGTGCTATTCATTATCTATGCAATGCCGACTTTCGCTCGCATTCAAACTGGCCTTTCCACCCTCACAGCAAACAAATCACAACACGGTTGACCTTAAGGCTTGCTGATCGCGAAATCATCAGCTACGCTCAATCAAGTAACTCTTCGAAAGTAAAAGTTCTACCCAGCATCAATGGCGAATAATAATGATTCAACATAAAGAATCACGACATCCAAGGGATATTATCGATGTTATCGGACTTTGCTTACGTTTCATCTTTTCAATGGACTTATTATGTTGTACACATTATTGGTTTTAATGATTTTCCAGTGTCTTGGTGAGGCGGCAGTGTTTTTATTAAGGTGGAATATCCCTGGGGCAGTGATGGGGATGCTGTTGTTATTTTTTGCCTTGCTCGCATCGCCACGACTGATGAAGAAAATAGAGGAATCTAGTCATCATTTGCTGAAACACATGTCACTCTTTTTTATTCCTGCTGGAGTGGGCATTATGGTTTCCGCAAGCAGTATTGCGCAGCATTGGCTGGCTTTGTTGCTTGCAATCGTGGTTAGTACTTTGCTGACTTTAGCGGTGACTGCTGCGAGTATGCGGGTATTGATGGGACATAAAGGAGATCATGACGGTCCTGTGCAAGACCCAGTTGACCAAGCTACGCCACCCAAACCGGACAGTTAACATGCATGATATCGCCGAACTGAACTTCGTCTGGGGCTATGTCGTGCACTCTCCATTGCTGGGGGTAGCGTTGACCTTAACCGCCTATTTGTGCGGGATGTGGCTATCAGCTCGATTTAATTTCTCTCCCTTAGCTAACCCAGTGGTGATTGCTGTTACGATCGTGATTTTAGTCCTGAGCACAACAGGTGTTTCCTATGCAGATTATTTTTCTGCCGTACAGCCGATTCACCTAATGCTAGGCCCTGTCACGGTCGCATTAGCCATTCCTCTTGCACGTCAATTGCCGCGCTTGCGGCGCAATGTACTTCCATTGAGTGTTGGTCTGATCTTAGGTTCAGTCACCGCGATCGCATCGGCTGTTCTGATAATCATTTGGCTGCACGGTTCCTATGAACTAGCCCTCTCGATCGGGCCAAAATCGGCGACCACACCAATCGCTATGAGTATCGCTGAAAAAATTGGTGGCATCCCCTCGGTCGCTGCTGCAATAGTTATTTTAACTGGGGCGTTCGGCGCTTTAGTTGCGCGTTATTTGTTTAACTGGATGCGCATTAGCTCCCCCGAAATCCGTGGTTTTGCATTGGGGCTGGCGGCACATGGAATTGGTACCGCAAGAGCATTTCAAGTCAGCAAAGAGATTGGCACCTTCGCAGGTTTGGGTATGGGCTTGAACGGTATCCTGACTGCGGTAATTGCACCCACCTTGGTGCCACTAATCGTGAATTACTTCTTTCGTTAAGCGAAGCTATTGTTCGCTTAGTAAGAAAGGTGTGTAGCCTGCCTCGCGAATAGCATCTCCTAACGTTGCAGCATCTTGGATTGACGTTATCGTCAGCAAATGTAGACTCAAGTCGATGGAGATATCTGCTCCCGCATCAACTTCTTTGATAGCGTTGATAACATTTGCTTCACAATGTTTGCAGGTCATGTCTTGAACTTGGAATTGTGGCATGAATAGGCCCTGTATATGTTAAAGCAGGAATTTTAGTACTTTTTTAGCCTAAGAACTGCAAACGATCGTAAGTGCCTTGCGCTCGCACATAAAAATGCCAAATTTTCTTGACCTTCCCGGGATGGGAAGCTGTATCGTGATGCTGACGAGCTTTTCAGTCAGTACCTAACATCTATCAGACAGAGATAAGATCGAGAGAAATATGGATACAAAATTTAGTTTGAAAATAGAAGGAATGACTTGTGCGACTTGTGCAGTGCGTGTGGAAAAAGCGTTGCTAGGTGCGTCCGGTGTAAAAAAAGCGACGGTAAATTTGGCAACTGAAAAAGCGAGTATCGAAACTGTAGTTGGTATTGGTGTAGACACTTTGATCGCCGCTGTGGAGAAAGCCGGCTATCAGGTACCAACGAAAAGCGTGGTGCTCAGCGTTGGGGAGATGAGTTGTGCTTCATGCGTTGGACGTGTTGAAAAGGCCTTAAAGGCAGTGCCCGGTGTTATCGCTGCCAGCGTCAATCTGGCAACTGAAAAAGCGCAGGTAAAAATGCTGATAGATGCGGATGTCGAGCGTCTTTTGGACGCCAGTAAGAAAGCTGGCTATTTGGCGCATGTGGTGAACGATGGCTCTGGCACTTCGCAAACTAAATCAATTCAGGGAAGCGCTCAGGGTTGGAAGCTTGCATGTGCAGTAGCATTGAGTGCGCCCTTATTGGCTCCTATGTTGCTGGCACTCTTTGGAATCGATTTGACTATTCCTGGCTGGTTGCAAATGGTGCTGGCAACGCCCGTACAGTTTTGGTTAGGGGCACGCTTTTATCGTGCCGCCTGGAACGCGGTGCGAGCTGGTAGTGGCAATATGGATCTGCTAGTGGCGATGGGTACTAGTTCAGCTTATGGTTTGTCGGTGTATTTACTGTTGGCACAAAGCGTCCACGTTGCGCACGGCATGAGTCATTTGTACTTTGAGTCTTCTGCCGTGGTTATTACGTTGGTGTTACTAGGTAAGTATTTGGAAGCACGTGCCAAGAATCAGACTGTACAAGCTTTACGCGCTTTAGAATCTTTACGTCCGACGACAGCCTTGGTGCGACGTGCTGGTATCGATATTGAAGTGTCAGTGGTTGAAGTCCGGATGGGCGATATCGTCATCGTGCGTCCAAGCGATCGAGTCGCCGTTGATGCAGAGATTTTAGAAGGCAGTAGTTATCTTGATGAGTCATTGCTCACAGGAGAAAGTCTGCCTGTGAGTAAGCAAGTTGGTGATGTGGTGATCGCGGGCTCAGTGAATGCTGACGGACTATTGCTGGTGAAAGCAAGTGCTATCGGTGGTGCCACCATGCTCTCACAAATTATTCAAATGGTGGAAGATGCGCAAGCGGTTAAAGCGCCGATACAAGCTTTGGTCGATAAAGTCAGTGCTATATTTGTGCCTGTGGTGTTAGTTATTTCCGTGTTGACGTTTGTCGCGTGGGGGGTGTTCACAGGTGACTGGCAGGCTGCTTTGCTTAATGCGGTCGCGGTACAGGTGATCGCCTGTCCATGTGCATTGGGTTTAGCAACGCCTACGGCGATTATGGTTGGTACTGGTGTGGCAGCGAAGTATGGCATTTTGATCAAGGACGCGCAGGCACTAGAGGTCGCCCATCGACTCACAGCGATTGCTTTTGATAAAACCGGAACCTTGACAGAAGGTAAGCCCGCGCTGGCTGAGGTGATTAGCCTTGACTATACAGAAACACAAATGCTTGAATGGGCAGCTGCTGTGCAGCAGTACAGCGAGCATCCTTTAGCGTTAGCGGTGCTGCAGAAAGCGAGGCAAGGTGGTGTGACTTGGTCGCAAGTGAGCGACACCAAAGCCATGCCAGGGCGTGGTGTGCAAGCGAAGCTAAATGATGTCACGATTTATCTAGGTAATTTGCGCTGGATGCAAGAGTTGGGCATCAATACTGCCAATTTAGATGTCGCTGTGCAGCAGCAACAGCAAGCAGGGCGCTCAGTTTCTTGTCTGGCTTTACATCACGATGGACGAAATGAACAAACGCAATTAGCAGGCGTGCTTAGTTTTGGTGACAGTGTGAAAGCAAATGCCCATGCGGCAGTAGTGCGTTTGCAAGCGATGGGTGTTAAAGCGATTATGTTGAGCGGGGATAATTATGGAAGCGCCAATGCAGTTGCTCAGACAGTTGGCATTACCGATGTCAGAGCCGAAGTACTGCCTGCGGATAAAGCAAACGTGGTACGTGAATTGCAGCAAGCAGGCTATCGTGTTGGTATGGTCGGAGATGGTATCAATGATGCACCGGCATTGGCCGCAGCGGATGTAGGTATTGCCATGTCTACGGGCACCGATGTCGCTATGCATACAGCAGGGATCACTTTGATGCGCGGCGATCCTGTTTTGGTGGCGGATGCGATTTCGATTTCACAAAGAACTTATCACAAAATTCGTCAAAATCTAGGTTGGGCTTTTATCTACAATATCATCGGCATACCTCTCGCGGCGCTGGGCTATTTGAATCCCATGATCGCTGGTGCGGCAATGGCTTTTTCTAGTGTGAGTGTGGTGTCAAATGCACTGCTGTTACGTAACTGGAAACCTTGGCACGCGAAGGAGGGTTCGCAGTGAGTGTTGGTGACGTCCTCCGTGTTTCGAGTGTTAGCGCCATGCTGATGCTTTGTTAGGAAAGCATAGGTGTGAATATTTTAAGTATTTCTTTCTTTGAAAGATAAATTTCTACGGGAAGAAAATGCTTTCCTCTATCGATAGCTTAAAGGTAGAAATAGTGTTGCAGATAGGCACAAGGAATGACAAATTTGCGCATTTGTTTTCGTCCTATATGTGCTCAAGCGTAAGATAACCAAGACATCTAACAGATAATGTTTTTAAAACGCTATCCGAATTGCCCTCAATTGCACGACTGGTATCATTATTCTTGTTGTCGAGTTTTCTTATTGCATGTGCCCGCTTGATTTAAGTGGGACTCGCCTTGCATTCTAAATGTAGCCTACTTCGGGGAAAAAGCCATGCTAAAAAATACGATGATTAAGTCAAGGCTCATATTTGTCATTGGTTTTTTGTCCTTGCTCATGATATCAATCGGCGCTTTAGGTCTGTCCAGCTTGGCTACGGTTAATGAGGCCCTGCGAACGGTGTATGAAGACAGGTTAGTTGCAGTTGGTCAGTTAGACAGCGTGATTCGCGGTATTAATCGTAATGAGTTGAGTATTGCAAAAGCGATCTCTGCTGAGCCTGCGCAGATTGCTAAGTTAATGGACGAAATTGATCAAACAAAAAACGAGGTGAATAAGACTTGGGATGAATACTTAGCGACTTATTTGACAGCAGATGAGAAACAACTTGCAGCAAAATTTGTAGCGGCGCGTAAGGTCTTTGTCGAGCAAGGCCTCAATAAGGCACAGGAAGCCTTGCGCTCCCAAGATATTCCCAAGGCGACCGAACTCTTGCATGGAAAAATGGAGCAGCTATACCAAGATGTGCTTGCGCAGATGGCTGAGCTCATTAAATTACAGCTTAGCGTTGGAAAGCAAGAATATGAAGCTTCTCAGGTCAAATACGGTACTGTGCGCATGATGTCGATTGCGATGATCATGCTCGGATTAGGAGCTGGTATTGTGGTAGGTGTTTGGTTAGTCAAGAGTATCTCTGAGCCGCTCAATTATGCAGTCGATATCGCACAAAGTATTGCAAGCGGTGATCTGACCCGTACCGTTGATGTGAATAACAACAATGAAACAGGGCAGTTACTTGCTGCCTTGAAGGAAATGAATAGGAGCCTGGTTAATACCGTATCGGAAGTACGTATCGGCACGGATACAATCGCCACCGCGTCAAGTCAAATTGCAGCAGGTAATCTGGATTTGTCGTCACGCACCGAAGAACAAGCTGCTAGTCTCGAAGAAACCGCCTCGTCGATGGAAGAATTGACCAGCACGGTCAGACAGAATGCAGACAATGCCCGACAAGCCAATCAAATGGTGGTGTCCGCATCGGATCATGCGGTGAAAGGTGGGCAGGTCGTGGCGCAGATGGTCGATACTATGGGCTCGATCAAAGAGAGCTCACGAAAAATTGTGGATATTATCGGAGTGATTGACGGTATTGCGTTTCAAACCAATATTCTGGCATTGAATGCTGCGGTCGAGGCGGCACGCGCTGGTGAGCAGGGGCGTGGTTTTGCAGTAGTTGCATCGGAAGTGCGTAGCTTAGCGCAACGTTCCGCTGCAGCAGCAAAAGAGATCAAAGGCTTGATTGGAGATTCAGTCGAAAAAGTCGATGCGGGTGGGCGTCTTGTTGATGAGACCGGGGATTCTATGAATCAGATTGTTACCGCCGTAAAACAAGTTGCAGATATTATGAGTGAGATCGCCGCAGCGAGTGCCGAGCAAAGTTCAGGGATTGAGCAGGTCAATATTGCGATCACACAGATGGATGAAGTGACTCAACAAAACGCCGCGTTGGTAGAAGAAGCCGCTGCTGCTTCGGCCAGTATGCAAGATCAGGCAGCGAGTCTGGCAAACACGGTGGCGGTCTTTAAATTGGCGCAGGGTGCTCAGGCAAGTTTAAACACGATGCCAGCCAAAGGACAGAGTCAGTTTCTAGGCTTGTTAAATTAAGCAATGAATCTTAAGCCCTGTCAGGTAGTAAGACACATAATAGAGGCAGCTCAAGCCCGAGTTGACAAAACAATGACGGACAGGACTAGGAATAGCTTTAATCGTTTTTGCTGATGGGGTTTCTACGGAGAAGTCATGTTTGCTCACTAGACTCAATTGTGAAGGTGTTCTTTGACTACATACTTTAGCCGTGGAATTTAGCTTAATAGTGGTTGTCATCTCGATTGAGTAAAGTGAGCAAAATTGTTCGATTAATTTGATTGATGCTAGCAATAGTCGTTACACGTCTGCATTATTTTTTCAGACAGGTCGACATAAACTTCTTACGCTCGTCACCTTTCATACCTTTTGCATCGGCATTACATGTTTTCATTTTTTCCTGTTGCGGTGTGCTTTTCTTTTCTTCTGCGACAGCGGGCTTGGCGGATAGGCATTCCTTCATAAATGCTTTTCGTTCATCGCCTTTCTTGCCGGTGGCATCTTTATTACAACTAGTCATTTTGGATTGTTGCGCAGTGGTGGCGTGCACCATCATTACGGGACAGATCAGGGCGAAGGCGAGAACCAGTTTTTTCATGCTGAACTCCAAATTGTGAGGTTGAAAGGGAATTACCAGCTCACTATAGAAGAGAAGCGGCTCGAGCGCAATTTTTCTAAGATAAAAATTGTAAGATAAGGTGACATGAGCCTGAGTTTTTTCGAGACAATCCAAAATTAGATTTCGTGTTTATCTGCAATGAATATCTGTTACCAGGGGAGAAATGCTGAGACTATAAGGTTTTAAGTAAGGCAAAACGCTCCATTAATCGGACACAAAGCTTATGGAACGCCGGCAGCATTTAATAATTGACGATACTCCGATGATGTTCTTATTTCGCGTATAGCATTCCAGATCGCTTCAATCCGGCGCGGATTCTGTGTATAGGTCTCGCGATTGACCGGCAAATACATGGGTAAAGAGATAAAAGCCGCTTCGGCAGACCTGATTTTGCTATTGATACTGGAATCGTATTTGACTACATTTTCGGTTTCTGTGCCTTGCAAAATCGCTATGTCTGCAGCGCCTTTGACGAGTAGTTCCAGCGCTTCATGAATGCTGCGAATCTCCTTGATTTGGAATCCCTTTTTTTGCAATATGGTTCCCACCAGATAGGCGCGTTGCACCAAGATGGCTTGCTGTACGTTGATGAGATTTTCTCCATCCCAATTTGCTTTACTGTCCTTGCGAATGTAGACCTTCGCTTGATCTTCGTTTAACGCTGCGGTTCTATCAGCGGAGCCGTCGGGCATGGTAGGAAATACGCTGAACTGTTGCCGTTCTGGCGCGACTGCTGAACCAATCAAACCATCCTGCACGCCGGTGCGTACCTCTTCGAGACAGCGCTTCCATGGTTTTGCGACTAATTCGAAATTTTCACCTAAACGCCGTTCTACACGCTTGAGTAACTCTAAATTTAAACCACTACCATCGGGCATGGTCCATGGCGTTTGCGGCGCATCTTCAAAACAGAATTTTAAAGGGGTAACGGCAAATGCCTTTTCGCTGTGGAGGCCTAACGCCAGCAAGCTCAACGTCAAAAAAAACGAGGCAATTTTCATGTTGTTGCAAGCTCCTTTTGAACGTATCAATGTCCGCTTTAACCGCTTAACACTATTTGATCATGCATCGCGTGCGCTTTAATTAATCAATTGGCGATATTGACTGCTCGGGACTTCATTGATAATGACATCCTAAATAGTATGCCAACAGCCCCTCGTATCGCAATCATTAAAAGTTAAAGCTGTTCAATTAGTACTAAAAGGTTTGGCGCGGACATGGTCGCAACTTCAATCGTTTTGGACTGCTTAAAAAATTTGAATTAAACATACATTTACTTGTCAACTTTTGTAAAAATCAGTAAACGATTATTGGCAGGCATAGCGATATCCTCCGATAGCTGAAGCAGATTGGCCAGTGCTAACCGTCGCATGTCCGCCAAGTCGCGTATTCCCCGATGTGGCGCAACTAATTTTAGTGAAGCGTCAAATGCCTGATTACTACTGCTGCTGAATTGGCCATCATAGTTGAATGGTCCATAGATGAAGAAGCGACCAGCGCTCTCCAGCGCTTGAGATACACCTTCAAACATTTTTTCTACATCGGTCCATGACATGATGTGACAGGTATTGGCAGTAAAGATGGCATCAAATTTTTGTGCCGGCCATTCGGATAACGCGACATCTAACTCTATCGGCATCAACACATTGCTGGCGCCATCATGCTCAATCCAGGCTCTAATACTGGCGTGATTTTCAAAACGGTCACTGGTTTGCCAGCTTATCTGCGGCAGATGCTGGCTAAAGTAGACCGCGTGTTGCCCAGTACCACTACCAATTTCCAATAGTTTGTTAGCTAAGGAAAGGCGCGGCTTTAGTTGCTCCAGTATAGGATCTCGGTTGCGTTCGCATGCAGGAGAAAATTGCATGTCCGGATTGTTTTGAACTTGGTTCATATGTGCGCCATGTGCTTGGTGAAGATAAGTGCTCTCGGCATAGTAATGCCGCAGCGAAGGTGTTTTGTTTATTCCATTGTAATTGGAATTAGTTTCTTTTCGTCCGCAAGGCAGACAAACGTTAGAACTCATACACCTTATTGGTATTGCAGCTAGAAAAATAAGAATGCTAAGCTCTTTTATTTGCTCTATTTCTGTGCGTATTCCATGTTGTTGGCGATATACCGCAATTTACTGTTGTATCTAAGTGGCCTGAATTGACTTCATTTTTTCTTGGTGTCATGATGATTTCACGTGCTTGCACATGTGCACACCCCATTTCTGTTTTTCACTTCGTGAGATTTTTTGTTTGGAGGTTTTCAATGCAGCACTTTAGTCCAAAAAAGCCAGCTCTTACCGTCGCTATTGCTTCCCTATTTATTGTTCCCTTTACTTCCTTCGCAGTCGTGCAAACCAGTTATGCGCAAGCTGCCGTAAACCAGACAAAATCAGATGAAAAACCGGTCGCCGTGATTGTGACGGGCACACGTATGTCGAATCGCTCGGCAACCGATACGTCGGCACCGATCGACGTGATCTCTGGCGAGTCGCTACAAAACATGGGCGTTAGCGAAATTAACCAAGCCTTATCCGTGGCATTGCCCTCTTTGAACTTTCCACGTCCTGGTTTGACCGATGGTACAGATACAATCCGGCCTGCAACCTTACGTGGTTTAGGCCCGGATCAAACCTTAGTGCTCGTGAATTCGAAGCGACGTCATTCTTCTGCCTTGGTCAACGTCAATGGTACGGTAGGACGTGGTGCTGCTGCAGTGGATTTGAATACCATACCTACCGCGATTGTAAAAAATATTGAGGTGTTGCGTGATGGCGCCTCCGCTCAATATGGCTCAGACGCTTTATCGGGTGTTATTAATTTACGCCTGCGTCAAGATCGTGATGGCGGTGAAGTGACGGCGAGTTATGGTGAACGGATCACAGAATACGATTACATACCAAGTCCAACACCGACCGGTGGCACCTGGACTGCGCCTGGCACTTCACGTAGTCGACATGATGGCAATACTGCTACAGTCAGTTTGTGGAAGGGTTTATCCTTTGGCGAGACGGGCTATGTCACGGTGGCGGCTGAATTTAAAGATCAAAAAAATACAGAACGTGCTGGTTGGGATTTTCGTCAACAATACCCTTTAGTTAACGGTGCATTCGACCCTAGAGAAAAAACAGCGAATCGTTTTAATGCTTGGTATGGAGAACCGAAATTAAATCAATCTACGGTGTTTTTGAACGCCGGTGAAACGATAGGTGATGGCGTTAAGTTATACGCTTGGTCTAGCTATCAAAGACGCGATGCCTTATCTGCTGGGTTCTTCCGCCGCCCTTTGCAAGACCAGAATATTCTTAGCGTATATCCAGATGGTTTCTTGCCCAAGATCGCGCCCCAAGTCGATGATTATAGTGCGACAGGAGGCGTCAGTTGGAGCGCTGGCCTGTGGGATATGGATGCCTCTTTAGGCTATGGTAAAAACAAAATGCAGTTCACGATTAAAGACACAATCAATCGTTCGATTGGTCCTTCCAGTAAAAAGCAATTCTATGCTGGTGGATTCTCTTATGATCAATTGGTATTTAACTTGTCGGCAGTGCGTAGTTTTACTTTGCCAGAGTTAGCCGCACCGCTTAGTTTTGCAACGGGTTTTGAAGCTCGTCGCGAAGGCTATAGTTTGTTCGCAGGTGAGCCAGACTCTTATCGTTTTGGTGGTGAAAAGTTGGCCAGCGGTGCTCCAACGGCGCCCGGCGCACAGGTTTTTCCTGGCTTTACTCCAACGAATGCATCGGATAATAATCGCAGCGCGATAGGGGCATTCATTGATCTTGAAACTAATTTCACGAAGCAGTGGCAAGCGTCGGCGGCTATACGTGCAGAGCACTATTCTGATTTTGGAAGTAATGTAACAGGCAAGTTGGCGACTCGCTATGATTTTAGTAAAGAATTTGGCTTGCGTGGTTCAGTGCAAAATGGTTTCAGAGCGCCATCACCCCAACAACAGTTTTTTACTTCGACTGCGACCAATTTTATTAATGGCGTACCGTTCGAAATCACCACTTTCAAACCGACTGATAAGGCCGCGGTCGCATTAGGTGCGAAGCCTCTGGATGCCGAAAAATCTTTCAATCAATCTCTGGGCGCGGTATTTAGTTTAGGCAAATTAGGGGTGACGGTTGATGCTTATCGCATTCAATTGAGTAATCGTATCGTTCTATCTGAGAATCTGACCGCTGCCAATGTCCGGAATTATTTAACGTCACAAGGTTTCATAGGTGTCGGTGGTGGACGCTTCTTTATCAATGGTGTAGATACGACTACTAAGGGTGTCGATATTGTTTCTAACTGGCCATTGTTGACAGAATCAGCTGGACGATTTGATTTTACTTTGGCTGGTAATTTTACGAAAACTGAAGTGACGAAAGTACCGCAGACCGCGCAGTTGGCTGCGCTGACGCCAGCGCCAGTTTTGTTTGACAGGATAAATGTCTTGTCTTTGGAACGAGGGCAACCACGTAATAAAATCAATGCCAGTGTCGATTGGAAGTTGGGTGATTATGCATCCACCGTGCGTGCGACTCGTTATGGTGAAGTCTTAGACCCAGGAACGACTGCTGCGTTGGATCAGGTGTTGTCACCGAAAACTTTGGTGGATATTGAGTTTCGCTATCAACTCAGTAAAAAATTGAAAGTTGCAGTCGGTGCCGACAATGTATTTGATGTTTACGCCGATCCGCGTCTGCCTGTTTTGAATACCACAGGCGCCACTTCATTTTCTAACTTCTCACCATTTGGACGTTCTGGTCGTTTTGTGTATCTGCGTGTGAGTTACAGCTTGTAATTTTTGAGCGGCTTGTTGAGCCAAATTTAGGGATCGGATTTGTTCGGTGTTTTGTCCGAATCATTTGATCCCTTATTTTATTGTTTTGTCAGTTTGCTGTGTCTGTCTACACTGAGTAGACGGGCGCAAATCCGCCGCCATGGGTACGAAAATTGGTGGTTTGACCTTGATAGAGGCGCGCTGCCAGCCATTGCAATTTCCCAGCGTAAGTGTATGCGCGTAAATCAAATTTCATTTTTTCCTCGATCTCTGTATTCGACAGGTAACGCTCACCGGGAATGATCAAGGTCTGCGCTACGTAACGACCAAGGAGAATTTCTTGCCAGACTCTGGTCGTCAATTTATCACCACGATAAGCGGCGCGACTGCCAAAGCCGGTACAGGGTTTAAAGAAAAACTGACGCCGGTTTTTCCACAAAAAATCAGCCTTTTCTGGGCTTACCATTTCCGTGTGCGGTATGTATTTCAACAATAGATGTTGGACCTCGGATGCTACGCCTAGAGCTTCAAGGTCTTGATGGCTGCTGAAGATAGTAAGATTACTTTTATCTGCATACAAAGCATGGGCTTGTGGATGCGGCGTCATGACGATAGCATCGCTCAAATAAGCTTGGTGTAAGTCTTGGTGCTGAGCTTGTTCTAGATAAAAATCAGTTAGGCGGTTGTAAATCATGTCGATTTCTTTTCTCTGATAACTAACGATACCATTTTCAAAAATCAACTCCTCAGGATTACAAATCACTGCGTCGATACCATGTTTTTTGAACAGATGTTGAAAGAGTAAGAACTCGGGGTAGAGATACTGGGCACTTACATTTTCATCCACTATCGCAATACGCTTTAAATGGGTTGGCTTTCCGCTCAGTTGCCACTCTTGTTGAAACATGGCGATGATTTCGACTTCGAAATGTTCAACTTGCGTGTCTGGCATGAGCGCTTGTTGTACCGCTTCACAACAAGCGCGTTGTGCGCGAGCCAGCATTGCATTTAACATCGCACCGCCAGCATTGGTATTGATTTCTATCAGACCTAGTTCTTCTTGATTGGCATGAAAATCGTAGCCAAAGAAGACACCTTGTACATGCCGGGTATTGTGTCTGGCAATTGCGGGTGCATTTTTTAATATATGGGCGCGATAGCTAGGTAATGCGACGATGCTCTCTATCCCCTGTATCAGTCGTTGAATTTCTGCGACTCGATGTTTATCAATAAAAACCGGATGTGCGGCAAATAGGTGAGGGCAACGTTCTCGTACTAATTGATACACGGTGTCGTCACCGACCTCCTTCCGAAATGCCAATTCCAGAGCTTCTTGATCTAGGCTAATGCAGAAGCAATGCGTGTTTAGTTCGCTGTAATTGTTCTTGAAGTTGTCGCAAGTCTCGGCATTACTTGGTCTATCCGCGGCCGCTTGGTTATTCATTTTCAACTCCTGAAAAAGGCTTCACTGCTCTAATACCATTATTCCAGAATTACCAGAAATAGATGCAACGTCGTAAGTCCCTTAGTTTGGAAAGTAATTGATTGAAAGAACGCAATTAAAGGAATGTATTGAGCTTATTTGAGACCTTCTGATTCAAAAAAAGGTCGTATCAAACCAGTTTCATCGTATGTAAAGTGGTCTCCTATTTTGCATTAGCGTTGGCAATTGCTCTTGATGCAAGTCAAAGAATGGGAACGAACTGTAAAAATTTGTGGAAATTAGTCGAGTCATCATTGCCGCTGATCAGCATCGCTTAAGATGCAGACTTGGCGACTTTTTCGGTCGCGGCTCTAAACATGAAACGAGGGTATCATCGCGAGCAAAATCGCTGAGTGATCGGTAATCCTAGCTTCGCCTTAGTCATTCTATTTATAGGGATTGAGTTGCGCGGATTTGCTCATCGCGAAATGAAAAGAAGGCGCTATGACTCACGATGAGAATTATGATCACATGATTACTCAACTGAATTGTTTTGGCTGATAATTACTGTATCGGTGTCGTTTGTAATGAGCTATAAAATACAAAGTTTATAAGCACTTAAACATCAAAGAAATATGAATACAATGTTGCAACAGGTTTTACTCTTTCAACTTTCAAGAACAAAAGACTTCTATGGCGATTACTATTTATCACAATCCTAAATGCGGCACTTCGCGCAACACGTTGGCACTTATTCGCAATACAGGGGTAGAACCAGAAATTATTGAATATCTTACCGAGGTACCCACGAAATCAAGATTGCAAGAATTAATCGCCGCGATGGCCGTCCCTGTGCGTGACGTAATGCGCCAAAAAGAGAAAATTTATGAGGACCTGCAGTTGGCTGATGCCGAGTGGAGTGACGATGCTTTGATAGATTTTATGCTGCAGCATCCGATTTTGATTAACCGACCTATCGTCGTGACTGATGCCGGTGTGCGTTTATGTAGACCCTCTGAGGTGGTGCTTGAGATCTTAACGTTGCCGCAAAGAGGCGCCTTCAGCAAAGAAGATGGTGAGCAGGTGATTGATGCTACCGGCTTGCGTGTGAAGCCGAAAGCTTAATTCGCAACGCAAATTGGTATTGAACAGTGAGCGCTTTTCAGATCTCTTGATTCTACAGGGCGATATGTGTTGTGCCACATATTCCCCATCATCTCTTGCCAGGATTTCATATAGTCTAAGGATTTTTCTCACTTAAGGTTTCGTGCAGGCGCCCCACATCCATCAACGCGGCTGAACCATACCATTTGTGATATTCGGCTATCATTTCGCCCTTAATGATCACTGGATCGGTAGCCGTTAGTTGTTTCGCTTCCTCAATGTCTTTTACCGCGAATACAAATAATCCACGCCAGCCATCTAGGCCATCAAATGGGCCAGCTAAGACTAATTTTCCTTCCGCTGCAAGTCGCTTCATATTGATAAAATGACCGGCAAACATCTCATCGCGCTCTTTGCCAGTGGCGACTCTATTTGGGCCGGTTTTGAGCACCACTAAGACGTAACTACGCATGCCTCGTTCATCGGCACCCAGGCGCTTTGCGGCCTCAGCATCATACTTTTGGTTGGTCGAAAGTGGGCTAGATTGCGCCATGCATGCTGGGTTGATAAAAGTCAGAGTCGCCAATAATAGACTACTGAACTTCAATAGTGCAGCAAAGTACGAGTATGGTTTTAGATAATACATGGACTGCTCCGGGAGAGTGTGACAGGTTCCTAGAATTAGACTTTTTACTTAATATTACTATAGAACATAGCTTGGCCTGTATAACTCTATTTTGCTTATGTCGCAAAGGATTTATGCTGCCAGGCTAAGTGAATAAGTTGTTCATTAAAAATGTCATTTGTTTAATCTGTCGTATAACTCCGACAGCAATGAGAAAGGCATTCTATATATTTCTTCTTTTCGATTGCACCGCATAGGCATTCGACAAATTAAAGCGCAAAATGATTAAAGTACAGAAGCTTATTTTCGTTTAATCCATATTTCTAGCCGTGATCAAAAGAGCAGTGCTGAGAATATATGCTTGGCGTGATTCTTTGTGCTCAAAATTGATGTCGGATTGAATTGCATACTTCCATCAAGTGACTTCTTATGCGACGCAGCCTACAACCGAACAAGCAAAATAAGCAAAAGCTTCATGGGCTGATGTTAGTACCATTGATGCTTCTGTGCGTGGAGCCTGGCTACGCACGATGTTCTCGCCCTATACAAGTTCCGGTCTCTGCTTATAGCTACACAGTAATCGTAAAAGCGAATAAATTTTCTGGAATTCTTCCTGATGTGCTTAGCGCTATAGAAGCTAAAAGCAACTGTAAATTTGTGTACACCTTGGTACCTAAAAACCGACAAGAAATCCTATTCGAAACGGGACAATCAGATTTGTTGGTAACTGCAGTGAGAACTGTTCGTCGTGATAAGTTTGGCATTTTTTTTCCTTTCGTACAGTTACGCGCAACTTTGATTTCCATGGAGGGGCAATTTCCACCTATGCACAGTGTCAAAGATATTATCGCGCGCAGTGAGATGAAATTGGTGGTGGTACGGGGCTATGATTATGGTCCGGCTTATCTGGCGATAGTTGACGAGATGAACAAGTTGGGACGGGTACTAGTTGAGCCTGATCCTACGTCTGTCGCGAAGTTGATTAAAAGTAATCCAAAGTACGTCACGATTATGGCGCCGACGATTTTCTCTGGCATCATACAATCTGAACCTTTACTAGAAGATCTTGTTGGAAAGGTGCGCTTTGAAAAATTAGAAGAATTGAATTGGACCGATAGTGGCGTCTATTTTTCAAAAATCACTTTGAGTACTAGCGACCGAGCCTACCTAAATGCACAATTTGAAAAGTATGCAAAGACTGATAATATTTGGAAATCCTATCTTAACTATTATCCGCCGGAAGTGATAAAGATAGGGATACGTCCGCGTGAGGTTGGACATTAAAGTTGTGTCGGTATCCTATGACTAATTTCTGATTTTGCCACCAAAAATAGGTGGCATTTTTGTTTCTATTGTGACGTTCACGTAACAGCATAATTTTTGGCATCTTGATCAATATGAACTAAGCTGTGATGTCGTTGTCAATAGAGCTAGGTACAGATATTTTTTCTTTTTTTAGTTTTTCTTTTTTTAGTTTTTCTTTTTTTATTCTGGAGCGTCAAATGCGTCCTGCTTTTCCTCTATTAAGTTTGAGCCTGTTGTTGGCAAGTTCTGATTTGCTGGCACAGGCCAGCACACCAGTCAACGCGACTAAGGAGATTTCAACTCCGAGTGCTGGCGAAAAGAAAGTTGATGCTAAGCCTGAAGTCAAAGCCCAACCGTCGGTGCCGCGAGCGGTTGAAATCGCCGATATGGCTGCTTGGAAAGGTATCAGTGCGGCAGCGATTTCTGCTAATGGACAATGGGGTGCCTGGCGTATCAGTGAGTCAGAAGGCGACGCGAATGTCGTCGTAAAATCGCTCAATGGTAAAGAAGAATATAGTTTTCCAGCAGGGCAGGGTGCGGGTTCTTTAGAATTTTCAGATGATGGTTTATGGCTGGCGTTCACCGCGCACATGAACAAAAAAGAGCAGGATGCGGCAAAAAAAGCTAAAAAGCCAGTGCAAACCAAAGTGACTTTAGTTGATCTGAAGACGGGTAAAGCGACAACGGTCGATAAGGTGCGTAAATTTGCTTTTGCCAATCAACGTGGGGGGTGGATTGCAATGCACAAAGCGATGGCGGATAGTGCTGCACCAGCAGCGCCTGCGCCCGCGGTTCCTGGTGTACCGCCAGTGCCTGCAAAGCCGAAAGGTTCTGATTTACTCTTAAAGAACTTGAAGACCGGTGTTTCGCTTAACTTAGGCAATGTGTCGGAGTTTGAATTTGATCATCAAGGGCGTTTTTTGGCGTACCTTGTAGATGCAACAGATAAAGCCGGTAATGCGGTTGTTGTGCAGACACTCGATAGCGGCGCCAGCCAAGTCTTAGATGAAGGCGATGCCGTCTACGAAAAATTATTGTGGAATGATAAAGGCAATGGCTTTACAGTTTTAAAAGGCATTGAAGACAAGGCCTATCAGGATAAATTGTGGAATGCTCTTGGCTTCCGTCTCGAGTCGAATAATGGTTTCGCGAAAACAATTGTCGATCCCAGCAAACTTAAAGATTTTCCAGCAGACATGACAGTCTCCGGTGACGCACAGCCGCGTTGGAGTAAAGATTTTGCTTGGATTTCGTTCGGCATTAAAGAAGCTAAGAAAAAACCGAAAGAAGAAAAGAAGGAGCCGGAAGCTGACGAAAAAGTGAATCTGGTGTTGTGGCACCATCAGGATAGACGTTTGCCGACTCAGCAAAAAGTGCAACAGGACATGGACAAGAAACGTTCTGCCGCAGCATTGTATCGCGTTGCTGAAGATAAATTTGTGCGCTTGGGTGACGAAAAATTGACCAGTGTCTCCATGCCATTAGCTGGCGATTGGGCGTTGGCGCAAGATGATAGCGAATACCAGCGTCAAGCGAGTATGGATGGTCGCCGGTTTAGTGATGTCTACGCGGTGAATTTAAAAAATGGCGAACGCCGTTTGTTGAATAAACAAGCCAGCTGGACTTTTAGTCTTGCCTACGATGGACGTCATTACTTGCATTATGAAGATGGACATTTTTTTAGCATAGAAATGGCGACCGGCAAGCGTCATAATTTAACGGCGGGCTTGAACGTCAGTTTTGTCAATCTGGAAGATGATCACAACGTGGTGAAACCACCAGTGCAGCCATTTGGTTGGAGTGCTGACAGTCGTTTCGTCTTGTTGAGTGATGGCTGGGATATCTGGAAAATGCCTGCAGACGGAGGCAAAGCGGTGCAGTTGACCAGTGACGGTCAGCGAGATCAAGTGCGTTACCAACGTCGTATGGTGCTCGACCAAGATGAAAAGGGTATTGATCTGAGCAAGCCTCAATATTTTAGTGCTTATGGTGAATGGACTAAGAAAGCAGGTTTTTTACGCCTTGAGCCAAGCGGTAACGCAAAGCGATTGGCATTTGATGATGTTTCCTATCGTCGTTTGTTAAAGGCAGAAAAAGCAGATGTCTTTTTGCTGTCAAAAGAATCCGCAATTGCACCGCCAGATTTGTATGTCAGTGGCGAGCAATTGAGCGATGCGCGCAAGCTCACCGATCTGGTGAATCAGGAGAAAAATTACACCATGGGCAGTGGCGCCATGTTGGTCAATTATATTGGTACGGATGGTAAGAAATTGCAGGGTGCTTTGTTCTTGCCGACCAACTATCAAGCCGGCAAAGCCTATCCAACTATCGTGTATATCTATGAGAAATTGAGTCAAGGCTTAAATAGCTATACGCCACCGGTGGTTGGTGGCGGCGGTTTTAATCGTTCGTATTATACGAGTCATGGTTATGCTGTATTTAATCCCGACATTACTTATCGCTTGAATGATCCAGGTGTCAGTGCAAAAGAAAGTGTTTTACCCGCATTGCAGGCGGCGATCGCGACAGGCGTGGTGGATGCCAAGCGTGTCGGTCTGCAGGGACATAGCTGGGGCGGTTATCAAACTGCTTTCTTAGTGACCCAAACAGACGTGTTTAAAGCGGCTTCTGCCGGCGCTGCATTGACCAATATGATTAGTATGTACAGTCTCGTGTACAAAAATTCGGGCAGCACCAATCAAGCGATTTTTGAGAGTAGCCAAGGGCGCTTTCTCGGTGCCTATAATGATCATTGGGAGGCCTACGTACGTAATAGCCCAGTGTTTTTTGCGAAGAATGTCAAGACACCATTGCTGATGCTGCAAAATGATGTCGATGGAGCAGTAGACTACACACAAGGCGTGGAATATTTCAACACCTTACGTCGAGCTGGTAAAGACGTGATCATGTTGGAGTATCCAGGTGAGAATCATGGTTTGGTGAAAAAGCCAAACCAAAAAGATTATATGCAACGCATGAAAGAGTTTTTTGATTTTCATTTGAAAGATAAAGCTGCGCCTGAATGGTTGAATAAGGGCGTTGCTTGGTTAAAAATGGAAGAACATTTGAAAGAACGCGCTAGCCTGGTGAATCTGCCAGAAGCAAAACTACCGGCGAAAGCTGACGATAAAAAAGCAGCAGATGCTACGGCAGTCGAAACGAAGAAGCCGTGATTGTAATAACTCAGGTTATGTCTATGTTGAGTATGGCCTGAACAAAATACAGAAAAAAGCCACAGATAGCTGTGGCTTTTTTCTAGATTAGTCAAATTACTTCGATTTAGCGGGCGCTTTCTTTGGCAGTATGAATCTAAATCTCGTGCCGTGATTTACTTCACTTTCTATGCTAACGCTACCACCGAAAACTTCAGTGACCAGATTGTAGACAATGTGCAGTCCCAAGCCAGAACCACCTTGTCCCAGTTTGGTAGTAAAGAAGGGATCGAACACTCGTGTTATATGTTCTGGCGGTATTCCCGCCCCATCGTCCTTGAACACAATTTCTATGTCTTTTTCGTTGAGTGCTCTTGCATACAAGTGCATCTGGCCGCTTTCCCTGTTTTCAAAACCGTGACTCACCGCATTATTAATGGAATTGGTTAAGATCTGCGCCAGAGCGCCTGGATAACTCTCCATCTGTATGCCTTCTTCGATATCCAAAGTAAGCTGGTAGTTAGTTCGTTTATAGATGGGTTCCAGCGTGATGAGGACTTCTTCAATATTGGATTTTAAATCGAATCCCCGATATTGATCACTTGATTGGTCGACCGCAACTTGCTTAAAACTAAAAATTAGTTGTGCAGCTCTCTGTAAATTGCGTAGTAGGATATCGGCGCCCTTTTTGCTGTCTTCGACTATCTGTAAAAGGCGCGTTTTGCGCAATTGCCCGTTGTTAATTTCTTCGGCCAAAGTTTGTGTGTAATCGTGAATGGTACTGGCGACCATCAAGGAATTTCCTATAGGCGTATTTAATTCGTGAGAAATGCCCGCGACCAGATAACCTAAGGCGGCCATTTTCTCAGAGCGGAACATTTCGTTTTGCATCACCTTCATGGAAATTAAGGCTTGCTCCAATTCGCGATTGGCAGTTGCAAGGCTATGTGTGCGTTCCGACACTTTTTCTTCCAACTGGGTGTTTAGCGTGCGCAGTTGTGATTCAACGTTTCGTAGGTGCGAAATGTCTAACGGTGAAAAAATTATTAGTTGCTCCGCATTAGATACAAATCGTTTGGATGAGATTTGGCAAATATGTGATTGACCTTGGTTGCCGCATAAACTTACTTCAAATTGTTTTACTACGCCCTGTTCTTGCAATAGCTTGCTGTGTTGAGCGGCATCCGCTGGATTTGTCCAGATGTTCAAATCGTCTAGAGACTTGGACATTGCTTGTTCGACGCTATAGCCCCATTGCCGCAGGAGATAGCCATTGATTGCCAGTATTGATTGATCCTCAAAGCGTAACAATGCAAGTGGCAAAGGTGAGTTCTCGAACAGGTCAGCGAACTTGCTTTCACTTGATCTTAAGTGTGCTTCTGAGGCTAGCAGAGATTGCTCTGAACGATGCAAGCGCAGGAATTGTCGCCACAAGAATAGCGACAGTAATACCAAGAAGAAAATAATAATCGATGAAAAGAAAACCCTATTTTGACTGCGCTCTTGCCACGGACTTAAGATGGTATCTGTATCACGCGCAAACACTGAAATGACAGGGTAGTTCTTGAATTTTCGGTAGGTATATAAGTTAGGTTTGGCTTCCTGATCGTTTAAGAAGTTCTGATCTTCAAACATTCCCTCTTCAGTTGATTTATTGAGGCGCTGTATGATTATCGAATGTGAAAGGTCTTGGCCCACTTGATTGGGAATGGAGGGGAAGCGTACGATAATTACGCCAGCGTTGGTGAAAAGTGCGACGATAGCTTTACTGTCTTGGGCAACGCGTTGGTAGACATTGCTAAAATATGAGACGCTGACATCAGTGCTGATAATGCCAAGGTAATGGCCGTCTTCCGAATACACATTTCGTGCGATTGGGACGACTAATTCTCCATCATAGAAGCGCTGGAAGGCTCGACCCAAAAGCACCTTCTTGTCGTCACGATGTTGAAGCAAATAGGGAATGTAGGTTCTGTCATCAGCATCAGTCTGGTAGGCAGGATAGTCTATAGAGCTGACCCATGCTTTGCCCTCTGGGTTAACAAACTGCAGCGCTTTGAGTACGCGATTGAAGGGCTGAGCTTTGGTTAAAACTTGGCGGATGACTGTGTCGGTGATAGGTTTTTGCTTACCCTCACTTAAAATTGCATTGACCACCGTGTCGAGGTTACGCTCCGCATCGTGTAAGGTTTGGGTCGCATGCTCTTCGAGAAGACGCACCGCCACCAGTCCATGCTGATATTCTGAATCGATAGTCAGTTTTCGATCCTGAATGATGGCCCACCAAGACTGCAAGATAATCGCGGCAATAATTAGACCCGTGAACAGTGTTAACAGTAGGCCGATAGTTTTTAGTGAAAATTTATTTTGCTTCATTGCCATCGCGAGGCATTCTTCTTTATCTGTAAATACCAGTACCTAAACAGAGGTCTAGTCCGGGAACTCGCTCGACGTAGCCTTGTTTTCGCTCAACTTCTTTCGTAATCGGATTCGGCCAGCGGTATCTGGTCCAGCCTTTACCCTCTTTCGACGTAAAGCAGATTTTTACCATGTCAGCAATTAAATAGACACCATCGATGTCACGCATCTCTAGCATAACTTTGCCACGGATTTTAGGATTTTTTCCATGCACTGCTTGATACCCTTTTGAATCGAGGGTGTACAGATAAAGATCTCCATTGGGATTGATCTCACTTTTAACGTTAAAAGGGCTATCTAGTCGATTAAATTCAATAATACTTTTTTCTAAACCATTCTTTTGCAAATAAATTTGTGCTTTTTGTAGAAGTGCGGTGGCGGTACGTGCGTCGCTGCGTTCAATCGCGAAGCTGCTGGCGATATTTGTGCAGATCATAATGACAATTGACACCCCAATAAAAAGATAACGCATAGCCTTCTCCTTAGTCATCATAGCGCGAGCAGTTGTGGATACTTTGCTTAATCTGAAAGAGATGCTTCTCTTCGTTCGCCATTCCTCGTTGGCGGTGAATCATTGTAATGTAAAAAATGCTTACTCCAAAGAAAATGGCCTCGGATTTATTCGAGGCCATTTGCTGTTGTTTTAAAACCTAAATAAGTTCTACTTTTTGTCTTTCTTGGTTTGTTTGGCCCAGTCAAGCATTTCGCTTTCTAAAATTGACAGTGGCACTGAACCAAGGCTTAATAATTTGTCGTGAAATGCGCGCACGTCAAATTGATCGCCGAGAGTTTGTTCTGCTTTTTTGCGTGTGTCGCGGATTTTAAGTTCACCAAGTTTGTAAGCTAGGGCTTGTCCGGGCCATGAGATGTAGCGGTCTACTTCGGTCGTGATTTCATGTTCAGACATAGCGGTATTTTCACGCATGAATTGTTGTGCTTGTTCGCGAGTCCATCCTTTAGCATGCATGCCTGTATCAACCACCAAGCGAGTTGCGCGCCACATTTCATACACCAGACGACCAAAGTGATGATAATGATTTTCGTAGAAACCCATTTCTACACCCAAGTGTTCCGCATACAGTCCCCAGCCTTCACCAAATGCAGAGATATACGAATTGCGTCGAAACTCGGGTTGTTCTGCTTGTTCACCGGCCAATGCGATTTGCAGATGATGTCCAGGAACCGCCTCATGTAAGGTGAGTGCTGGCAAAGCCCACATAGGTCGCTGATCAAGTAATGAGGTATTTACCCAATAGTTGGATGGACGATTTGCATCACCGCTTCCGGCATAGCGTCCGGCGGTATATGTGGGGGCG
The DNA here is from genome assembly GCF_049340325.1 of Undibacterium sp. Di24W. NCBI lineage: Bacteria > Pseudomonadati > Pseudomonadota > Betaproteobacteria > Burkholderiales > Oxalobacteraceae > Undibacterium > Undibacterium sp. Di24W. The sequence continues at coordinate 362,163 of NZ_JBMPOP010000006.1, forward strand.
ATGTCAGCTGGCACAGGCTGAATGCCATAAGGCTTACGTGGGAGTCGGCCGAAATAACGTATCAAAAGGCCATCGGCTTTCTTCGCCCAATAAGCGGCTTCAGCCAATAGTTCATGCGGCGTTTTTGCATAGAATTGCGGATCAGTACGTAAAAAACGCAAGAAGGCAGGAAAGTCACCATTGAATTTTAGGTCGGCGATTATCTTGTGCATTTCGTTGCGAATACGAGCAACTTCGGACAGACCTATCGCATGGATTTCTTCAGGGCTAGTGTCTAGAGTGGTGTATTCCAATATCTGTGCGCGGTAGAACGCTTTGCCATTGGGTAAATCATATGCCGCGATGGTTTTACGTGCGTTCGGCATGTAATCGTTGCGAATGAAAGATAAGAGATTTTGGTAAGCCGGAATAACTTTCTCAACGATTATTTTTTTTGCTCGCGTCTGTAAATCTTGTTGTTGTGCCTTGTTGATACTAGCCGGTAATTGGCTAAATGCTTTGTAGAAAACACTTTGTTCTATATCGCTTACGACATGTCTTTGTATGCTGGCATCACGTCCTGTTAATACGACTTGGGGCATGGTCATGCCACGTTCTATACCTAATTTCATCAGGGCGATTTTTTGATCGAAATTGCGTGGAATGCTGGCGAGTTGCTTTAAGTATAGTTCACAGGCTTTGAGATTGGCGCAACGCGTTGCTTCAGCTGCTCCCGCAGTACCTGCCCAAAACTGGCTATCTGAATTAAAAGTAAGCAGATGCGCATTCAAGTTGATGGCATTGATGCGATTGGTGAGCTGATCAGAAAAAATTCTCAGATTAATTTTCGATTCATTTGACAAGGAATTCGCTTGGATATTGTGTGCTTCATCGGCAAAGGTGCGCCAAATTTTTAATCGCTTTTGTTCCGCAGCATCACTGTAATCAGCGATCGTGATCTCATCTTCATCATCAGCCTGACGACGACCTGGAAATTCCTTGTTGCGGTAAGCAGCCTCTTTTTGGTAAAGGTTTTTGAATGCTTTTTCGGCTTTCTCTTGCTCAGCTTGAAATTTGCTGTTTATTTGGGTGCTTGCGGTTGGACTTTTAACTTGATTTGTCTGATGTGCACTCGTTGTCGCGTGTACATTAATGCTGCCTAGCAATGTGACCAGCGCGAGAGTAATGGGTCGATGGGGAAATAGTTGCTTGCGTTGTGAGTGCGGTGATTTTCTTCCTGCGCGTTGCATAAATGTCTCCCTAAGGTTGTAAAGTTTTATATGTGAACTTAAATATACTATAGATATACGTGAGCGTCCCTTTGAAATATCTTCAGGGTAAATCGGGATTTTTTTATTTTCTCTTATTCGCTTCCATTTATTGTATGAAAAAGCTTTTCAACGTTAATGTTGTCAATGGGGCATGGAGAGAATTAGGTCTGTGACTCGATCTTGAGAAGAGAAGTTCATTGTTGCTTGTGTGAGCCATGATTTAGTCAAATATTGAACTTCGGTGATATTTCTTAGACAGCTTGGTGTTCGCTTGTTAAACTGAAAATTATATAAATCGAATACGAGCACATAGCATGACGACCCTAGCTTCATATACCGCCCACTTTTGGTCTAGCGCAGAGTTAGGGGCCAATACCATTATTTTTCTCAACCTCACAGGCGCGATGTTATTGGGTTTTGTGGTTGGATATGAACGTTCTTATCATGGGCGCGCTGCTGGCATGCGAACTTATGGCCTGGTTTGCATGGCGTCGGCAGCTTTGGTGGTAATTGCTGGTTATCCTGATTTTTGGTTTGGCGCACGCTCGCTAGCTCCGGTGGCACTAGATCCTTCCCGAACCATACAAGGCATTGTTACCGGTATAGGATTTCTGGGGGCAGGTGTGATCATGAAGGAAGGCTTTAGTATTAGCGGTCTAACCACTGCAGCATCTTTATGGGCGTCTTCTGCCATTGGAATCTTGGTAGGTGTTGGCTTTTACGCTGCAGCAATACTACTGGCTTTTCTTTCTGCTGCGTGCATGATTTGGGTGTACAAGTTGGAAACTTGGTTGCCAGCACGGCAAGCAATTTCGATCGTGATGCAATTTAGAGAAGGCTTTATCGCCAACGAAGTGGCGATACGTAAGTTGGCGATAGAGCGCGGTTATGAAGTTGCTGGCGGAACGATCATCATCTCATTAAAAGAGGGGAAAACAGAATGGCGTTTTGTTGCGGTGGCATTAAACAGAAAGTCAGCCAACTCGATTAGTGCGCTTTCTGAGGAAATGAGTAAATTCGAAGGATTGGTTTCTTATCAACTCGCACATGCGCGAAATTAGATTTTTTCTAATGTTTTTCGGCACAAAATCATTCCGTATTTTCAAAACTTAGAAAAAAACGCGGGCAGTCTTAAAAAGCTATTGACAGCTAAAACAAACATCTCCATAATTCGGGGTTCCCTGGGAGGGGTGGCCGAGTGGTTAAAGGCGACAGACTGTAAATCTGTTCTCTCTGAGTACGCTGGTTCGAATCCAGCCCCCTCCACCAGGCAGAATTTGTGGCTGAAGTTGTTTCGAATCAGTTTCGTACGCGGGTGTAGCTCAATGGTAGAGCCGAAGCCTTCCAAGCTTAAGACGAGGGTTCGATTCCCTTCACCCGCTCCAAGTTTAAAGTTTTGTCTCTGCATGTGTGTTGTGCAAAGAGCTGCCCTTGTAGCTCAGTGGTAGAGCACTCCCTTGGTAAGGGAGAGGCCACGTGTTCAATCCACGTCAAGGGCACCAGTGTAGTTTTAAATCATCGTCTTCGCATTGTTATTATCAGGCGTGTGCTTGGTAGCTTAAGAAGATCTCTCACAATCGTTAGGAGTCTAAAATGGCAAAAGGTAAGTTCGAACGCACCAAGCCGCACGTTAACGTCGGTACAATTGGTCACGTGGATCACGGTAAAACGACATTGACAGCAGCGATTGCGACAGTATTGTCTAAGAAATTTGGCGGCGAAGCTAAAGCATACGATCAGATCGATGCAGCTCCAGAAGAAAAAGCACGCGGTATTACAATTAATACAGCGCACGTAGAATACGAAACAGCAGGTCGTCACTATGCTCACGTTGACT